>JBGPPG010000098.1:0-12263 GCA_041488455.1 Gemmatimonadota bacterium
CGATGGTGGAGCCGACCACGTTCACGACGCCGATCGTGCGCGCCCCGCGGCGCTTGGCCTCGCGGATCGCGGCCAGCGTGTCCGCCGTCTCGCCCGACTGCGAAATCCCGATCACCAGCGTCTGGGGATCGACGACCGGGTTCCGATAGCGGAACTCGGACGCGTATTCGACCTCCACCGGAATCCGGGCCATCTCCTCGAGCATGTACTCGCCGATGAGTCCGGCGTGCCAGGAGGTGCCGCAGGCGGTGATGATGATCCGCCGCACCTGCTTCAGGTCGTCATCGGACAGGTTGAGGCCGCTGACCCGGGTCGTGCCCTCGTCCTCGAGCAGGTGCCCGCGCAGGGTGTTCCGCAGGCTCTCCGGCTGCTCGCAGATCTCCTTGAGCATGAAGTGGGGGAAGCCCCCGCGCTCGATCGTCGCGAGGTCCCACTCGATCTGGTCCACCGGCTTGTCGATCTTGGCCGTCTCGAGGTTGCGGATGCGATAGCCGTCCCGGGTCAAGACCGCCATCTCGCCGTCGTCGAGGTAGATCACCGAGCGGGTGTACTGGAGCAGCGGCGACGCGTCGGACGCCACGAACCACTCGTTCTCGCCGACACCCACCAGGAGCGGCGAGCCCTTCCGCGCTGCCACCAGAACCCCCGGCTCATCGGCGCAGACGAAGGCGAGGCCGTAGGCGCCGTCCACGTCCCGCAGCGCGGCCGCGACCGCCTCCTCGAGATTCCCGCGGTAGAACTCGCCGACCAGGTGCGCCAGCACCTCCGTGTCCGTCTCCGACTTGAAGGTGTGGCCGCGCTGCTGGAGCGCCTTCCGCAGGACGGAGGCGTTCTCGATGATGCCGTTGTGGATGACGGCGATGCGGCCCGACTGGTCGGTGTGGGGGTGAGCGTTCGGCGTCGTGGGCGCCCCGTGGGTCGCCCAGCGGGTGTGCGCGATCCCGAGAGTGCCACCCGGGAGATTGCCGTCGAGCTGCTGCTCGAGCGCCGATATCTTGCCCGCCGCCTTCACGATCTCGAGGCCCTTGCCGTTCACGATCGCGATACCGGAGGAATCGTACCCGCGGTATTCAAGGCGCTTGAGTCCCTCGAGCAGCAGTTTGGCCGCCGGGCGGGGACCGATATATCCGACGATGCCACACATCCGTGCGTGGTCCTTTAGGTCAGGAGTTCTTGGCCCGCCGCCACCAGGCGCTCGGCCTCGGCAGCAGTCGGGGCCTCCGCAATGAGCCGGACGATCGGCTCGGTGCCTGAGGGGCGCACGTGCAGCCAGCGATCCCGCCAGGCCAGCCGGAGTCCGTCCCGTTCATCCACGCTGGCGTCTGGAAAGCGCTGCCGCATCCGGTCGAACGAGGGGCCGAGATCCTCCGCGCGCGCGGCTTTCGCCTTGAGAATTGTGTACCGCGGCGCTGAGGCCACAACGCGGGAGAGGGGGGCCCCAACCTTGGCCAAATAGTGCAAAATCAAGGCCACCCCCAGGGGGGCGTCCCGTCCGATGTGCAGGCCCGGGAGGATCACCCCGCCGTTTCCTTCCCCGCCCACGACGGCCCCCTCCTCCCGAATGGCCCGGGCCACGTTCGCCTCGCCGACAGGCGCCCGCACGAACCGGGCGTTGAAGTCGCGAGCCGCATCTTCCACTACGAGGCTGGTCGACAGGTTCACGACCACAACCGGCTTGCCGCCCTGAGGGTTCCCCCTTGCGGAGAGCACCGCGCGCACCGCCAGCGCCAGCGTGTAATCCTCGCCGATGGCGGTGCCGGTCTCGTCCACCAAGGCCAAGCGATCCACGTCGGGATCCACTGCCAGGCCCAGGTCGGCTCCACTTTCCCGGACCAGGCGGCCGAGGTCGCCGAGGTTCTCCGGGACCGGTTCCGGGGGGTGGGGGAACCGCCCATCGGGCTCGAGATTGATGCCGGTCATCCGGACACCGAGGCGTTCGAGCAACGGCGGGATCGCCACGGCCCCGGCGCCGCGAACGCAGTCCAGAGCAACGTGGAAGCCGCGCGCGCGGATGGCTGCGACGTCGATCACCGACTGCGCGAGGACCGCGTCGAGGTGACGGGTCACGGCGTCAGGGTCCTCCCGCACCCGGCCGATCCGGCTCCAATCGGCTCGCGGGGGCCCCGCATCGGCGAGCGCCCGAACCGCGGCACCGGCAACCGCATCGAGAAACACGCCGTCCGGACCGACAAATTTGAGGGCGTTCCACTCGATCGGATTGTGGCTCGCCGTGATGATGAGCCCGGCGCCCGCGTGATGATGCTCGACGGACAGCTGCACCGTCGGCGTGGGCACCATCCCCAGGTCCACGACGTCCACCCCGACCGACATCAGGCCGGCGGTCGCCGCGCGAGCGAACATCGGCCCGCTGGTGCGGGCGTCCCGCCCGAGCACCACGAGCGGGCGCCCGGCCCGGCTCGCCCAGGCACCCAGGGCCGCGGCGTAGCGCGCTACCAGCTCCGGCGTCAGATCGCTGCCGACGTGGCCGCGCATCCCGGAGACGCTGACCATCAATGTGGCGGACACGATAGGCGAACCCGCTACACGTGGAGCGGCAGTGCGGCGACGTCGGGGAAGGCCGCTTGGAACGCCTCCACGACCTCGGGATCGAAGTGCATGCCAGAGCAGCGCCGCAGCTCTTCCACTGCCTCTGCGGGCGTGCGTGACGGCCGGTAGGCCCGGTTGGTGGTCATCGCGTCGAACGCGTCCACCACGGAGACGAGCCGGGCCTCGGCGGGGATCTCATCGCTCGTGAGCCCGTCGGGGAACCCACCGCCGTCCATGCGCTCGTGGTGGGACCGGACGATCCGGAGCACGGCCGGCGACTCGCCCAGGAAAGGTGCGAGGATGCGCTCGCCGAGGGTCACGTGGACCTTCACATGGGCGAACTCGTCCATGGTGAGCGGCCCCGGCTTGTTGAGGATCGCCTCCCGCGTCCCGATCTTGCCGATGTCGTGCAGCTCCCCGCCCAGTCGGATCGCCTCCAGCCGGTCGCCGGTGTGACCGAGGACCACGGCAGTCTTCACCGCATAGCGGCTCACCCGCGTCGAGTGACCGCTGGTGTACGAGTCCTTGGCTTCGAGCGCATGGACCAGCATCTGCACCCCATTGATGAGCGACTGCTTGTTGCGCCGGTCGAGCTCCCGGACCCGGCTCTCCAGATGCTGCTGGTAGAAGCGGTTCTGGAGGATCAGCTCGCGCTTCTCCAGCGCCTTTTGGAGCCGGGCCCTTACTTCGTCTATCAGAACCGGCTTCGAGATGTAGTCGAGGGCGCCGAGCTGGAGACACTCCACCGCCGTGCTCACCTCCGCGACGCCGGTGAGCATGATCACCGCGAGATCGGGGTAGAGCTTCAACGCCTCACGGAGGAAGGTCACGCCATCCATCTCCGGCATGTAGATGTCCGAAATGCAAACCGGCACCTCGCCCTTCGTCCGAAGCACCTCGAGCGCCTCGATCCCCGAGGAGGCCTGCAGACAGGCAAGCCCCTGAGCTTCGATGACGCGCACGAGCGCCCCGCGCACCTGCTCGTCGTCGTCGACAACCAGACACCGGGCAGTCGTCGGCGCGCCCGGAGAAGAAGGGATCATTCCGCGAAGGTACCGGCGGCTTCCGAAATGTTCAACCGTGGCTTGCCGGGATGCGTGACAAGCCGCTACGCTTCCGAGACTTCTGCGGCCTCGAGAAACGATGACTCGCGTGCTCCCTGACGTCCCCGACAGCGGCTTCGCCACCCAGGCGATCCACGCCGGGCAGGTGCCGGACCCCCTCGCCGGCGCGGCCATGCCTCCGATCTACCAGACGTCCACGTACATCCAGGAAGGGCTTGGCCGGCACAAGGGTTACGAGTACGCCCGGACCCAGAACCCGACCCGCGAGGCGCTGGAGCGAAACGTCGCGAGCCTCGAGGGCGGGACCCATGGGTTCGCCTTCGGCTCGGGGCTCGCCGCGCTGGACGCCGTCCTCAAGCTGCTCAAGGCCGGCGATCATGTCGTGTGCGGCGAGAACGTGTACGGCGGCAGCATGCGGCTCATGACCCGCGTATATGCGGAGCTCGGGCTCCGGTTCTCTTTCGTGGACATGCGGGACATCGGACCGATCGAGCAGGCCCTCACGCCAGCCACCCGCGTGGTGTACTGCGAGACGCCGACCAACCCGATGATGTTCCTGACGGATCTCGGAGCGGTGGGCGACCTCACCCGGGCGCGCGGGCTGCTCTATGTCGTCGACAACACGTTCGCGACGCCGTACTTCCAGCGCCCGCTGGCGTTCGGAGCGGACATCGTCCTGCACTCGACGACGAAGTACCTGAACGGCCACAGCGACATCGTGGGCGGCATCCTGGTCACGGCCCGGGACGACCTCGCCGAGCGGCTGGGCTTCCTCCAGAACGCGGCGGGGGCGGTGCCCGGGCCGATGGACTGCTGGCTCGCGCTGCGCGGCATCAAGACGCTGCCACTCAGAATGCGCCAGCACGACGCCAACGGCCGCCGGATCGCCCAGTGGCTCAGCGGGCGGCGGGACGTCACCAAACTTTACTATCCCGGCCTCCCCTCTCACCCGCAGCACGATCTTGCGTGCCGCCAGATGACGGGCTTCGGCGGAATGATCTCGCTCGATCTGGGGAGCCTGCCGCGCGCTCGGCGCTTCGTAGAATCGGTGAGGATCTTCGCACTGGCCGAGTCGCTGGGAGGCATCGAGAGCCTGATCGGGCACCCGGCCTCCATGACGCACGCTTCGGTCCCGCCCGCGCTGCGCGAAGCGATGGGGCTCACCGACAGTCTGGTGCGGTTGAGCTGCGGGTGTGAGGACCCGGAGGACCTGATCGCCGACCTCGAGCAGGCGTTCGAGGCTAGCCGGTGAACTGCCGCTGCGAACCACAACCGTGCCTTTGTGGCGGTGCAAGTTGAAACAACAGAGCAGGCGAAGCGTAGGATAGCGCACCCCCAGCCGTGAGCCGACCATGACCATGCCCGCCCCGCGTCCCCGCCAGCGCTTTCCGGAGATCTCGGCCGTTTCGTGGGAGCATCCCGCCGACCGGGCAGCGCTTCAGGCACTCCGCGCCATCCCCGGCTTCGACGACGTCGTGCGCAAGGTGATCGGGTTCCTGGGCGGCGAGCGCGGCATACGCTTGCTGTTCCAGGGCAACGCCGTCCGGGCCGGCGCCGCCCAGTTTCCCAAGCTCTGGACCCTCCAGGCCGAGGTCGCGGGCACCTTCGACTGGCCCAAGGTGCCCGAGCTGTACGTGTCGCAGACGCCGATCTTCAACGCGGGCGCGTACGGCGTGGACGATCCATTCATCGTGGTGCACTCCGCGGCCCTCGAGATGCTGGACGACGACGAGCTCCGCGTGCTGCTGGCGCACGAGATGGGGCATGTCGTGAGTGGCCACGCGCTCTATCGCACCATCGCGGAGATCCTGCTCAGCATCGGTCTGTCCGCGCTCCCGATCCTTGCCGGCATCGCCCTCTTCCCGATCCGGCTCGCGATCCTCGAGTGGGCCCGAAAGTCCGAGCTGTCCGCCGACCGTGCGGGGCTCCTCGGCAGCCAGGACGTGGTCGCGTCGCAGCGTCTGTTCATGAAGATGGCGGGCGGCACCCGGGGCCAGATCAACAGCGGCCAGCTGAGCGTGGACGCCTTCATGGCGCAGGCGAACGAGTACCTCGGCAGCAAGGAAGGGTTCGACGCGATCTACAAGATCCTCAACACGCTGGCGCTCACCCACCCGATGAACACCATTCGGGCGGCCGAGCTCCAGCAGTGGGTGGCCACTGGCGACTATGACCGGATCGTGCGGGGTGAATACGTCCGGCGGGGCCAGCAGCAGGAGCGTCCTCTGGTGGACGACCTGAGCGCCGCCGGCAGCCACTACGCCGCCGAAGCACGAGAGTTCGCCGGCGCGGTGGCGGACGCGGCGCGGCGTGCGGCCGAGCGTGCGGCGGAGGCCTTCCGGTCGGCTCAGCGCCGGTGAGAATCCTGGTCGTCGGCGGGGGCGGCCGGGAGCACGTGCTCTGCTGGGCGCTCCGGCGGGAGAACCCGGACGCGGAGATCCACTGCGCGCCGGGCAATCCGGGCACGGCCACGGTCGCCCACAACCTTCCGATCCCCGCCGACGAGATCGACCGCCTCGCCGATGCCGCCGACATGCTCGGCATAGACCTCACGGTGGTGGGGCCGGAGGTGCCGCTCGCGCTGGGGCTCGCCGACCGGCTGCGCGCGGAAGGGCGCGCCGTCGTCGGTCCCGGCGCGGCGGCCGCGTCGATCGAGTCTTCGAAGGCGTTCGCGAAGGACGTCATGGCCGCGGCCGGCGTCCCGACGGCCGCGAGCCGCACCTTCACGGATGCCGCGGAAGCCCTCGCCTGGGTGGATCGGCAGCCCGAGCCGCTCGTCGTGAAGGCATCCGGGCTGGCCGCGGGCAAGGGCGCCATCGTCTGCTCCACGCGCGCCGAGGCGCGCGCGGTGGTGGCCGCAATGCTCCGCGACGGCAGGTTCGGCGACGCAGGGCGGACGATCGTGGTCGAGGCATTTCTCGAAGGAGAGGAGGTCTCTCTCCTGGCCCTCACCAACGGCACGGACCTCGAGTTCCTGCCAGCGGCGCAGGATCACAAGCGACTGCTCGAGGGTGACCAGGGGCCGAACACTGGGGGCATGGGGGCGTACAGCCCGGTCGCGCTAGCGACTCCGGCGCTGCTCGAGCGGGCGCGGCGGGAGGTGTACGTGCCGGTGCTGGAGGAGCTACGCCGGCGGGGGGCACCCTTCTCGGGCGTGTTATACGCGGGCTTGATGGTGGACCACGCCGGCACGCCGTGGGTGGTCGAGTTCAATTGCAGGCTCGGCGATCCTGAGGCTCAGGTGGTGCTCCCCCTCGTGGCCGGGGGCCTTACCGACGCATTCCGGCAGGTGGCGCGCGGCGGCCGGCCGACCCCGATCCGCCTGCGCTCGGGCGCGGCAGTCACGACCGTGCTGGCGGCGCAGGGCTATCCGGACCGGCCCCAGAGGGGGGCCGCGATCACGATCCCGGGAGATCTGCCGGCCGGGGTCACGGTGTTTCACGCGGGAACCACGCTCGACGACGCCGGCATGCTGCGGGTGGCGGGCGGCCGGGTTCTCAACGTCACGGCGGTAGCGCCTACCTTCGCAGAGGCCCAACGGCAGAGCCGCGACGCGGCCGAGCGCATAGCGTTCGCCGGCAAGGTATTCCGGGGTGATATCGGCTGGCGGGAGGCGGCCCGGCTCACCCCGGTGTAGCTCCCTCTCCTCCTCGGCCCGCTCCGCCGGACCCGCAATTTCGATCTTCCAGCCGTGAAACGTGTGCGGCGATTCCGACACCCGTCGTCCCATTAGGCGATGTAGCTCCCTTACCCCCGCACCGGCTGAGCCGGTGCGGTCAGTCGACCCACTTCCGTGAGGCGCAACCCATGCGCGTTCTCCGATCCGTTTTACCGCCGGTTTTGGTCTGGATCATCGCCGGATGCAGCAGCTCCACCACACCCAGCACCACCCAGAATGCTCCGCCGCCCGCTGCGAACCCGAACAGCGACATCGGAATCACACTCGGCGCCGAGACCAAGACCACGACGGCGTTTACGCCGAACCCCAAGACCGTCGCTCTGGCCGGCGGGGCCACTATTTCAGTCCGCTGGATCAACCAGGACATCAGCGGGGGCGATTACACCACCGGCACGGCGGTCACGCACCAGATCATGTCCGATAACGGCGCGTTCCCGACTTCCCCCCTTCTCGGCGGAAATGCCACCTATTCCATCTCCCTTACCACCGCCGGCACATACACCTACCACTGCAATATCCACCCGAACATGGTAGGGACGATCACCGTTACGCCGTAGCTCGACCGGGGCCGCGGGCGCATTGCCTGCGGCCTGTGTAGTTTGCGGGCACGCATGCCTGAGCTGCCCGAAGTCGAGACCATCGTGCGCGAGCTGCGCCCACGGATCGTGGGGCGCTCGCTGCACGAAGTCAGGCTTTCCCACGACGACGTGCTCCGCGGCGTTACCCGCCGGCGGCTGCTGCGGGGGCTCGAGGGCGCTTCGGTGCGGGCGATCGGTCGCCGTGCCAAGCACGCAGTCTTCGACTTGGGCGACTGCCGGCTCGTCGTGCAGCCCGGCATGACCGGCTCCCTCGTTGTGCACGACCGTCCCCTCTCCGCAGACGAGTCCCGTTACGCGGTGCTCTCCGCCCGACTCGACGACGGGCGCCGCCTGGTGTATCGGGATGTTCGCCGTCTCGGAACGTTGCTACTTCTCGATCAACGCGGGTGGCAGGCGTACGACCGGGCGATCGGCCCGGAGCCTCTCGATGCCGCCTTCACGCCGAAGCGCCTTGCCGCCATCCTGGGAGCCTCGCGCCAGGCGGTGAAGAAGGTCCTGATGGACCAGCGGCGGATTGCTGGTGTGGGGAACATCTACGCGAACGAGGCGCTGTTCGCCGCCGGCATCGACCCGTCGCGGGCGGCGAATCGGGTGCGGCCGGCTGAGGCTCGCCGGCTCCGCGCCGAGCTGGTACGGATCCTCCGCGCCGCGATCGAGTCCAACGGCACGACCTTCCGCGACTACCGCACCGGCACGGGCGAGCCCGGCAACTTTCAGCTGGAGCTGTTCGTCTACGGGCGGGAGGGCGAGCCGTGCAAGGTGTGCGGCACCCGGCTCACCGGGACGCATCTCATCGATGCACGGATTTCCGTGCTCTGCCATCGCTGCCAGTCGTGAGCCGCGCCCGGGCGCTGCGCCTGCCGCTTCCCGCCGCGGACCTCGGGGCGCTGAAGGACCGGGTGCGGGCGCTCGCGGAGAACCGGCCCGGCGTGTACCGGATGGTGGATGCGACCGGCAAGGTGCTCTACGTCGGCAAGGCCAAGCGTCTCCGCAACCGTCTGCTGAGCTACTTCCGGGCGGAGTATCCCGACGACAAGGCCGCCCGGATCCTCTACGCCGCGTACGACGTCCTCTGGGACTACGTCCCGAGCGAGTTCGCCGCCTACCTCACCGAGCTGCGTCAGATCCACCGCTACCGCCCCCATTTCAACCTGAAGCTCAACCGGACCCGGCGCGCTGTATTCGTGAAGCTCTCCGGCGGGCCGGCACCCCGCATCACGAGCGGCAGCGCGATCGGCGGGGACGATGCGCGGTGCTATGGTCCGTTCCGGTCCTTCGGCAGGACAGCCGAGGCCGTGCGAACCCTGGCCGATCTCCTCGGCCTGCGGGATTGCGCGGCGAGCATGCCGATCGTCTTCGCCGGGCAAGGTGATCTCTTCGATCAGACGCGCCGGGCGGCATGCATGCGGCACGAGTTCGGGTACTGCGCCGGGCCCTGCGCGGGGTTCGTCGCGGAGTGGGACTACTTGCGGCGGGTGGACGCGGCGATCGCGTTCCTGGAAGGCCGCACCGTCCAGCCCATCGATCGGGTCGTGGCGGCGATGCAGGACGCGGCGACGCGGGCCGAGTACGAGCTCGCGGCACGGTGGCGGGAGAAGTTCGAGCAGCTCGAGTGGCTGTTCGGCGCGATCGTGCGCGCGCGGATGGCCGTCGACCTGCTCACGTTCGTCTACCGGGATCCGGGGACGCTCGGGGACGACCGGGTGTACGTGGTGCGCCGCGGCGTCGTGCGGTCGACGTTCCCCTACCCCGCCACGCCGATCGAGCAGGAGGCGTTCCGGGGCGTGGTCGCCGAGGAGCTCGCGCGGCCGGAGCCGCCGCCCGGCCCTCTACCCGTCGAGGCGATCGACGAGCTGCTCCTCATCATGGCGTGGTTCCGCGCGCACCCCGAGGCCTTCCGCCGCACGACTCCCCTCGAGCGCTGGGCCAGCGCCTAGCCTTCGCCCGCCGGCAGCAACGGCACCAGACGCCCCCGCGGCGGGATGCCCGGCTCGAGCTCCAGAATCCCCACGGAGGGAGGGAGATCGAACCGCCTGGGACCCGCGCCACCGGGGTTCATCACGGTGACCACCACGTCGACAAGCGTGAGCAGCGGCCGGTGGGTGTGCCCGAAGACCAGAATCTCCGCATCCGGGAAGGCGGCGTGCAGTTTTTCCGGGTTGGGCGAGCCGAGCTGGTCGCCGTGGGTGACGACCACGCGGAACCCGTCCAGCTCCACCTGGGCTACCTGTGGCAGTCTCGACCGCACGTCCAATCCGTCGGTGTTCCCGTAGACGGCCGTGACCGGCGCGAGGCCCTCCAGCTCGGCAAGGAGGTCGAGCGGGCCGAGGTCTCCGGCATGCAGAATGTGATCGACCTCCCGGAACACATCGAACACTTCGCGCCGCAGAAGGCCGTGCGTATCCGCGATGACCCCGAGGCGCATGCCCGCTCAGCCCTGCCACCGCCCGGCCACCGTGATGTCCACCGCGAGGTGATCGAGCACGCGCTGGACGACGAAATCCACGAGGTCGCCCACTTGCGTGGGCCGGTGGTAGAAGCCGGGCGCTGCGGGGATGACGGTGGCGCCGGCCTCCGTCACCGCCACCAGGTTGCGGAGGTGAACCAGCGAGAGCGGCGTTTCCCGCGGCACCAGGATGAGCGTGCGTCGCTCCTTGAGCGCCACGTCCGCCGCGCGCTCGACCAGCGACCGGCTGGTGCCCGCCGCAACCGCCGCAACGGTGCCCATCGAGCACGGACAGATCACCATGCCGGCCGTTCGCTGGGATCCGGAAGCCGGGAGCGCGCCGCGGTCGTCGTCGGGAAAGACCCGGACGCTCGTCCAGTCACCGCCGGTGGCCGCCCGAAGCTGGTCGAGCGAGGCCAGGCCGCACTCGTGCTCGAGCAGGCGCTGCCCGTGCCCCGACACTATGAGCCAGAGTGGCACCTGATGGCGGGCGAGCACCTCCAGCAGCCTGACGGCGTAGGGCGCCCCCGAGGCGCCGGTGATCGCGAGGACGATGGGAAGACGCGTCACCGGCCTACCACCCGGTCCACCAGCGCGAACCCGAACACCGTCGCCGACATGACCGCGTTCATGGTGAAGAAGGCGGCGTTGAGCCGGGACAGATCATCCGCGCGCACCAGCCGGTGCTCGTAGACCAGGATCCCTGCGGCCACGGTCACCCCCGCGTAATACCAGCCGCCGAACCCGGCACCCCACCCGAACGCGATCAGCGCCGGGATCGTGACACCGTGAAGCAGCCGCGCGGCGAGGATACTGCGCCCCACACCCAGGCGGACGACCGCGCTGCGCAACCCCATCGCACGATCGAACCCCTCGTCTGGCAGCGCGTAGTAGATGTCGAACCCCGCGACCCACGTGGCGACCGCGACAGTGATGGCGACGAGCACCCACCAGGGGTCGCTCCAATGCCCCGTCACCGCGAGGTAGCCGCCGACCGGGGCAATCGCGAGGCTGAGGCCGAGCCACAGGTGCGGCCAGTAGGTGAAGCGCTTGGAGAGACTGTACGTCGTGACCCACGCGAGCGCCAACGGGCTCAGCGCGCGGCAGAGCGGGTTGATGAGCGCGGCGCTCACGAGGAAGACCGCCGCCGCCACGGCGATAGAGATCCAGGCCTGGACGAGCGAGAGCGCGCCCCGGGGCAGCTCCCGGAGCCGGGTCCGGGGATTGAGCGCGTCGAAGCGGCGGTCGGCCACCATGTTGAACCCGAGTGCCACCCAGCGCGCGGCGGTGAAGGCGAGCACCACGAGCAACACCGTTCGCCACCGCAGCGGGGCTACGCGCGAGCCCGCCACCACGCCGACCAGCGCGAACGGCAACGCGAACAGCGTGTGCGGCAGCTTGACGAAATTGAGATAGCGGACGACGAGTGACCGGCCGGGCAGAACCTGCCCTTCGGCAGCCGGTAGCGAGGCGCCGGAGCCCAGGTTGGTCATCGGGGCCCGCCCGGGGCCGGGAAATACTCGCCCCATCGCCGGTCCACCAGTCGCATGATCTCATCCGGCATCGTAAGGGGAAGAGGATAGCCGGTCTTCCAGGTCGCGTCGATCCCGACCCGCCCGCCGTACACGGGCCGCGCGCCGACGAAGTCCTGCCGCGCGAAGATCATGTCGCGCGCGGGGTCGAACCGGGTGAAGATGCCCCAGACGACGCTCGTCTCGCTCGCGAGATCGATGTCGTCGCTCACGACGACGACGAACTTGACCGGTCCGAGTCCCTCCCAGCGCACCAGTCCCTCGAGAACCGCCCGCCCGTCCTGTCGAACGACGACGACGAGGAACCCGCCGTCCAGCAGGCGATGCCGTACGACTCTCCGGTCGAACCCGGCCGGATCGGGAACTCCCGCCGGCGGAGGCCGGTCGGTGACGGGC
>JBGPPG010000099.1:0-12005 GCA_041488455.1 Gemmatimonadota bacterium
GGCGGGTAGAGGCGAGGTCCTTGACGAAAAAGGCGAAATGGAAGGGAGGCATGGGGGTACGATACAGCGCCGGCGGCCGTTCCCCAACCGTCGCTGGACGCAACATGCCGATGCCGGACCGGATGAGGCGCGCCGCGCTCCATTGTATGAGATTAGCCCCGGCCCCCTACCAGGACTCTCTATGCGATCTGTCGGACTGCTTTCGCTTTCCGCGCTGGCCATCGGCACCGCGCTTCTCCTGGGGTTCAGTCGGCCGCGGCGCACCGCGGTGGACGATGCCGCAGCGGTGGGTGCGCTGGACACCAGGTACCAGGCGGCCGTGAAGGCGAACGACTGGGCCGGGATGGACGCCATCCTGGCGGATGATTTCGTCCTGGTGACGGGATCGGGGAAGGTGTTCACCAAGGCGGACCTGCTGGCCGGGGCCCGCAGCCGCTCCGCGGTCTTCGAGCACCAGGAAGACACGCAACAGAAGGTCCGCATCTGGGGCAACACCGCCGTGGTCACAGCCCTCCTCTGGGAAAAGGGGATCGAAGGGGGCAAGGCCTTCGACAAGCACCTCTGGTTCAGCGACACCTACGTGCGGACGCCCACCGGCTGGCGCTACGTGTTCGGCCAGGCGTCCCTGCCGCTTCCCGATTGAGGGCGGCGGGCATCCGCAAGCAGGACCGCGGCGCTCGCCGAGCTCGCCATTGCGAGCAGGACGGCGATCCACAATACGCGACGATACCCCGCGACGAACGACTCCTCGATCGCGCGGCGGCCCAGCGGATCATCCGTCTCGGCTGCGCCGAGCCTGGGCCGCTGGGCGTCGATCTGCGCGCGCACGTCTGCCGGCACCGCCAGCGCGGTCATCCGCCGGTCGAGCTCGCGGTTGAATGCCCCGTTCATGACCAACCCCAGCACCGCGACCGCCAGCAGCCCCGCCACCCGGGAGACCGCGTTGTTGATCCCCGACGCCGCGCCCGCGTGCGCCGGCGCCACCGAGCTCATCACCGTGGTCGTGAGCGGCGCCACGCTGATCGCCATCCCGAGCCCGAGCAGCAGAACACCGGGGAAGAAGGTCGTCCAGTAGGAGCCGCCGATGCCTGGCCGGGCGAGCAGCGCGAACCCGGCCGCGGCGACCAGCGGGCCCACCACGAGCGGACCTCTGGCTCCGTAGCGCTCGACGAGCCCACCCGACCACCGGGACAGCAGGAACATCAGCAGGATCAGCGGGAGCATTGCCGCGCCCGCCTCGGTGGCCGAGTAGCCCTGGATCTGGATCAGGTTGAGCGGGAAGTAGAACATCACACCACCGAATGCCGCGTAGAGAAAGAGCGTGAGCAGGTTGGCTCCGGTGTACGCGCGCGAGCGGAACAGGGCGAGCGACAGCATCGGCTCCGAAGTGCGCGCCTCGACCAGCAAGAGCGCCGCCAGGCACGCCACGCCGATCGCGCCCGCAACCGGCGCACCCTCCAGCAATCCGTAGACGAGCCCGCCGAGCCCCACCGTGGCCAGCAGCGCGCCGGGCCAATCGAGCCCGCTGCGCGCGCCGCTGCGAGCGCTCTCGCCTACCCCACGGAGCGTGACCCAGACGACGGCGAGGGCGACGGGGACGTTGATGAAGAAGACCCAGCGCCACGAGCCATGCTGGACCAGCCATCCTCCGAGCACCGGGCCCGCAGCGGTCGTGATGGACGTGAAGGCCGACCAGGTACCGATGGCTCGGCCGAGCTGCTCTCGGGGAAACGAGACGCTGATCAGCGCGAGGCTGTTGGGAACCAGGAGCGCGCCGCCGATGCCCTGCACGCCGCGCGCCAGGATCAGCTGGCCCACGCTCGGGGCGAGACCGCACCACGCGGAGGCACCGGAGAACAGGATCACTCCGATGAGGAAGATTCGGCGATGGCCGTAGAGATCGCCGAGCGCGCCGCCGGTGAGAAGCAGGGCCGACAGGAAGAGCGCGTAGCATTCGACGACCCACTGGACCTCGGTGATGGTCGCGTGCAGCGAGGACTGCAGCGCGGGGAGCGCGACGTTGGCGGCGGTCCCGTCGATGAACGCCATGCTCGAGCCGAGGATGGTCGCGGCGAGCACCCAGCTGGTCCGCCCGGCGCATGGCCGCTCGGGAACGGCCGCCAGGATGGCGGCTTCGTCGCAGGGGAGCCTGATCGCGTTGGTCACGCGACCTCTGCGGCAGCCTTGCCGGGCCCACCTCGAAGCGGTAGCCTCCCCAGCACAACCAGGGAGGACCACCGATGCTGAGTGAAAAGCTGCAGGCGGCGCTCAACGACCAGATCAACGCGGAGCTCGCTTCCGCGTATCAGTATCTCGCTATGGCCGCCCACTTCGACGCCGCCAACCTCGAGGGGTCGGCTGCCTGGATGCGGCGCCAGTCCCGCGAGGAAGTGTCGCACGCCATGAAGATCTTCGACTTCATTCACGACCGCGACGGCCGGGTGTCGCTCGCGGCGGTCGCCCAACCGCAGGGGCAGTTCGCCTCCACCTTGGCGGTCTGGGAAGCTGTCCTGAAGCAGGAGCAAGGCGTGACGGCGCGCATCCACGCCCTGTTCCGCCTCGCCGGCGAGGAGAAGGACTACCCGACCCAGACGATGCTCCAGTGGTTCATCACCGAGCAGGTGGAAGAGGAGAAGTCGGCCAAGAGCCTCCTCGAGCAGGTCCGGATGATCGGTCCTTCCAGCTCGGCGATCTACTTCCTCGACCGGCACCTGGGCAAGGAGGCCGAAAAGAGCGAGTAGCGGACGCGCGGCGGCCTCAGGGGAGCGGCGCGGCGAGATTGGCGAGCGCGAAGGCGAACTGGTCGGCGTACTCAGCGATGCGGCGGTCGGTCGGCCGGTAACCGTGGCTCCCGGCCGTCTCGACCCGGATCAGCACCGGCCTGCCGCAGCCCTGCGCCGCCTGGAGTGCGGCGGCGAACTTGAACGAGTGACCCGGCTGCACCCGATCGTCGTGATCGGCGGTCGTCACCAGGGTCGCAGGGTAACAGGTCCCCGGCTTCAGGTTGTGCAGCGGCGAGTAGGCCAGCAGGTAGGGCACGGCCGTCGAGTCGTCGGACGAACCATACTCCTCGGCCCAGAACTGGCCCCCGGTGAATTTCTGGTAGCGCAGCATGTCCATCACGCCCACCCCGGCAAGGGCGACACTGAACAGATCGGGGCGCTGGGTCAGCAGGGCGCCCACCAAGAGTCCCCCGTTGGAGTCTCCCTCGAGCGCGAGCGTCCCCGGCGTGGCATAGCCCTCACCGATCATGAACTCCGCCGCCGCGGCGAAATCGTCGAACACATTCTGCTTCTTCTCCCGCATCCCCGCGCGGTGCCAGGCCTCACCGTATTCGCCGCCGCCCCGGAGGTTCGCCACCGCATAGACGCCGCCCAGCTCGAGCCAGGCGGCCAGCTCGGGCGAGTAATAGGGCGTGAGGCTGATGTCGAAGCCGCCGTAGCCGTAGAGGATCGTAGGATGGCTGCCGTCCCGGGCGAGGTCTTTCCGCGCCATGATGAAGATGGGGATCTCGGTGCCGTCCTTTGACCGGTAGAAGGTCGCCCGGGTCTCGTAGGGAGACGCGTCGAACGGGCTGGTGGCCGGCTCGAACGGCTGGAGCGTCCGGCTGGCGAGATCGAATCGGTACACGCCCGTGGGGCGGAGGTACGAGCTGAAAGCGAAGAAGAAGTCGCCGCCGTCGGCACGGCCGGACAGACCCTCGGCGGTGCCCACGTCGGGCAGCGTGACCTCGCCACGCGGCGCACCGGTGATGTCGAACAGCCGGAGCCGGGTCTGCACGTCCCGCAGGTACGCGACGATCAGCCAGTTGCCCACCAGCAGCCCCTCGCTCATCACATCCGGCCCTTCGGCGACGATGGTCCGCCAGTGGGCCCGCGCGCTGTCCCCCACGGTGGCCGCGACGATACGGCCCCGTGCCGCCTCCCAGTTCGTCCGGATGTAGAGCGTGTTGCCGACCACGCCGAGCGGGCTGTAGATCGCATCCTCCGCGGTGGTCACCGGGAGCGGGCGGGCGGAGAGGTCGGGGTGGCGGGGATTGCGGAGGTCCGCGAGCCAGAGGCGGTTGTTGGTCGTGCCGCTCTGGGAGAAGATGAAGAGCCAGCGGCCGTCGTCAGAGACGACGCCGTTCGCCGATGCCGTAGAGTCGTCGGTCCGCTCGAAGACCAGCCGTTCCGCGCCGCCCACGAGGTGATACCAGAGCTGGTGGTATATGTTCGCGTCGCTGAGGTTGGCCCGCTCGACGGAGCCGCGGAAGCGGGAGTAGTAGAAGCCCTTCGCGTCCCGGGTCCAGGAGATGGTGCTGAACTTGGTCCGGGGAACGACGTCGGGGCGGTCGCCTCCGGTCCGGAGGTCGCGCAGGTGGATGTCCTCGAGGTCGGAGCCGCCGGCGGCGGTAGTGTAGGCGAGGAGGCGCCCGTTGGGTGAGATCGACCACTGCCCCACGGCGACGGAGCCGTCGGGCGAGAGCACGTTGGGGTCGAGCACCGGCACCCGCCGCGCGCCGGGCCGGTCGGCGCGGTAGAGCACCGACTGCCGCTCGAGCCCGGCGTTGCGGCGGAACCAGAGCTTGCCGGCCTCCCGCACGGGGACACCCACCTTGGGGTAGTCCCAAAGCGCGGTGAGCCGCTCGCGGATCGCGTCGCGCTGGGGCAGCCGGTCGAGATACCCGAAGGTGAGGCGGTTCTCCGCGACCACCCAGGCCTTGGTGGGTGCCGCGTCGAGGTCCTCGAGCGAGCGGTATGGATCCGGGACGCGGCGCCCGAAGTAGTTGTCCACGACGGTGCCGGGCGGCGCGGGCGGATATGCGGGCTGCTGGGCCGTGCCGGTCGCGGCACGGAAGACCAGCGCCGTGGCCAGCAGACCTGCGGTGAGCAATCGCGAGTCCGTCAATGGCTGCTTCTCCTTGCAGCTCGGGTTCGCGGCGTCGGACGTAAAGTTGCGGAATCAGTCCCGTCCAGTATAGTAGCGAACGGCTTCGAGCTTTTCTCCCTTGCACAGGCAGCCTGGGGAGGCCTCTTGCGTCGCGTTTTCCCGGTTCTCGCGCTGGTCCTGCTGACCTCGGCACCGGCGCACGGACAGCACCTCCGGGATCAGCTGTCCCAGCTGTTCATCTTCGGCGGGAGCGACCAGCCCCTGTTTCTTGGCGGCAGCGGGGACCCGAACAATCCGGCGTCGATCCGCATCCACGGGTCCCATTTCGTTCCCGCGGCCGTGGCGAGCAACGCGACGGTTATCTCTTTCCTGACCAATTCGATCGGCAGCAACGTCGCCAACGTGCCTGTGAGCGCCGCCAGCGGGGGGGCAACCTTCAGCTTTGAGGGCGGCGTCCCGGTACAGACCTCGACCTCGGCCGGCCCGATTTTCGCTGAGCGGGCCCAGACGCTTGGCCGGGGTCGGGTGCTGGCGACCGTCACCCGCTCCGGCGCCCAGTTCAAGACCTTCCGGGGAGTGCGACTCGACAATCTGAAGTTCACCTTCACCCACGAGAACGTCGACTTTCCCGGCTGCGACTCGATCGCCGGCGGCGATTGCTCCCTACTCGGCGTGCCCACGCTCGAGAACGAGACGATCGACCTGGGACTTGCGCTCGAGGTGAACCTCACGGTCACGTCGTTCCTGCTCACCTACGGAATCACCGATCGGATCGACATCGGGGTGGTCCTTCCGCTCGTCACCACCTCACTCCGGGGCACGAGCAACGCGCAGATCAACCCGTTCGGCCCGCCCCCGGCGGTGCACTTCTTCGGCGGCACGCCGAACAATCCCGTGCTCACGGCTTCCCGCTTCGTCGAGGGCTCGTCGACCGGCCTGGGCGACGTGATCGCCAGGGTCAAGGTGAACCTGCGCCGGGCCGACCCCGTATCCGTCGCGCTCCTGGCCGACACCCGCTTTCCGACAGGGAGCGAGGACGATCTTCTCGGTTCCGGGGTATTCGCGGAGCGCGGCCTCGCCATCGTCTCGGCGCACTTCGGCAACTTTTCGCCTCACGTCAACGCCGGCTACCTGCATCGCGGAGGACAGCTCGAGACCGACGCCATCCTCGGCAACATCGGCTTCGACCACCTGCTCGCCCCCTGGGCGACTCTCGCCATCGACGTCCTCTCGGAGTTCCAGGTGGGCAACAGCCCGCTTCAGCTGCCGGCACCGGTCGAGATCCAAGCCCCCTACCACCGCACCATCATCCCGAGCACGATCCCGGACCGGCGGGACGACATCGTCAACGGCTCGATCGGAGTGAAGCTGACCGCCGTCGCGGGGCTTACCCTGATCGCCAACACGCTGTGGCCGCTGAATCGGGGGGGGCTCAGGCCGGACGTGATCTGGACGGCGGGACTGGAATACAACTTCTAGCGATCGGTCAGCGTACCTGGCTGATGCGCCAACTGCCGTGCTCCAGCCGCAGGCTCACGTGAAACGCGACCGGCTGGTGCTCGGTCAGGCTGGAACTGCGGTTCAGGTAGGTGTAGGTGCCCGTCATCTGGGCTTCTGCCGTCCCGTTCGCGACGTCGAGGTTCGCCACCGAGAGCTGCGCCTTCACGTCCCGGACCGTCTGGAAGAACCGCTCCCAGCCGCGCTGCTGTCCCGGCGTCATCCCCGGATACACTCGCCGGATATTGGCGACGTTCTGTGACTCGACGGCGCTCGCGTACTCGGCGAGCAGCCCTCGAATCTCCGGCCGCGGATCGGGAGCCGGCTGGGGAGGCGGTGGCGCCTGGCTCTCCACCGGAGCCGGCGCGGCGGCTCGCGGGACGGGTACGGCGGGTGCGGGCAGTGCGCCGACCGCCGATTCCGGCGCGGCGGACGGAGAAGGGGCGGGTGCGGGAGCCGCCGCCGGCTGCGGTTCATCGCCTTGGCGCGCCGGCGTGGTCTCGGGGGCAGGGACTGGTCGTGCCGGGGTCACGGGTCGGGACGGCCGGGGCGCGGCACGGGAGCGGGCCAGCGGGGCCGCTGCCGGGGCTGGCGCCGCTGCCGGGGCTGGCACCGCTGGCTCCGCCGGGGGCCGCGTCTCTCCTGCGGAAACCGGCAGCGAGTCGGGCCGAGGCCCGTCCGTCCCGGACACGACTGCTGATGGAACGGTGACCTTCGGCGGCTCGCGGGCACCACGCCGCCAATACAACACCCCCGCCACCAGAACAAGGCCGATCGCCGCAGCGTCCCAAAACACGCGCGGGGGCCAGCGGGACCGCGACGGCGCAGTGGTGGCCGCCATGACCACAGTGGTCGGGACGGTACCACCGGTCGGGGTGCTGATCGCGTCCAGCACGTGGATCACTTCGGCCGCGGACTGCGGCCGGTCGGCCGGCCGCTTGGCGAGCGACTGCATCACCAGCGTCGCTAGCATGGGAGGGACAGCGCGCCTGAGGCGCTCGATCGGCTCGGGCAGTTCCACCACGTGCGCCGCGAGCACCGACGTGGTCGGGCGTCCCCAGAACGGGGTCCGCCCGGCGAGCATCTCGTACGTCATGACGCCCAGGGAGTAAATGTCGGCCCGGTGGTCGATCTGGGGCTCGCCTGACGCCTGCTCGGGCGCCATGTAGTTGGGGGTTCCGAGGGTGACGCCGAGGGTCGTGAGCCGGGGGGATCCGCTCTGGGTGGAGGCGCTGACCGCCTTCGCCACGCCGAAGTCGGTGACCACAGCGACGCCGCCGGACAGGAGCACGTTGCCCGGCTTCACGTCGCGGTGCATGATGCCATTCTCGTGCGCGTAGGCGAGCGCGGAGGCCACGTCGCGCAGGATCCGCACCGCTTCGCTGATCGGCAGCTCGCCGGTCCGTGCGAGCTTCACCGCCAGTGACTCGCCGGCGATGAAGGGCATCGTGAAGTAGGGCAGCCCCTCCGACTCGCCGGCCGAGAGCAGGGGAACGATGTGCGGATGCTGCAGCTGCGCGGCAAGCTGGATCTCGCGCCGGAAGCGCTCTACGCTCACGCCGGCGGCGAGCTCGGGCAGGAGCACTTTCACGACAACCTTGCGACTGAGCGCGACCTCGTGCGCGAGGAACACGCGCGACATCCCGCCGCCGCCCAGCTCGCGCTCGAGTCGATAGGCGGTGCCGAGAGTGTTCTGCAGCTGCGCTTCGAGGTTTTGGCTCACGCAGTCACGCGATCGGCCGGTGGAGGAAAATCTAGGCCTGCGCCGCGCGGAAGGCCACCGGCGTCCCACGAGGAACCCGATCGGACCGGTGATGACGTGCCGCGGTGCCGGCCGCCGCGCTATGCGACAGCGGCCGCCTGGTAGGCGCCGGGAACGAGCCGGGCCGCGATGGACAGCCGGTTCCAGGCGTTGATCGCGGCCACCGCGAGCGTCAGGTCCGACAGCTCCTTCTCGCTCAGGTGCGAGCGCACCTGCTCATATACCGCGTCCGAAACGTGCCCGTCGGCGAGCAGGGTCACAGCCTCGGTCCATGCCAGGGCCGCGCGTTCCCTCACGGTGTAGTACGGGCATTCGCGCCAGGCGTCCAGCGAGTAGAGCCGCTGCTCGGTCTCGCCGCTGGCGCGGAGGTCCTTCCAGTGCATGTCCAGGCAGTAGGCGCAGCCGTTGATCTGCGAGGCGCGCAGCTGGACGAGCAGCAGCAGGGACCGCTCCAGCCCGCAATTCTGCAGATATTGGTCCAACGCGTCCATGGCGTCGTAGACCCCGGGGGCGGCCTTGGCGTAGTTGAGGCGTGCTCTCACGACTTCCTCCTGGTGATGGTCGTGCCGTCGTCGCTAACTCCTGTCGCCTGCAAAGCTATCGGTGAGTGGACCTGTTAAACAGAGCCATTTTTGCTATCTTGACTGTACCATTGCCATGCCGAAACAGACCACCCCACTCGAGCTCATGCTCCCGCCTAGGGAGCCGGGCGCCCCGGCCATCCGCTGGCTGTACAGCGCCCTCCGCGCCGCGATCCTGGCAGGCCGGCTCCGCCCCGGGGCCCGGCTCCCTGCCACCCGCGACCTCGCCCGGCACTACGCGCTCTCGCGTGGAACGATCGTGAGCGCGTTCGAGCAGCTCAGGTCGGAGGGGTACGTAGACGCGAGCGTCGGCTCGGGCACCTACGTGAGCCGGGTTCTGCCCGACCGTTTGCTCGAAGCGGTGCCGCCGGTGCCGACCGAAGCGCCGATCGGGCGATCCGGGCGGCCCCGCCGCTGGTCGGACTACGCCCGCCGGGTGCGGCCGTTCGGCGGCCTCGACGAGGCGCCGACCCGCGCCTTCCGCGCGAACCTGCCCGCGCTCGATCTCTTCCCCACGACGCTGTGGGCCCAGGTCGCATCCCGCCGGCTGCGGCAGGCGTCCATCGATCTGCTGCGCGGCACCGGTCCGATGGGGTACCCGCCGCTCCAGCGGGCGGTGGCGGACTATCTCACCATCTCGCGCGGGGTGATCTGCTCGGCGGAGCAGGTCGCGATCGTCTCCGGCGTGCAGGAAGCGCTCGATCTGGCTGCGCGGCTGTTCCTGAATCCCGGGGACCGGGTCGCCATCGAGAATCCGGGATACATCGGTGCGACGCTCGCCTTCGAGGCCCTCGGCGCGACGCTTGTCCCGGTTTCCGTAGACGGCGAGGGCCTCACGCTGGGCGCGTCGCTCGCGGGTGCGCGGCTCGTCTACGTGACGCCCGCGCACCAGTTCCCTCTCGGCGTGAGCATGAGCCTCTCCCGGCGCCTGGCGCTGCTCGAGTGGGCCCGGAAATCGGGGGCGCTCATCTTGGAGGACGACTACGACAGCGAGTACCGCTACTCGGGGCGGCCGCTGCCGGCGCTTCAGGGACTGGATCGCCACGGGCAGGTGCTGTTCGCGGGCAGCTTCAGCAAGGTGCTCTTCCCCTCGCTCCGGCTCGGCTATCTCGTCGTGCCGCCCGATCTGGTGGACCGCTTCACGGCGACGCTGTCGGTCACCCATCGCCACGCGCAGCTCGCGGACCAGGCGGTGCTCGCCGATTTCATGGCCGGCGGGCATTTCGGCCGGCACATCCGGCGGATGCGGGAGGTGTACGCGGAGCGGCTGTCGGCGCTGCTCGAGTCGGCGAAGGAGCGGTTGGCCGGACTGCTCGAGGTCTCCGGGGTCGAGGCCGGGCTTCAGACGGTGGGCTGGCTCCAGGGCGGCGTCGACGGCGAGACGGCGGCGAAGGCGGCCGCGGAGCGGGAGGTGGAGGTCATCCCGTTGAGCCGCTACGCCCGCGGTTGCCGGGTGGGGCGGGGGCGGTTCGCGCGGAGCGGGGTGCAGCTGGGCTTTGCGGCGGTGGACATCGAGGAGATCAGGCGCGGGGTCCGGGACCTGGCGGCGGCGTTGGAGGGGTGCCGAGCAGCTCCCGGCCGATCCCCCACACCAGTCCGACCAGGAACCCCAGCGGCCCGGTGATGAAGATGCCGAGCATCGGTCCCTGGTTCGCGCCGGGCGTGAGCACCATCGGCCCGATGAAGCCGAGGAGGAACCCAACGCCGCCGACGATGACGGCGGGGCGCATCGCTCCCCGGACGATCAGGCGCCAGCGCTCGCCGAAGTTGCCGTTCAGGACGAGCACGCCGAGGGCCAGCGCTGCGACGAGAATGATCAGGATCATGACGGCGAGATAAAGGCCTGGTTGATGTCGGCGAAGGGCACGGCCCGGGCGAGCGCCTTGAACGTTCCCCGCTCGGCGATCTCCTTCGCCGCTTCCAGGAACCCGCCCCACGCCGCGCGGGCCAGCGCTCCGCCCACGCTGATCCGGCGCACGCCTAGCTCCGCGAGCTCCGCCACGGTGGCGAAATCACTTCCGACCAGCACGTTGACCGGCTTGGGCGCGACCGCCCGGGCGACGGCCGTGATCTCGGCGCGGCTCCGGATCCCGGGCGCGTAGAGACAATCGGCGCCGGCTTCGGCGTACGCCGTCAGCCGGCGAATCGTCTCGGACAGGTCGGGGCGCCCGACGAGGAATCCCTCGGATCGGCCGGTGAGGAGAATGCCCGTCCCGCTGTCGTCGATCGCACGCCGGGCGGCCTGGATGCGCTCGACCGCGAGCGCGAAGTCGTAGAGCGGGCGCGACGCGTCGCCGGTGGAGTCTTCAATCGAGAGGCCGGCGATGCCGGTGGCCGTCGCGCGGGCGACGTTTGCGGCGACGTCGGCCGGCTCGGTCGCGAAGCCGCCCTCGAAGTCCGCATTCACCGGCACCGCGACACTGTCAGCGATCGCGCGAAGGTGAGCGAGCACCTCGTCCAGCGACACGTGATTGTCGGGCCGGCCCAGGGACCACGCGAATCCGGAGCTGGTGGTGGCGAGGGCCGGGAAGCCGAGCTGAGCGAGCAGGCGGGCGCTGCCCTGGTCCCACGGGTTGGGGATGACGAAGCAGCCGGCCTGGTGGAGCTCGCGGAAGATGCGGCGGCGATCGGCGGGGGTGAGCATCGGCTGAAGATAACTCGCTGCTCAAAGCCTAAGGCTGACCTGGTGTAAAGACGCGGGACATGGCGATGAGGTTGTATCTTGTCCGCCGAGAACAGGCTCGACGACATGGCGAGCCCCCACCCGCGGTGGAGAGGGCCGCAGCATCCGAATGATCGTTCACCTGATCGACGGGACATACGAGCTGTTCCGTCACTTCTACGGGATCCGGCGCGCGAAGAAGGGGGATCCCCCCTTCGGGGCGGTGGCCGGCGTGCTCTATACCGTTGCCCAGATGATCGAGGGTGGCGCGACCCACATCGGTGTGGCCACCGATCATGTGATCGAGTCGTTCCGCAACGATTTGTGGCCGGGCTACAAGACCGGTGCGGGCATCGAGCCGGCCCTATGGGCGCAATTCCATCCTCTGGAAGAGGCCCTGGTCGCGATGGGGGTGGCGACCTGGCCGATGATCGAGCTCGAGGCGGACGATGCGCTCGCGTCCGCGGCTCACATTGCTGCGCAGGACGAGCAGGTGGAGAAGGTGTGCATCTGGACCCCGGACAAGGATCTGGCGCAGTGCGTGGTGGGAGAGCGCGTGGTGCAGGCGGATCGCAAGAGCGGCCGGATTCGCGACGAGCAGGGCGTCCAGGCCAAGTACGGTGTCGCGCCC
>JBGPPG010000100.1:0-11823 GCA_041488455.1 Gemmatimonadota bacterium
ACCCATGATGGAAGAACAACCAATCCTCCGCAGCGAGCACGGCACAGACGGCAACCGGCGAGACATCATCGAGTGCGGTCCAGACCACCGGCTGCTGGGGGCCGTGCGCCGTTAGTTCCCGCCGCATGTACGCAGTCGTCGGCGGCGTGCCGCTGGCCAGCGCCGCGATCGGCCCCCGGTAGCGCCACCAGGTGAGGGTCAGATCGGCGGCGCCGACGAGCGCCAGCAGCGCTAAGAGCAAGCCGACGCGACGAGCCGCTCGCCAGCCGCGGCCAGCCCGGAGTACCTTCTGGGCCATGCCGCGCTCAATCTGCGCTCTCGTGCTCGCCGTCGCCTGCACGCGTGCCTCCTCCTCGATCCCGTTCGTGGACGGCCCGCTCGACCTCGCTATCCGCTACCCGACCAGCAGTCCGGTTGCGGTGCGTGACTCGGTCGCGTCATGGGGCAGCGTGGGTAGCGGCCGGGCCACGCTTGCCATCAACGGTCGGCGCGTGCGCGTGGAGCCGAACGGCGCGTTCGCCGTGTGGCTTCCGGTTCCCGCGGGACCAGCTCCTGTGCTCGACTTCACCGCCATGCTGAACGGGCGGACGATCACAGGTCAAGCGCCGATCGTCCGGATGTCTGAGGGTGACTCAGCCCCCGATCAGCCCCGACCCGCTGCGGGTTGGGCGCGTGTTCGCCGACTCCCGAGCGATACCGCCGACAGCGCGACGCAGAGACGGCCGGTTGCGTCGCGCTGGTTTCCGGGGGGCCCGCCCGCGCTCCCGCTCCCGCTCGGCACCCGGCTGCCGGTTGACGCGCGCACCGGAGACGCTGTCCGGCTGCGTCTGGCCGAGGGGGTGCGGGTCTGGGTATCAGCCGCCGAAGTTGACACCGTCGCCCCCGCCCGCCCCGACCCCGTATCCCTCGGGGCCATGACGCTCGCCGAGCAGGACCAGCAGGTGGAGGTGTACGTACCGGTTGCGGAGCCGCTCCCCTCGACCGTGGAGGTCGTCGGCACCCGCGTGCGCTGGTCGGTGTTGGGCGCGCGCCATGCGAGCGACGTCGTGTCACCCGTCCCGCTGCACGGGTACGTGCGCGCGGTGCAGCGGGCCAGCGGCCCAGCGGGACGTGCTGATCTCGAGTTGCGCTTGGCCGCACCACCAGCTGGGTGGCGTACGAGCTGGGCGGGCGGGCGGCTCATGCTCGAGCTCCGGACGCCGCGGCCCGCCGGCAGGGGACTCACCGACCTCGTGGTCGCCCTCGACGCGGGGCACCCTCCCGGCGGCGCCACAGGGCCCACGGGGCTCCAGGAGGACTCGGTGACCCTCGCGGTGGCGCAGGCCACCGCGCGAGCGCTCGGGCGCCTCGGTGCGCGGCCGTTTCTTGTGCGGCGGGATGCGCGGCCGCTCTCGCTCGAGGCGCGCAGGGCCATGGCGGAAGCGGCCAACGCGCAGGTGTATCTGTCCATCCATCTCGACGCCCCGGGCGACCGTTATCCACCCCAGGAGGCCGACGGCACCCGGACCTTTTACGCTCAGCCGCTCGCCGAGCTGCTTGCGCGAGCGCTCCTGGACTCAGTGTCAAGAGCGACGCGACAGCGCTCGCGGGGCGTCGAGTCAGCTGATTTCGCTGTGCTACGCACGACCTGGTTCCCGGCGGCCCTGATTGAAGGCGCCTGCATCGTGCTCCCCGAGCGCGAGGCATGGCTCCGTACGCAGGCCGGTGTAGATGCCTACTCGGCTGGGATCGTGGCGGGCTTGCGTCGCTGGGTGAGCGACGCGCAGACTCAGCAACATGCCGTGTCCAAACAGAAGCCGTATGGCGGGGGAGAGCCTTGACACATCGGAGACTATAGCCGCCTTTGAGCGCGAACAGAACCTCCGCTGCGACGACCACGGAACTCGGCTTGCATTGCTGTCGGCAAGCAAGCGTGATCCCCTCAAGGCTCGAATTGATTGCCTACCTCCTTAGGCTTGCGCCCAGGTCCGGGCCTTGTTCTTGCGTTGATCGTACCGTTCGCGGTCCCTCGTCGGGCCTGATCTAGAGCGACCGCGCTGAGTATTCTCCGTTAACCCGTTGGGCTGGGGAGGAAGCGCGTAGCGGCCATTGCGCCCCGTGCTAGATCCGCTGGGCGGCAAGCGCGATCGGGCTACAGCTCAGCGCCACGCGCCGCGTTGTCGGCGTCAAGTCGCGGAGAAGCTTATGACTTCGGACGGTCGATCGCAAAGGGAGCGGTCGGCAAGCCTGTTGACCGTAGCCATCTGCACGTGGAACCGGGCCGCGCTGCTAGCGGACACGCTGGAGCAGCTCGCGTGCATGACCATTCCCCCACGCGTAGAATGGGAATTGTTGGTGGTCGACAACAATTCGACCGACGCGACGCCCTCCGTCCTCGCCCGCTTCCGTGACCGACTGCCGCTCCGCCCGGTCCGCGAGCCACGCCAAGGCAAGTCCTTCGCCCTCAATCGCGCAATAGACGAGGCCCGCGGCCAATACCTCCTCTGGACTGACGACGACATACTCGTGGATCCCGGATGGCTCGTCGCTTACCACGCTGCGTTTCTCCGGTGGCCCGAGGCCGGCGTGTTCGGCGGTCCTATCCGCCCGCTGTTCGAGGGAATCCCGCCATCGTGGCTCCCCCGCGTCTTTCCCGATACCTGGGTCGCACGCGCCTACGGCGCTCGGATGCTCGGCGATGAGCCGCGGCCGCTGTCCAGTGACCTCCCGCCCTTCGGCGGCAACATGGCGGTCCGGCGCGATCTGCAGCTCCGGTTTGAGGCGTGGCGCGGTCCAAGGGGCTCCGACTATTTGCCGGGCGAGGAAACGGCGATGTTCATCGCGATGCTGCGCGCGGGGTGCCACGGCTGGTACGTTCCGGATGCCCATGTGCGCCATGTGGTGCCTCGCTCCCGGCAAACTACGGCGCATCTCCGCCGCTATGCCCGAGGGTTTGGTGAAAGCCTTGGCCGCACCGCCGATTTACCTGATGCGCGAACGCTTCTCGGCAAGCCGCTCTTCATGGTCCGTGAGGCGATCAAGGCGGAAGCCCGCTATCGCTGGCATCGGCTGACTGCGCCGCCTGAGGTCTGGGTCCGTGACCTCGGGCGCGCCGGTGTGAATTGGGGCAAGCTGTACGGCTACGGTCGCGGAACGCTCCGTCTTTGAGCGCGCCCTTTCTCAATTCTTGCCGTACCTGGAGCGGCCGGCAGCGACCGCCTGGCCGCGCGCGCCGGCTGGGGGGCGGGCGACATCCGGTCCGCGGACGGCGGTCAACCGGTCGTGCGCGAGATCTTCTTCCCCCAGGGGGAACGACAGGCTTGTAGTGCAAATCGGGCTTAGTCTTCCGAGGCGGCCGGCGGAAAGTGAAGCTATCCCGGGCGAGCCCGTCGCACCACGGCCATTCGGGCCCAGCTCTTCCGGTAATGTTCTGGGTAACAAGACCCGGCGGGTTCCGGCGGGTGGGCGGCCGCGCTAAGTGCTTGCTCTCTCAACGCGGCGGGTGCGGGCGGGTGCGCGCAGTCCGTATGTGAGGCGCGCGCTCTAACCAGCTGAGCTAATCGCCCGTAGGGCGGCGCATACTAACGGTCGGTTTGGAAGGCGGCAAGTCGTTCGGATCTACTTGCGGCCCTGCCGTTTGACACGCACCTGCCCCCGGCCAGTGTGGAGCAATTCCAACAGCAGTCGATGCGCGGTGGCCATGGCCCCAAGGTGGGGGCCATCGGTCCCAGCAGCAGAAAGCAACGGCATTTACATCATAAGCGATTATATTATATACACTTACCACGCACGACCGTGGTTGGTTAAGCTGATGGCCTGTGAGTTGCAAAAGTGGCCAGCGGGTTCTGCGTCCTCCCTTTCCTGGTGATCCTGTATGCGAAGCTGGTCTACCATCACAGCGGCGGCCCTCGCTCTCGCGATCGGTGCTGCCAACGCCGCAGCCGAGGCGCCGAAGTCCCCGCGCCCCAGTGGCGGCTGGGAGCAACCCGCGATCGGCCAACTTGGTCCCTTGGGGACCAGCAACTCCCTGTTCGTGCTCGCCCTGAGCGGCTCGAGCCGCATGGCCAGCAGGGGCGGCGCCTCCGGCAGTGGAGCCGGCGCTGACTCCGGCTCCGCCAAGCATGGGGTACCGGCCTACGCGATCGCCGGCGGAGCGGCCCTGGGCCTCGGCGTCTTCATCGCCGCGGTGACCGGTGGCGGCTCGCCCTCCGATCTCGTGACCAGCCCGACGACCCCCAGCACGCCCAACACGCCGGGCGGCAACACCGGCAACACCGGCGGGACCGGTGGCACGGGTGGGTCGAACGGCGGTGGCGGCAGTGGCGTGCTGCCCTCCGAGGGCGGCACGGGCGGCGGCGGGAACGGCGGGACCATCGGTGATCCGCCGTCCACGACGACTCCGGAGCCTGCCTCCATGGCGCTGCTCGCCTCCGGCTTGGCCGGGATGGGTGGGTTCCAGCTGCGGCGCCACCGGAAGCGGATGCAGGACCAGGACTGATCTCACGCGGAGCCCAAGCACAGCGGCGCCCCTCGCAAGAGGGGCGCTTCGCTTTTATGGGCCCTCCTGGATTCGAACCAGGGACCGACGGATTATGAGTCCGCTGCTCTAACCACCTGAGCTAAGGGCCCCGCTGGCCTACAACATCGCTCGCCCAAACGTCTTCCAGCAAGCCGGAGCCCCGATGGGTGTGTCGGCAATGTGGCCGCGCTTCCCGGGGCAGGGCCTACGCCGGCCTACGCCGGCCTACGCCGATCAATAACCGTCGACTTCGACGACAGCCTCGGCAAAGGCCTGCGGAGCTTCTTGAGGCAGGTTGTGCCCGACGCCACCCGTGATGATCCGGTGCGCGTACCTGCCGGAGAATTTCTTGGCATACGAACTTGCGTCCGGGTGTGGCGCACCATTGGCATCACCCTCAAGGGTAATGCTGGGCACGCTGATTACCGGACCTTCGGCAAGCCGCCTTTCCCGATCGTCATATTTCGGCTCGCCTTCAGCCAAGCCGAGCCGCCAGCGGTAATTGTGGATGACGATGCTGACGTGATCCGGGTTGTTGAAGGACCCTGCGCTGCGATCGAACGTGGCGTCATCGAAGTGCCACTTCGGCGAAGCGAGCTGCCAAATTAGCTTCGCAAGATCGTGCCGGTAGTTGTCGTAGCCGGCGCGGCCCCGTTCCGTCGCAAAGTAGTATTGATACCACCATTCGAGTTCAGCCTTTGGCGGCAAGGGCACCTTGCCGGCTTCCTGGCTGCCGATCAGATAGCCACTGACGGAGACCAGGGCCTTGCAGCGCTCCGGCCAGAGCGCCGCGATGATGTCGGCCGTCCGCGCTCCCCAGTCAAAGCCGGCGATGATCGCCTGTGTTCGTGCCCGGCCCGACCGTGGGCGCACCCGGCGATTTCGCCTTGCCGGCTTGCGCGTCCGCAAGACCGAATACGCCGAGCTGGGCGGCGACCATAGTCATGGCCGCAGTGCCAAAGAAGCGGCGGCGATCATGGTTGACTTCTTCGGGCACTTTGATCGTACCCATTCTTGTATCTCCTTCGTTCGTGGTCTCCTTGTAAAACCTGTCAGTTGCGCTCACTTGGCACGGTCGCGGGCATATTGACGTGGATGCGCCGCAGTCACGGCGGAGCCTGACGCGCCATCCCGTCCCCGACTCAGGAAGCCCCCGACCAGCTGCGCAATCTGGTCCGGTGCGGTATCGAGCGCGAAATGACCCGCATCGAGGACGTGGACTTCGGCCTGCGGCACGTCGCGGCGATAGGCCTCCGGTTCCGAAAGCTCGAAAGACATGTCGTATTTGCCCCAGAGAACGAGAAGCCGAGGCTGCTTCTCGTGCATCCAGGCCTGCCACTTGGGGTAGGCGTCGACGTTCGTGCGGTAGTCGTAGAAGAGGTCGCTTTGAATGTCGGCCTGGCCCGGCTGGTTGAGAAAGGCAACTTCATCGGTCCAGAGATCCGGGTCATAGCGTTCCACGTCGGGATCGTTCCCGACATGGCGCGTCCGCGTCGTCGGCAGCGACAGGAGATTGGTGCGAAGCGTGGCTTCGTTGGCAGCGCGATCGGCCCAAAAGGCCCGCCGCGGCTTCCAATTCGCCCCCAGGCCTTCGTTGTGCGCCACAGCGTCTTGGACGATGAGAGCCTCGATCCGGTCCGGATGGGCCAAGGCCATGCGAAAACCCACGGGACCGCCGTAATCCTGCATGTAAAGCGTGTAGCGCGAGAGCCCGAGCGCTTCGGTAAAGTGACTCATGATCTCGGCGTAGTGATCGAACGTATACGCGAATTGTTTCGGGTCCGGCCAGTCGCTGTGTCCGAAGCCCGGGTAATCGGGCGCCACAAGGTGATACCGATCGGCAAGCCGGCCGAAGAGAGGCTCGAACATCCGCGATGAAGAGGGAAGTCCGTGCAGGAGGAGCAGCGTCGGGGTGTCTTTCGGGCCGGCCTCTCTATAAAAGATGGAGAGCCCATCTATCTGTGTCGTGCGATAAAGGGTCGGGTGTTCCACGGGAGGTTCCTTTCCTTGGGCTTGGGCTACTGTGGTGGGTCCCTGCATCACGGGGCCCCTCTTACCCCGCCACCTCGAAGATGATTTCCAGCTCCACCGGGGTGCCGAGCGGAAGGCTTGCGACGCCATACACCAAACGGCAGGGGCTCTTGTCTTGTCCGAAGACGTCTCGCAGCAACTCCGAAGCGGCGTCGGCGACTCTCGGCTGATCGCGGACATCTCCCGAAGTTGCCACCGACACGCCGAGCCGGACAATCCGCGTCACTCTGTCAAGCGATCCCAAATACTGCCGCGTGACAGCGAGGACGTTGAGCGCCGCGAGGCGAGCTGCCTTGCGCCCCGCTTCCACGTCGAGCTCCGCGCCGACGCGCCCAATGAATGTCGGCCCGTGGCCTTCCGTGGGAAGCATCCCGCTCAGAAACAGCAGATTGCCCGTCTGCACCGCTTCCACATAGGTGCCGAACGGCTGAGGCGGCGCGGGCAGCTTGATGCCAAGTTCCTTCAGCCGCTGCTCGGCGCTCGCCGGCCGGGACCCTTCGCGGGTTACCATGCGCCCCTCCTTCCAATTAGCGCAGCGATCGGAACGCCGCGCGAACTTCGATCGCGAAGATCTGTGGCTGTTCCCACGCCGCAAAGCTCGTCCACCAGCGCGCGCCGCGCCTCAGTAGCCAAAGGGGAAAATCCGTGGCCGCGGAGCGTCCTCGGCGCGGACGTAGGTAATGGTGTATGGGCCGTTGAACGTCACCGCCAGCACGGTCCGCCCCTTGGTGATCGACCAATGGTGCATCCCCGCCGGAGCGGTGGCCGAATCGCCGACGGTCAGGGCCCGGGTCTGCTTGGGGTCGATCCGGTCTCCCATCCCGACCAGCAGCGTTCCCTCCTTGACTTCGACATGCTCGTAGCTCGGATGATAGTGCGGCGGGATCCGGTAGCCGCTCGGCATGGAAAGCTCGAGGGTGGACTCGCCGGGGCCGGTGGGATCGCCGCTCACGACGGCGAGGAGCGCGCCAGGCGGCAGCAGCGGGGGCACCTGCCACTGTAGCCGCGCCGGGTCGGCCGAGGCCTGCGCCATGGCCCCCGGAGCCGCCAGAAGCCACACCGAGGCCGCGACGACGATGAGCATCAGTCCAGGCATAGCATCGCCTGCTGCACGAAGGAGTCATGGAACTGGAAGAGCGAGCCATGACCGGCGTCGGGATATGTCAATAGCGTCGCGTTGGGCAAGTGCTCGGCCAACATGTACGAGTTTCTGACGGGAATCATCTGGTCGACGACCCCATTCACCACGAGGCACGGCTGCGTGATCCGGCGGAGCTTCTCGAAACGCTCGCCATCGACGCGCTCCCACGCACGAAACGCGGTCACCTGGGCCTGCGCGACCTTCAGGCCCGAGATGGGCTCACGATCCTCGGTGCGTGCCGCGAGCCGCGTCACGAAGGCCTGACCGGCCGCCTGGCTGGACTCGCTGGGGGTGAAGAAGAGCTTCACCAACCTCTGGAGGCCGGAGAGGTTGGGGTCCTCGAGGATCTTCCTGAGCTCCGGCTTCTCCAGGTGCATGATGTCCTCACCGCCCTCCGGGGCGGTGGCGACCAGCAGCATCTTGCGAACAAGGGATGGGTGGTCGAGCGCGACCTGCTGCGCGACCATGCCGCCCAGCGAGAAGCCGAGCAGGTCGATCTGGGTGAGGCCGAGGGCGTCCGCAAAGGCGAGGAAGTGCGCGGCCATCCCGGGAACCGTGGTGGGCACCTCTCCGGTCGAGCGTCCCAAGCCGGCGCTCTCGAACAGGATGACCTCGCGGCCGCGGGCCAGCGGGTCGGCGACCGCAGGGTCCCAGTTGTCCAGGGTCCCGGTGAAGTGCTGCAGCAGCACGAGCGGCGGGGCGGCTCCTCCTCCGAATCGGCGGTAGGCGTACGTCTCGAGGCTGGTCTCAATGAATTGCGTCGGTGCGGTGATGCTGCTCATACGCTCCTCTCTCCTTGCCATTTGCACACTCGCGCTTCCGCGGCTGCTGAACGAACTGTCACTTGACCAGCGTGATCAGCGGCTTCCCCTTCTCGACGACATACGTGGCGAGCTCCGCCCCATTGCCGCTGCCGACGTTCTTCACCCAGTGGATCGCTCCCGCCGGGACGAGGAGGACCTCGCCTGTCTTGTACGTCGCCGCCGGCCTGCCCTCGACGTGATACTCCAGCGTGCCCTCGAGGACATAGATGATCTCTTCGCCCGGATGGGTATGCTTGGGGGAGACGTATCCCGGGTCGAAGTCCACGCGCACCTGGACGACCTCGCGTCCGGGAACGCTGAGATCGTGGCGCTGCAGGTCGGTTCGTTTCGTGCCCGCCTGCTGGCCCTGCGCCCCATCGGGCGCCACACCGCTTCCGATGATCGCCATGGCTGCCCCCAGAGCTATTGGTATCGCCCTCGCCGTCGCGGCCAGCACCCGCATCACCATCCGGCGCGCGTCGCGGGGCTTCGGGTCAATAGGACCCGGCTCACGAGCGCGACCCACAGGAGGAGAATGCTGGGCGAGACGAACCGTGAGTAGGCGCCGTCCGGTGCCCAGAATCCGCCACTCAGCCACGTGGTGCCGCCCAGCACTCCGAGCACGACCCCTGCGACCCCGGCCGCAAAGAGCGCGTTCGAGATCAGCCCCGCCCGCCAGAGTCCGAACACCCCAGCCATGATCAGCATCGCTCGCGGGAATGACGTCAGCACGGCGAGGGCCCACGTGATGTCGTTCAGCCCCGATGTGAGCATGTTACTGCCGGAGCCGGCGATCGAGTACGCGAGGGCAGCGGCCACCGTGATCTGCAGGAGTAACAGCGCTCCGAATGCTGCGCTCGCGGCGGTCGCCGCCGCGCCCCAACCGTCTTGCCCCGCATCCGCCAGGGTGGTCCTGAGCGCCGCCGTGAACCACAGCAGGTTGAGGAGGTTGAGGCCGGAGAAGAACGCAGCGATCAGGATCCGCGTGCGATCGCCATTGTAGAAGGCGATGAGGGCATCGGCCGACGCGCCGACTTGCGGCTGAGAGCCATAGATGACGGACGCGATGATGAACAAGACGACAAACTGGATGCCGCTCGTGCGCCACAAGTGTTCCCAGAATGCGGGCGTAGTGTACCCGCTGGTGGATGCGCTCATGAGGCCCTCCGCTCAACGGCCGCGTAACCTCCGTCCCACCAGGCGGTGACGAGCGTCGCGTACTCGTCGGCCGCGTCCTCCCACAGGAAGTGTCCCCTCTCGATCACGGCGAGCTTGCTCAGGGGCAGCCGCTCGTGGAGGAACTCCGCGTTGACCAGCGGCACGACCTTGTCCCGCCGGCCGGCGATGATCTGGACCGGCGTCTGGATGGTCGGCAGCAGATCCCGGAGCACGGGCAGCTCCGTCGGGTATGCCTGCACGTAGCGCATTGACTCGGCGAAACGCTCCCCCTCGTACGAGAGGAGGTAATCCTCGCGTGCGGCCTCGGTCAGCTGGTAGCGCTCCAGGGTGCCCATGGCCACGGCGACGACCTGCCGCCCGTCGATACGACGGTAGGGCTCGAGATCCGGAGCTTCGACCCACTCCTTCAGGGGTTCACCGACTTGGAGCGGAACGGCCGTGGCACCGGTGCCGACGACGAGACTGCGGAACCGCCCCGGATGCAGCGCCGCAGCGAAAAGCGAGGCCCCGGTCCCGACGTCGGGTCCCACGACGTGCGGGCTCTCGAGGCCGAAGGCATCGGCCACGCGGACGAGGAACTCGCCCATGGCCCGGGGCGCCATCAGCTCGTTGCGGCGCTCGGAACGGCCGAATCCCGGCAGGTCGATGGCGACGAGGTGTGCCTGCTCGGCGAGCCGAGACCAGATCGACTCGAAAGCATATACGCTCTCCGGCCATGGGCTGAGCAACAGGGCGTGGTCGCTCCGCGGCTCGCTCTCGGCGAATCGAATGGAGACTCCGTCAATCGTGCGGAATTGCGGTTGGATGGCCTGCTTCGACAGGACGGTCATGATACTCTCCGGGACTGGGCGCCCGAGCTCGCTCGGCGCGCGATGCCGTTCGCGTAGTTGGGGGTCTCTATTAGCCGAAGGTGAACACGAACGCCTGCACTCCCGGATCGAGGAACTCGATCTCGAACGTTCGGTCGACGATCGGTTGAGTCTGCCGAATGAGCTGATACAGCCGGGGTTCGGTGACCTGCCCGGTGCCCTCAGGCTCGAGGTCGAGGCCATGGGCGGCGCCTGGGGCTTGACCCTCGAGGCGTACCCGGAATCGGACCGGAGTTCCGGGCGCGGCCGGCCCCATGACCAGGTGAAGATCCCGGGCATGAAACCGATATCCGATCTTCCCGCCGGGGCTGCGGAGCGTGATCTCTTCTTTCCCCACCGCCCAGTCACCGGCAAGAGTCCAGTGATTGAGCTTGCCTTCTGCGGCGTTCTCCCTTCGCCCGGAGCCGAGATAGCTCTCCGGCGACCGCAGGCTGGACCAATCGGCGGCAGCCTCACGTCCACTGCCTGTGACCGAGACCAACTCAGCTCCCACCCCCTGGTACCCGGCCGCGACCAGAAGCTCCTGAATGGTTTGTTCGGACCGGTCGTACTCGCCTTCGCCGAATTGATGATGCTGGATCCGTCCCTTGGCGTCGACGAAGTAGAGCGCCGGCCAGTATTGATTGTCGAATCCGTTCCAGATCGCGTGGTTGCTGTCCACCGCGATGGGATAGTCCACTCTGAGAGCCTGGGCGGCCCGTCGGACGTTGTCGAGATCCTTCTCGAATCCGAATTCCGGCGAGTGCACCCCGATCACGACCAGTCCTCGATCCCGGTACTTCTCCGCCCAGGCGCGGAGGTAAGGCTGTGAACGCAGCCAGTTGATGCAGGTGTAGGTCCAGAAACTCACCAGCACCACCTTGCCCCGGAGGCCGGCTTCGGTCAGGGGCGCCGAGTTCAGCCACCCGGTGGCGGTGCCTAGCGATGCCAGCTCGCCCCCGCTCTTCCCAACTGCCGCCGAAGCGTGCTCGAGGCCGAGTTGGCCGGCGACGATGGTCGCGGCCGCGGCGGCCAGAAACCGGCGGCGATCATCGTTGATCTCTTCAGACACGTTCCTCTCCTCGAGTGTTCATGAAGTCCCGGCGGGTTGCCAGCGCCGCCGCCAAGAACGGTCTTCTAACGAAGGCTCCGGAGCCCCGCGCGAACCTCTTCCGAGAAGATCTTCGGCTGTTCCCAGGCCGCAAAGTGGCCGCCTTTCTCCACCTTGTTGTAATGGATCAGTTTGGGATACACCCGCTCTGCCCAGCTCCGCGGGGCTGGATAGAGTTCGTCAGGGAAGACGCTCACGGCAACCGGGATGGA
>JBGPPG010000101.1:0-11756 GCA_041488455.1 Gemmatimonadota bacterium
CATGACCGACTGGCGGCGACTGATCGGCGATCCCCGAATCGACGCGGTCGTCCTGACCACCCCGCCCAACACTCATTTCGCCCTGAGCCTCGCAGCCCTGCGGGCCGGCAAGCACGTCTTCGTAGAGAAGCCCCTCGCGCAAACCTCCGAGCAGGTCCTGGCTCTCATCGAGGAGAGCGAGAGACGCCGGCTCGTGCTCATGGTGGACCACACGTACGTGTACAGCACGTCCTTCCGCGCGATCCAAGAGTTGGTCCGCGCACGACGGGTCGGCGACCCTTGGTACTACGAGTCGGTCCGGGTGAACCGCGGACCGTTCCGTCGCGACGTCAACGTGCTCTGGGACCTGGCGGTTCATGACCTGGCGATTCTGGATGAGCTGCTCCAATCCCCACCCAGCACCGTCATGGCAACCGGCTTTTCCCCTCGGTGTGGGGTACCGGAGCAACTCGCCCACCTGACACTCTTCTACCCCAGCGGCTTCATCGCGCACGCCCATGTGAGCTGGTTGGCGCCGGCGAAGGTTCGCACTACGCTCCTTCGTTGCGGTCGCCAGACGGTTGTCTGGAACGACCTCCTGTCGAACAACAAGGTCAAGGTGTACGACTGCGCGGCCGACTCCGGGGCGGAGCCACGCGACCTGCGACCAGCCGGCCCGGCATTCTCGCCTTCCCTCGAGGCTGTAGAGCCGCTCCAGACGGCGATCAATCACTTCGCGGCATGCGTCACCCGCGGGCTCGAACCCGTCTCCGGCGGCGCCGCCGGCCTTCGCGTCGTCCGTCTGCTCGAGGCCGCCGGCCGCTCCATGGAGGCGCGCGGGAACCGGGTGCCGCTCGACGAGAAGTGCGCGGCCGCATGATCCCCTTTGCCGACCTCGTGACGCAGCATGCCAGGCTGCGAGCGGAGCTGGAGCCCGCGATCTCCGATGTACTGGGCCGCGGCGAGTTCGTCCTCGGCCGGCGCGTGGCCGAGTTCGAGGAGGCGTTCGCGAGCTACTGCGGCGCTCAGCACGGCGTCGGAGTGAACTCGGGCACGAGCGCGCTCCACCTGGCGCTGCTCGCCGCGGGAGTCGGCCCGCAGCACGAGGTCATCACGACGGCATTCAGCTTCGTCGCCACGGCAGCGGCGATCGGCTACACCGGCGCCCGGCCGGTGCTGGTCGACGTCGCGCCGGACTCGCTCACGATCGACCCCGGCAGGATCGAGTCGGCGATCACACCGCGCACGCGCGCCATCGTCCCGGTTCATCTGTACGGCCACCCAGCCGACATGGACCCGATCCTCGAGATCGCGCGACGGCACGGCCTCGCAGTGATCGAGGATGCAGCCCAGGCCCACGGCGCCGAGTACAAGGGCAGGCGGGTCGGCAGCCTGGGAGACGCCGGGTGCTTCAGCTTCTACCCGAGCAAGAACCTGGGCGCCTGCGGCGACGCCGGCATGGTCGTGACCAGTCACCCGGATTGCGCCCGGGCCCTTCGCTTGCTCCGGGACTGGGGGCAGGCGGGCCCGTATCGGCATGTGGCGCGGGGCTTCAACTACCGGATGGCCAGCATCCAGGGGGCCGTTCTCGCAGTGAAGCTGCGCCACCTGGATGAGTGGACCAGAGCCCGCCGGCGCAACGCCGCCCGATACGCCGCCGCCATTTCAGACCCCGGCGTCGAAGCACCGCGCGTCCGGCCTTGGGCTCGCCACGTCTATCACATCTACGCCGTGCGCACTCGGCAGCGCGCGGCCGTACAGGTGGCGTTCCACCGGCATGGCATCGAGACTCGCGTTCACTACCCCACGCCCATTCACTTGACCGACGCGTGGAGGGACCTCGGCTACCGAGCCGGCGACTTTCCGACCGCCGAGCGGGCGGCCACCGAGGTGCTCTCGATCCCGGTTCATCCCGAGCTGACCGAGGCCCAGGTCGATACCGTCGCCCGCGCTGCGGCGGCCATCGCGGCCTCCGACTGGGCCGAGGCTCCCACCATTCCGCCGGCCGAGGTCGAGGCTGGCGCGCTGCTCGGTATGGGCCCGAGGCGTTCATGATCCCTCGAGCAAGGCGGGCAGGAGCGCGGCGACGCTTGCCGGGCAGCGTGCGTCGGCTCGCCCCGACCCGAGCCGTCACGCGGATCGACCCGACGGTCGATCGGCGGTGGCTCGACCTCCTGGCGCGGTACCCCCGGTCCGGCCTCTTCCATTCGCCCGCGTGGCTCCGTGCAGTGGCTGATGCGTACGGCTTCGCGGTGCGCGCCCACATCATGACCGATCCGACGGGCGTCCCGATTGCCGGCATCGCCGTCGCCGAGGTCGACGATCTGTCAGGGCCGAGAACGGTCGCTCTGCCCTTTTCGGACGCTTGCGATCCGTTGGTCTCATCCGTCGGAGAGTGGGAGGTCCTCTTCGAGAGCCTCCGAGCCGAGAGGTGGCCCCTTCACCTGCGCTGCCTCGACGATCGCATCGCCGGCGCGGACGCACGGTTCGAGATCGTCAAGCGGGCCCGCTGGCATACGCTGTCGCTCGCGTCGGAGCCAGAGGCGATCTGGGGAGGGCTCGCCCCGGCGACACGGCGCGCTATTCGGAAGGCGGAACGCTCCGGCGTAACCGTGAGGCCGTTGCCAGGCGCAGAGGGCTTGCGCGACTTCCATCGGCTGCACGTCGGGCTCCGCAAGGCGAAATATCGGCTGCTGGCGCAGCCGCTTGGCTTCTTCGAGGCCATCGCCAGCCGCTTCGGCGAGATCGGCGGGTGGCATCCTTTGGGAGCCTTTCTTGGCGACCGTCTCATCGCCGCGACGATCTACCTGAGGTGGGGCGACACTCTGTACTACAAGTTCAACGCGTCCGACCTCGAAGCCCTGGACGTGCGGCCCAACACGCTTCTCACTTGGGCCGGGATTTCGCTTGCCCAATCGCTCGGATGCCGCGCGCTCGACCTCGGTCCAACCGATGACGACCAGCCGGGCTTGATTCGCTTCAAGCGGGCTTTCGGAGCGGCGGAGAGGGAGTTGCGATTTCTTCGCTACGCGCCGCCGGGTTGGCAGAACCCGCAGGGCCTCGCGGCTCGGCGGCTCCTCGGGGAGGTCACCAGTCTCCTCACCGCGCCGGAGGTACCGGACGAAGTGTCCGGCCGGGCGGGTGCCCTCTTGTACCGGTTCTTCGCGTGACCGCGACAGCTCTCGTGACCGGCGCCACCGGGTTCGTGGGGTCGCATCTGACGCGACGGCTGGTACGAGAGGGGTTCGAGGTGCACGCGCTCCGCCGGGCCGGATCGGCCCCCTGGCGGCTTTGCGACGTCTGGTCCGATGTGCGCTCCCACGATGTCGACCTCAGGGATGGTCCCGGGCTGCAGCGAGTCGTTCGGGGCGTCCGCCCCGAGTACGTCTTCCACGTCGCCGGCGCCCCGTCCGTGGCGGGATCCTCGGGCCCCATCTCGGAGCTGGTCGCGGTCAGCCTGCTCGGCACCGTCAACTTGATCGATGCCTGTGAAGCGATCGACTATCGGGCCTTGATACACACCGGGGACGCCTTCGAGTACGGACCCAGCGCGGAGCCGCTCCGCGAGTGCGCGCCCGGCCAGCCCGATTCGCTGCCCGGCATCACCAAGCTCGCGGCGACGCTGTACGCTCAGGGGGTGGCCCGCCGCTGTGGACGACCGATCGTGAGCCTTCGCCTCTTCTCCTCCTTCGGCCCCGCGAATCACCCGCAACGCCTGGTCTCCCGAATCATCGCGAGTGCGCTCGCCGGCACACCCATCCACCTCTCCCGGCCCGACGTCACCCGGGATTGGGTCTACGTGGACGACCTCGTCGACCTGTACCTCGTCGCGGGGCGGAGCGCACCCGCCGCCGCGGGCGAGGTCCTCAACGCGGGGTCCGGGCGGGCGACGACCATCGCCGAGCTGGTCGACATCGTCATCCGGCTCACCGGCTCCGAGCCGGAAGTCCGGTGGGGGGCATTCCCCTTGGCCGTGCACGACGCTACACCCTGGGTCGCGGACCCGCGCCACACCAGGGAAGTCCTGACCTGGGAGCCCCGCACGTCCCTCGAGGACGGACTCCGGCAGACGATCGCCTCGATGCCATGACCGTTCCGCTCGTCAGCGTCGTGATCGCGACCTACAACACGGGTCGCTACCTCCCGGAGACCCTGGAGAGTGTGCTCGCGCAGACCTACCCGCAGCGCGAGATCATCGTGGTCGACGACGGCTCGACCGACGATACCTTTGCCCGGATCGAGCCGTATGTCTCGCGTATCCGGTACCTGCGCCGGACGCATGGGGGGCAGGCCGCCGCGCGGAACGCAGCCTTGCGGGTGGCGAAGGGTGACTACATCGCCCTGCTGGATGCGGACGATCTCTGGCTGCCGGAAAAACTGGCCGTCCAGGTGGAGGTCGCGGCGCGCCACCCGGGGTCCGGGCTGATCGCCTGCGACGGTACTCGCTTCGGTGAGGGAGTGCAGGCCGCGCGGCTCCTCCACGGCGCGCCTGCCCGTGCCCTCGATGGCACGGCGGAGGGCGAGATCACGGGGTCCTTCCATCGCGACTTCATCGCCGCCGTGCCGATCGGATGCCCGGGCCAGGCGCTGATTCCGCGGTGGGCCGTGGAGCGCATCGGGCCGTTCGCGGACTTGCTGGCTCAGGACTACGACTACTATCTCCGGATCGCGCAGTGCATGCCGGTCACCCTGCACCGCGATTCGCTGGTGCGCTACCGGTTCCGGTTGGACAGCTTGTCGGGGCCGCCGCAGGATCGCGAGGTAGCGTGGGCGTGGATGAAGATCGCGGTTCTTCAGGCGCACGCCCGCCGCTGCGCCCTTGAAGACCGGCGACTCGCGAACCAGCAGATCGGGGCGCTCGTCCGGGCGGTCGCCTACCACACCTACCGTCGGGGAATACGCGGCAAGCGCCTGCGGGCCACCAGCGTCATGATGAAGCTCCTGCGCGAGCGGCCCTGGCCGCCGCTCGCGCTGCCCTTCCTCCTCGGGCTTTGGGCGCCCGAAGCCTTGCGCCGACGCGGTGCTCTCGCGCTCCAGGCAATCAACCCGTCGGGGTCCTTGTGACTCGCGTGCTGGTGACGGGCGGGGCCGGCTTCATCGGCTCCGAGCTGGTGCGCCAGCTCGTCCACGCCGAGTGCGACGTGACCGTTCTGGATAACCTCCGCACCGGGCGGCGCGATAATCTGGCGGGCGCGCTCGGAGACCGCTGCCGTCTGGTCGAAGCCGACGTGCGCGACATCGAGGCGGTAGACGGCCTCCTGCCCCAGGTTGACCTCATATTCCATCTTGCCTGCCTCGGCGTACGGCACTCCATCCATTCGCCGGTTGAGAACCACGAAGTGAACGCGACGGCCACGCTGGAGCTTCTCGCCGCCGCCCGGGCGGCCGGCGCCCGGCGCTTCGTGTACGTGTCGAGCTCGGAAGTCTATGGCACGGCGCACACCGTACCTATGACCGAGGAGCACGCAGCATTCCCGATGACCGTGTATGGCGCGGCGAAGCTCGCCGGCGAAGCCTATACCCGCGCGTTCCACCGGACCTATGGTTATCCCACGGTCGTCGTTCGCCCGTTCAACACCTACGGGCCCCGCAGCCATCACGAGGGCGATTGCGGCGAGGTGATCCCGAAGTTCCTGCTCCGTTGCCTGGCAGGCCGGCCGATGGTCGTCTTCGGCGACGGTTCTCAGACGCGCGACTTCACCTTCGTCACTGACACGGCACGGGGTATCCTCGCGGCGGGGTTCGCCGCCGATGCCGTGGGCCAGACAGTGAACCTCGGGAGCGGTCGCGAGATCAGCATCACCGGCTTGGCCCGGGAGATACGCGCTGTCGCCGGGCGGCCGTCGGCGCCGACCGTTCACGAGGACCCCCGTCCCGGCGACGTGCTTCGGCTGTGCGCCGACATCACCAGGGCCCGGCAGTTGCTGGGTTTCGAGCCCTGCGTATCGCTGCATGACGGCCTGCTCAACCTCAGGGATTGGTATCTCGGACTGGCCCAATCGCCGGAGGAGCTGCTGCAGGGGGAAATCGTGCGGAATTGGGAAGCGCCTCACCACAGCTGCATGAACGTGTAGATCACCAGCCCCGCCAGCCCGCCCACCAGCGTCCCGTTGAGCCGGATGAACTGGAGGTCGCGCCCCACCGCCAGCTCCAGCCGCTCCGCCGCCATCTCCGGCGGCCAGGTCCGCACCGTGTCCGCGATCAGCTCCCCCACTTCCTGCCGGTGATCCTCCAGCATGGCCGACACCTGCGCCGCGAGGAACGCATCGAGCTCGGTCAGCAGCGGCTCATTGGCCAGCAGGGACTCGCCGAGCGTGACCAGACCTCGCTCGAGCGGCTCGAGCGACGCGTGGTCGGGCTCCGCGCCATAGCGGGCCGCCGCCTGCCGCACCCGCTGCCACAGCGCGGAGGACAGCCCGTCCATCAGCGCATCGTCCAGGACGTCCCGCTTGAGCGCCTCCGCCCGCGCGATGACCTCGGGTGAGTGCTTGAGCCGCTCGATGAAGTCCCGGGTGGCCTCGTCGAACCGGCGCCGGAGCGGATGCGCCGGGTCGGCCCGCACGTCCGCGAGCAGCGCGTCGAGCGCGGCGATGATCCGCCCGTACAGCGCCTCGTCCACGACTCCGGGGAGCCACCACGGGCTGCCTTCGCGGAAGCTGTCGCGCAGCACCTCGCGGTTCTCCGCGACCGCGCGCGACACCAGGCCGATCGCCTCGTCCAGCAGCTCCTGGTGCCGGTCGTCCGCCGCCACGACCGAGAGCATGTTGCCCAGGATCGGAGCGACCCGGACCGCTTGGAGCCGGGCGACGGCGCCGCGCCGGATCAGATCCGTCACCTCGCCCTGCGGGAGCGCCTCGACCGCCTTCGCGACCGCCGCCGCGACCTGGGTCGCCACCCGCGCGCTGTTCTCCGGACGGATCAGCCAGCGGGCCGCCCGCTCGGACACGCGCAAGCCGCTGAGCTTCGCCGACAGCACCTGGCGCGAGAGGAAATGCTTCTCCACGAAGCTGCCGAGGACCCGGCCGATGCGGTCCTTCTGCGTCGGGATGATCGCGGTGTGCGGGATGGGCAGGCCGAGGGGCCGGCGGAACAGCGCCGTGACGGCGAACCAGTCGGCGAGACCGCCGACGAGCGACGCTTCCGCCGTGGCCCGGACGAAGCCGAGCCAGGGATAGGCGGGCTCGAACATGCGCGCCGCCAGGAAGACGAGCAGAGCGATGACCAGGAGACCGGTCGCCACCCGCTTCATCTTCACCAGCTGTGCCCGCCGGGCGGTCTCGTCCATCACCGGCGCTGGCTTGCCCGATGCGGCGCCGCTCACTCTCCCTGCCGGGATGGTTGTCGTGGTCGCCTCCCGCGAACGCTGGTGCGCCTGAATTGTAGTCGAGTCCGTAAGCGGCGCGGTGCGCGGAACTTCCTCGATCTCTCCGCACGCGTGGACATCGCCGTGGAAAAGGAGGGACTAGCGGTGTGGAAATTAAAGTCGTAGCATAGCGCCTTGGACCGGAGACCTCCGATGACGCAAACGATACAGACACCCTCGCATGCCTCCCTCCTCCGTGAGATCGCTCGCAATCTCGAACGCACGCTGACGAAGTCCGGCGAGGAGCACGTGTGCCTCCTGCACCCGGGCGCCGGCCGATCGTCATGCGTGTGCTATCGGGATGCCGGCCACTACGGCGCCCACCGGTGCGCCTGCGGCTCCGAGTGGAGCGGAGGATTCTGACCGAGTTATACCCGGCTCGCCGGAATCATCCACAGTGGAAATGTGCGGGGGCGCACCGAAATGCGCCCCCCGTATCGCGTTGCCCCGCCGGCCCTGGCGGCCCCGCGCTGTGGATGGAGTGTGGACCGTGATGTGGATTGGGGCGGGGGTCTCGCGGGGGTGGTCCCCTCAGAGGACTCCGCGCCGGAAGCGACGGCGTCCGCGGCGGTGAAGACCCAGGGCCGGGCCCGACCTGGTCCCGGTTGACTAAGTCCATACCCTGCAACTAGTTTTTCGGGCTCTCGTATGGCGGATCTTTCGCAGGCTCGGAGCCAGATGCTCCTCATGAGCGGCACCGGCAACCGCCCCCTCGCGGAAGAGGTGGCGGCGCATCTCGGTCAGCCACTCTGCCAGGTGACGATCCGCCGTTTCGCGGACGGGGAGATTTTCGTCAAGATCGACGAGAACGTGCGTGGGCGGGATGTCTTCATCATCCAGCCCACGAACCCGCCGGCGGAAAACATCATGGAGCTGCTGCTCCTGATGGACGCGGCCCGGCGCGCGAGCGCGGCCCGGATCACAGCCGTCATCCCGTACTTCGGCTATGCCCGGCAGGACCGCAAGGAGCAGCCGCGGGTCGCGATCAGCGCCAAGCTGCTGGCGAACATGGTCTCGGTCGCGGGAGCCGACCGCGTGCTGGCGATGGATTTTCACCAGCACCAGCTCCAGGGGTTCTTCGATCTGCCGGTGGACCACCTGTACGCCGCGCCGGCGTTCGTGAACCACTTCCGGCAGAAGGCGCTCAAGGACCTGGTTGTGGTCGCACCCGACGTCGGCTCGGCCAAGATGGCGCGCGGCTTCGCGAAGCGGCTGAACGCGTCCATCGCGATCATCGACAAGCGCCGGCCGTCGGCCAACATCGCCGAGGTGGTGAACGTGGTCGGCGAGGTGACGGGGCGCGACTGCCTCATCCCCGACGACATGATCGACACCGCGGGAACGATGGTAGAGGCGGTGCACGCGCTCAAGCGGCTCGGTGCGCAGGACATCTACTGCTGCGCCACGCACGCGCTGCTCTCGGGCCCGGCGGTGGATCGCTTCATGGCGTCGCCGGTGAAGGAGGTCGCGGTCACCAACACCATCGCGATCCCCCCGGAGCACAGGTTCGACCGGCTCAAGGTGCTGTCCGTCGCCGGCCTTCTGTCCAAGGCGATCGGCTACACCCACAGCGACCAGTCGGTGAGCTCGCTGTTCGACTAGGCGCTGCCGGCCGCGGCCGGCAGCAGATGAAGACTGGCTCTTTCGAGGACCGAGCGATGGCCCAGCAAGCGAACATCCAGGCGCAGACGCGCTCCCACACCGGCAAAGGCGCGGCGCGCACGCTCCGGCGCACCGGCAAGGTCCCGGCCGTCATCTACGGCCACGACCGCCCGTCGGAGGCCGTGACGGTCGAGACGCTGGCGCTCGCCAAGCTGCTCGGCAGCATCAGCGCGGCGACGACTATCGTAGACGTCACCGTGGACCAGCGCGCCCCGGTCAAGGCGCTCATTCGCGAGATCCAGCGGGACCCGCTCCGCCCCGTGAACATCCTCCACCTCGACCTCTACGAGGTGAAGGCGGACGAGAAGGTCACCGTATCGGTTCCGGTGCGGCTGGTCGGCATACCTGACGGCGTGCGCAACTTCGGCGGCGTGCTCGATCAGGTGCTCTATTCGCTGGAGGTGGAGGTGCTCCCGGCGGATATCCCGGATCACATCGACCTCGACGTCACCAACCTTGCCATCGGCCACTCGCTGTTCGTGCGGGAGGTCTCGGTTGAGAAAGCGCGCATCCTGAACCCGGCAGAGTCGCCGGTGTGCTCCGTCGTCGCGCCCCGCACCGAGGAAGCGCCGGCTGCCGTCCCGGAGGCCGAGGTTGCCGCGCCGGCGGAGCCCGAGCTCATCCGGAAGCCCAAGGCGGAGGCCGAAGGCGAGGCCGAAGAGTAGGCCCTGCACGCAATCGTGGGGCTGGGCAATCCCGGCCCGGAGTACGCGGACACCCGGCATAACGCCGGCTTCCGGCTGGCCGATCGCCTGGCCGAGCGGTGGAAGCTGGGCGGTTTCCGCCGAGGCGAGCGGGCCCGACAGGTGTCGGGAGTGGTCGCCGGGCGCGACGTGAAGGTGCTCAAGCCGCAGACCTACATGAACCGGAGCGGAGCCGCACTGGCTCCGCTCCGCGCGCTTCCGGGGTTCGATCCCGCCCAGCATCTCCTGATCCTCGTCGACGATGTCGCGCTGCCCACCGGCCGGTTCCGGCTTCGCGGTGCGGGCTCCGCCGGCGGGCACAACGGGCTCAAGAGCATCGAGGGCGCCCTCCAGCGGCAGGACTACCCGCGGCTCCGGATCGGCGTGGGCGCAAAGCCCCCCGAGATCGACGACCTGGCCGACTGGGTGCTGTCCGACTTCGGCCCGGAGGAGCACGACGCCCTCGAGGCGTTGCTCGATCCGATGGCGGAGGCGGTCGAATGCTGGCTGGCCGAGGGAATCGAGCGGGCCATGACCCAGTTCAATCGGGTCAGTTGACCACAGAACTACAACAGCGACTGCAACTGCAACAGCAACAACAACTGCAAACCACGGAGGCACGGAGGCGCAGAGACCTAAAGAACCTGTGTTTCTCTGTGTCTCGGTGCCTCTGTGGTTCGCAGTTGTTTTTTTGGTGTGCTGGTGGTTTGCGGTTGTTTTTTGTGTACTGATCGGAGATCCATGCTTCGCCTAGGAATCGTCGGCCTGCCCAACGTCGGCAAGTCCACCCTCTTCAACGCCCTCACCAGCGCCAAGGCCCTCGTTGCGAACTATCCGTTCGCGACGATCGAGCCGAACACCGGGATCGTTCAGGTGCCCGACCCGCGCCTCGACGCGCTGGCGGCCATCGCGCACCCCGAGCGCGTGGTACCCGCCGCGGTCGAGTTCGTGGACATCGCCGGGCTCGTCAGAGGCGCGAGCCAGGGTGAGGGGCTGGGCAACCAGTTTCTGGCGAACATCCGCGAGGTTGACGCGATCCTGCACGTCGTGCGCTGCTTCGAGGACCCGGACATCCAGCACGTCATGGGCGCCGTGGATCCCGTGCGCGACCGCGAGGTGGTCAACATCGAGCTGGGACTCGCCGACCTCGCCACCGTCGAGAAACGATTGGACCGGACCGCGCGCACGGCCAAGTCCGGAGACCCGCAGGCCCGGCTGGAGCAGCGGCTGCTCGAGGCCGTGCAGACCGCGCTTGCCGCGGGGAAACCGGCGCGCGCGGTCGTGCCCACCGAGGAGGAGGCCCCGACATACCGGTCGCTCAATCTCCTCACCGGCAAGCCCGTCCTCTATGCCGCGAACGTCGCGGAGGACCAGATCACCGCGGGGAACGCGTTCGTGACCGCGCTCGGCGCAGCGGTGGTCCGCGACCGAGAGCAGGCGGAGATCGTCACCTTCTCCGCCAAGGTCGAGGCCGAGCTCGCGGAGCTGGCTCCGGCCGACCGCCCCGACTTCCTCGCCTCCCTCGGCCTGGCCGAGTCCGGGCTCGACCGGCTGGCCCATGCGGCATATCACCTGCTCGGGCTCCAGAGTTACTTCACGGCCGGTGAGAAGGAAGTCCGCGCGTGGACCATCCATCGCGGCGACAAGGCGCCGGTCGCCGCGGGAGTCATCCATTCCGACTTCGAGAAGGGGTTCATCCGGGCGGAGACGGTGGCCTACGGAGAGTTCGTGCGCGCCGGCGGGTGGAAGGGTGCCCGCGAGCAGGGGCTCGCTCGGGCCGAGGGCAAGGAATACGTCGTCCAGGATGGTGACGTAATGCTCTTCCGATTCAGTAGTTGAGACGGCCGGCAGGGAAGGCCTAGCGCACCCCGGCCGAGGGGTCTATACTTCCGCGCGCCAACAACTTCCCTCCTCGGCTCCACACCAAAGCCGGGGCGATCAGACCAAAGGACGGTGACATGACCCGCCAGTACGAGGTGGTCTACATCTTCGACAGTGCGCTCGAAGAGGCGGCCATCAACGAGCACCTCGCCCGCTTCCACGCGCTCATCCAGCAGCCCGGCGCCGAG
>JBGPPG010000102.1:0-11744 GCA_041488455.1 Gemmatimonadota bacterium
CCGGCGTGCCGGTGCCCGCCGAGATGACGTGCACGACCTCCCCGGCTGCCACGGTGATGTTGCGCGCCGAGAGGCTGTCGCCCGACATGCTCAGCCCCAAGGCGAGCCCGGCAACCAGAAGGTTCAGGAGCACAGCGGCCTTTCGGGTTGGGTGTCGGAGAATCCCCATCCTAGCCGGGACACCTGCGGCTTGGCAACGCGCGCGGCCCCACTATTTGGATAGGCACCTTCCCGCGCCCCGGCCTGGCCCGCGTGCCCCGCCGGGGCCAAGTTCAGGCAGTTTTTGCGGAGGGCGGCGTGCAGGTCTTCGTGGGTACCAGCGGCTACGCGTACAAGGAGTGGAAGGGCGGGTTCTACCCCGCCAAGCTCCCGGCCGCCGAGATGCTGCACTTCTACGCGAGCCGGCTGGGGACCGTGGAGATCAACAACACGTTCTACCGCATGCCCTCGGAGCACGTGCTGGTGGACTGGGCCGCGCAGGTGCCCGAGGCGTTCCGTTTCATCCTCAAGGCGTCGCAGAGGATCACGCACTACGCGCGACTCAAGGTCGAGGACGACTCGCTCGACTACTTTCTCCGCACCGCCAATGTTCTGGGACACCGCCTCGGCCCGACCCTCTTCCAGCTGCCGCCCAATCTCAAGAAGGATCTCCCACGGCTGACGGACTTCCTGGGCAAGCTGCCGCGTACCTGGCGCGCGGCGATGGAGTTCCGGCACGAGAGCTGGTTCGCAGACGACGTGCTCGACGCGTTGCGGGCACGGGACATCGCGCTCGTGGCGGTGGACGACGACGAGGGCGGAGCGCCGCTGGTCCCCACGGCGTCCTGGGGCTACCTCCGGCTCCGCCGCAGGGCCTACGACTCGGCCGCGCTTGCGGCTTGGGCCGAGCGGATTCTCGCACAACCGTGGCAGGAGGCGTACGCGTTCCTCAAGCACGAGGAGGACGAGACGGCGGCCAACGGGCCGAGGTGGGCCGAAGAGCTGGCCCGCCTCACGAGTTCGTAGGCTTGCCCAAAACGAGCGGGGCTGGCGATTGCCAGCCCCGCAAGCAGCGCTCCGATGATGAGACTCTCGCGCGAACGTTTCGGATCAGGTCTCTCCGAGCCCGAGGGCCTGGTCGAATGACGGCAGCTCCATCTCGAAGGAGTCCGCCGGATCCGGGCCTTCGCTGCGCTCCATCCGGTCTCCCCGGCCGGGCATACGCCGGTGGGCCGGGGCAGTCCAGGTCAAGTTGGTCCGCTGCTTCTTGCGCATCACCTCGAGCTTGGCCTTCTCGCCCGGGGCGTAGGAGCGGAGGATCTCGAGCGCGTGGCGCACGGACTGGGGCTTCCGGCCGTCAATGGCCAGGAGCACGTCGCCGGCCTTGAGCGGGGATGCCGAATCCGCAGGCGACTTCACTACCAGGAATCCCTCGCTGGTCCCGAAGTACTCGCCCAGGTCCTTCCCCACCTCGACCAGTCGCAGGCCGCCGGAGGGATGGTGCCGGAACATCATCATCATTCCGGGTCCCCGGTCCCCGTCGCCGGGGCCGAAGCCCGGCATTCCGCGGAAGGACATCGCCACCCGGCGCTCCATCCGGTCGGCCACGAGCGTCGCGGTCTTGGTCTCGCCGCCGCGCCGGTATTCGATCCGAACCGTGTCTCCCGGCTGGATGCCCCGCGCCATCTGCATCAGCTTACGGCCTCCGTCGACGGTGGTGCCGTTCACGCGGGTGATGACGTCGCCCCGCTCCAGACCGGCGGCGGACGCGGGGCTGTCGGGCACTACGGACCGCACCCGGGTGCCGGCGCTGTCGCCCCCGCGGTCTGTCTGGCCGTCCAGCACCAGGCCGAGCCGGCCGTGCCCGTGGGCATGGTCCTGGGCGGCGAGGGGGACAAGGGGCAGGGCGAGGCTCAAGAGCGCCGCGCCGAGCAGGTTAGTACGCATGAGGTGTCTCCTGTCGGGTTAGGGCCCGTTCAGGGATAGAGGATGCGGGGAGGGAGGCGGCCGTCGCAGACGCCCTAGCGTCCCTCCTGATCTACGTACTTCTCCTTGAGCGCGCTGACGAGGGGGTGCCAGTCCGGCGGCGCCCCGGTCGCCCGCTCGACCAGCTGCCTGGCCGTAAAGCGCCGGCCATGGCGGTGCACCCGGTCCCGCAGCCAGCCGAGGAGGGTGCCGAAGTCGCCCCGGGCGAACTGGGCATCGAGGTCCCCCAGCTGCTCGCGCGCAGCGGCGAAGAGCTGGGCCGCGTAGAGGTTCCCCAGAGTGTACGTAGGAAAGTACCCCACCAGGCCCTCCGCCCAGTGCCCGTCCTGGAGGCAACCCTCGACGTCGTTCGCGGGGGTGACGCCCAGGTATCGCTTGTAGGCGGCGTTCCAGGCCTCGGGCAGATCCGCGGCCTTGAGGTCGTTGGAGAGCAGGGCCTGCTCCAACTCGAACCGTATGAAGATGTGCAGGTTGTAGGTCACCTCGTCCGCCCGGACCCGGACGCAGGAGCGCTCGACCCGGTTGATGCCGGCGAGAAACGGATCGAGCTTCGTCTCCTGCAGCGCCTCGTGGAACATGGCCCGGGCCCGGGGAAAGAAGTGCTGCCAGAAGCTCCGCCTCCGCCCGATCAGGTTTTCCCAGAGCCGCGACTGCGACTCGTGCAGCCCGAGCGAGGCCGCGTCACCCATCGGCGTGCCGTAGTGCGCGGCGTCAAGCCCCTGCTCGTACAGCGCGTGTCCGGCTTCGTGAAGCACGGAGAAGAACCCGCCGGCGAAGTCGCGGGTCGAGAATCGCGCCGTGATCCGGCAGTCGCCGGGACCCAGACCGGTGCAAAAGGGGTGGAGCGAGCTGTCGATCCGCCCCCGCTCGAGGTCGAAGCCGATCGCGGCCGCCACGGCCTCGCCGAAGATCCGCTGGCGGTCAACCGGGAACTCGCGTCGCTGCGCGCCGGCCCGGGAGCGCGGCTTCCGGCCGCCGGTGATGGCGTCCACCAGCGGGAGCAGCTCCCGCTTGAGCTCCACGAACAGCCGCGCGACCTCCGCGGTGGTCATGCCCGGCTCGTAGTGCTCGAGCAGCGCGTCGTACGCAGTCGCCGGGTAGCCGACGGCTTCCGCCTCCTCGCGGGCGAGCTTGAGGATGCGCTCGAGCCACGGCCGGAACAGCTCGTATTCACCCGCCTCCCGGGCATCGGCCCAGGCCTGCTGGGCCAGCGCTGTCACCCGGGCCGACTCGGCGACGAGCTTGCGCGGCAGCTTCCGCTCGCGGTCGTAGTCCCGGTGGATCTCGCGCACGTTCACGGCGGCGGGCGACTCCGGGTCGGCCACCAGGCGGGAACGCTCCACCTCGCCCAGCAGCTCGCCGATGCGGGGGTCGGTGCCGCGGTCGTGCAGCAGCCCCGCGAGGAGGGCGAGCTGCTCGCTCCGGTGCTCGACGCCACCGCGCGGGAGATAGGTCTCCTCGTCCCACTCGAGGAGATCGACGCAGGAGGACAGCATCGCCTCCTCGCGGACGAGCCGGATCAGTTCGTCGTACGCCGTCTGAGGTCGCATTTGCGCATTGGTCAAATCGGCGAAAAGATACTCATCCCCCGGGACGACGAGGAGCCCGTGTCGCAAGACGACCAGGACTCGGTCACGCTTTCCACGGCCGAAGTGGCCGGGCTCGCCGGCATGCGCCTGGCCGCCCGGGTGCGGCAGGCGCTGTATCACATCCCGACCCTGCGCCTGGCCCAGGCTCACGAGCGGATGCGCCGCGCTTCGATCGAGCGCCGGGTGGCGTATTTCCGCGAGGGGGAGATGGACGCTATCCGGATCCTGCCCTGCCCCATCACCGTGCTGCCGGAGGAGCTCGAGTACCTCCATTTCGTCTGCCGCACGCTCCAGGGCGCCCTCGGCCGGCTCCCCGAGCTCTACCTCGCTGACGACGACGTCCGCGAAGCGCTCCGGCTCTATCCCGAGGAGGAGGAGTGGCTCCGTGCCTGCTGGGGACCGAGCCAGCGCATGCGGAACCCCGTCTTCGGGCGGCTCGACGCCATGATCGACTACCCCAACCCGATGTGGAAAGAGACGCTGTGGTTCGTCGAGCCGAACCTGAACGGCGTTGGCGGCATCTACCTCATTCCGGCGATCGAGGAGATCGTCGAGGAGGAGATCGTTCCCCTGCTCCAGGAGCAAGACCCGGGGCTCAGGCTGAGCCGGCTGGCCGACGCGCGCGACCTGCTGCTTCGGGAGCTGACGGACCAGCTCGCCGCCACGAGCCGCCGGGGCCGGTGCGTCTGCTTTGTCGAGCCGAAATATGAGGGGGAGGGAATCGACGAGCAGCGCTCGCTCGTCGAGTTCTTCCGGGTGCGGGACGGCCTCGATACGGTGCACGCCGATCCGGCCGAGCTCAGACTGGAGGGGGGTGAAGTCCGCTACGAGGATCACGTGGTGGATCTGGCATATCGGGACTACAGCGTTCTCGATCTGGTCGAGCTCGCGTCCGAGGGGGTTGACGTCGAGCCGATGCGCCGGCTCTTCCGGGAAAACCGCGTGATCTCGTCGATCGGAGCGGAGCTCGACCAGAAGAGTTGCTGGGAGGTCTTCACCGATCCGGCGCTCGCCGATCGGTACTTCACCGATGAGGAGCGCGGCGTGTTCCGCCGGCACATCCTCTGGACCCGGCTCCTTGCCGACCGGCACACGCAGCTGCCCGGCGGGGAGGAGGGCGACCTGCTCGAGTATGCGCGCCGGGAGCAGGAGACCCTGGTGATCAAGCCCAACCGCGGTTACGGCGGCGACGGCGTCACCATCGGCCATACGCTGACCCGCGCCGACTGGGAGCGGGCGATCGACGCCGCCCTGGCGGACGAGGAGCGTTGGGTGGTGCAGCGCCTCGCCGCCATCCCGGTCGTCGAATTCCCGACCCTCGGTGCCGACGGCGTGCTCGTACCGGAGCCGTTCTACACCGTGATGGGATTCGCGCCGGGCCCCGACGGGCTCGCGATCCTCGCCCGCGCGTCGCAGCGGCAGGTGGTCAACGTTGCCCAGCGAGGCGGGATGTGCGCGGTGATGCGGGGAGAGACGGAAAACAGTGAGAGGTGAGGAGTGAGAAGGGGGCCCCGATGACTCTCGGAGCCCCCTTCTCACTTCTCACCGCGGTTTAGGCGGCTAGGTCCTTCAGTCTGTCGCCGTGCTGCTCCTTGAGCTGCTTGAGCGCACGGTCGCGCAGCTGGCGGATCCGCTCCCGGGTGACACCCATCATCCGCCCGATTTCCTCGAGCGTCCGGGCCCGCCCGTCGTCCAGTCCGAAGTACAGCCGGATCACCTTGGCGTCCCGCGCGGGGAGCGAGGCCAGGGCGGTCTCCAGATCGCTCGTGCGGCTCTTGGCCAGGGTCGCCGCATCGGTGCCCTCATCGGACGCCAGAGCCACGCGCTCCATGCGGGAGCGATCGTCGTCGGCGCGCATCGGCTGGTCGAGCCGCAGCGCCTCGATGTGGAGCGCGCCCAGCGAGCGGACCGACTCGGGCGTGAGCCCGGTGGCCTCGACCAGCTCCTCGGTCGTCGGCGCCCGGCCCAGCCGCTCGGCCAGGTAGGTCGTTGCCCGGGCGAGCCGGTTGAGATCGGCCGTCCGGTTGAGCGGCACCCGCACGGGACGCCCGTGCCGTGCCAGCGCCGCCTGGATCGCCTGGCGGATCCACCAGACCGCGTAGGAAATGAACTTGACGCCGCGGTCCGGGTCGAACTTCCGGGCGGCGGTCATCAGCCCGACGTTGCCCTCGCCGATCAGGTCCATGAGGGGTACGCCGCGGTTCTGGTACTGCTTGGCGACGGAGACCACGAAGCGCACGTTGTGCCGCGCCAGCCGCTCCTGCGCGGCCACGTCCCCGCGAAACGCCTTCCGGGCGAGCGCCTTCTCCTGGTCCACGGTGAGCAGCGGGATCCGGCTGATCTCGTCGAGATAGAGGTCGAGGCTTTCCCGGCCGTCATCCAGCGCGCGCGGCAGGGACGCCGGCTTGGGCGGGCGGCGGGTGGAGCGCTTGGGGTTCTTGACAGCAGGCACGCGAAACTCCCCTCTATGATCCTGGCCCCGTCCGTGGGACCGAGCATGTAAGATCAATTTCAACAATGACTTGGCGGCGTCGTCCCGCCTGAACCCCGGTCCGATGTGCCGGACCCGTAATGATGCGCCGTTACCGGCGACCGTCGCGGGGGCGGGAAAAGGTACTCCACGGACCCGAGAATGGAACCCACCGCTCCGGAAAAGGGTCAACAAACGGCACCCGGTCCGGGTTCCGCCCGGTCATCGTTCCGGCAAGGACACTGGCTCGGTCAGGTTGCCCCTGGGCTCCCTCACCCACCATGCGCCGCTCGAGGCCCGCTCTTCCTGGGAGCTGAAGAAGTACCTGAAGTACTTGAGCCGCACATACTTGGGTGGCGCATCCGGAAATGGATTCCCCTCCAGCAGCGCCAAAACCTCCGGGCTTCCATCAAGGAGATGCTCGATCAGCGATTCCAGCAGCGGCCGGTAGCCCTGTGGGTCCAGCGCCGCAAACCACATCTGCCAGTCGAGGCGCGGGTGGAGGGGCTCGACAAACCCCGGACGGCGGGTCGGGTCACCCGGTTTCCACCGGAACTCATACGGCTTCCATTCGACCCCGTCACGGCTTCCCTCCACCACGATCTCGGGCCGCTCCGTCGTCATGACTCGGAAGAGCCCGTACCCGTTCACGGAGCGGAAGGGGGCGAAGGCATCGAGCAGACCCTCGCCCCAAGCCGAAACCAGGTCGCGACCGCCACGCCCCGGCACGGTGTAGGCCGCCTCGCGCAGACAGCTCAAGGCTGAGAGCACCAAGAGGACGGCGGACGCCGCCCCGACCAACACACGCCGGAACAGCGACTCAGGCCGGGCGGGCTCGCGCTGAACCGGGAAGGGTCGGCGAAGGAACCGGTCGTCCAGCAGCGGGATGCACAGCACGATCGCGAGCAGGTTGAAGAAGCCGTAGTTCCCGGTCGCGGCAATGCTCAGCTGGAAAGCGATCATCCCCAACGCGCCCACGATGCGCACGACGCGGAGGCGAGGCGGCGCGAAGATCGAGAAGGGCAGCACCAGCTCAGCGCCGAACATGCCGAGCGCCATCAGCCGGTGCACGCCCCGTGGGAGATGATGGGCATACCACGCCGTCCACGGGGGCAGCGGCTGGGTCTCGAAATGGAAGTCGAGCGCGGAGAGCGAGCGCCAAGTCGGATCGCCGCTCAGCAGCTTCGTGGCCCCCGAGAGCAGCATGAGCTTGAAGAGCAGCAGCCACAGCAGCCAGCGGACGACCGGTGACGGCTGCCGCTCGCTCAGGCGAAGGGTCGGGAGCCACCCCGCCGGCGCCCAGAGGCAGGCCAGGAGCCCGGTCTCCAGCAGCAGGGCGTCCCATTGGAACGAGAGGAAGTCCTGGCCCGCCACCGAGAGGGAGAGATACGCGAGCCAGAGCAGCGGGAGCACCACGATCGGGCAAACGTCCAGCACCAGCAGCGCGGCGAGCCCGGCCCCGCCGAGCGTGAGCACGCGAAGCGTGGTGTCACTGCTGTTGAGCCAGAGAACCGTGGGCAGTGCCCGCCAGACGCCGGGGCCGTAGGTGGTGCGCGCCTGACTGAGGAACTCGCCGACCGGGAACAGCCCGTGCTCGCCCACCAGCCCCACGATCTGGGACGCCAGCGACACGAACGCGACGAGGTAGACAACGCCAAGCAGGCGGAGGAAGAGCCAGCGGGAGGAGAGGTAGCTGTGCGGAGCCGCCTGTTCACCGTTCACCGTTCACCGCTCACTGCAGCACCGCCTCCAGCACCATCGGCTCCGACCCAGTGGGAACCACGCGCGCGAGGCGCAGACCGGCGCGTGAGAGCAGGTCGGCATACTCCGGCTCCGTGCGCTCGCGTCCGCCGGTCATCGCGAGCATCACGACGTCCACCATCTTGCCCGGGCCCAGCACGTTCCTCGGCGTGAGACCGCGCTCGATCAGTAGGAGCTTGGCCCGAGGGCCCATGGCGCGGGCGCAGTTCGCGAGAATGGCCGAGGCGCGGTCGTCGTCCCAGTCGTGCACGACGTCCTTGAGGGTGTACGCGTCTCCGCCCTCCGGGACCGACGCGAAGAAGTCGCCCCGCTTGAGCTCGCACCGCCCCAGCATGCCCTCGCCCTCGAGCGCCTTCCGTGCCGCCGGCAGCACTTCGGGACGCTCGTAGAGCACGCCGCGCATCCCCGGGTGGGCCCGCAGCACCGCCGCAAGCAGCGTCCCCTTCCCGCCGCCCACGTCCACGAGCGTCTGCACCCCGCTGAAGTCGTAGGCACCGACGACGGCCGCGGCCTGCACCCGGGTGAGGTTGCTCATCGCCTGATCGAAGATCTCCGCCGCCTGCGGATGCTGGCGCATGTACTCGAACGCCCCCATACCGTGGAGGTGGTCGAAGGCGGTCTGCCCCGTGCGCACACAGTTGAGGAGCGACCCGCATGCGGCCCAGAACGTCTCCCCCCACATGAGCGCGAACGCGTGCAGCGAGTCCGGAGCCTCGCGGCGAAGGGGACCCGCGAGCGGCGTGAGGGCAAACCGGCCGTCCGCGTCCTCGACGAACACGCCCAGCGCGGCCAGCGCGCGCAGCACGCGATACAGCGACTGGGGATGCGCGTCGACAGCGGCTGCGAGCTGGGCGGCGGTCTTTGGCCCGTCGGCGAGGCGATCGGCGATGCCGAGCTTCGCCGCGACGTAGGTGAGCTGGCTCACCAGACACCCGGTGACCATCTGTCGCATCGTGTCGAACGGGGTTGGCTGAGCCATGAGCGATCCCGCCGGCGGGAGTCGCTCACAACATGCGGCCGCAGGGAACCCCCGTCCAGCGCTCGCTGGCGTCCGCTGCCGCGCGCCGGTACTCTCTTCCGATCCCGTGTCCGGAGCCGCTGTGACGCTTCCTTTCCTCGATGAATCCCGTGTCGCCGCCCTGCTCCGGCTGGACGAGCTGATCCCCGCCATACGCGGCGCGCTTGCCGCGCTGTCCGCGGGCAAGATCGTGCAGCCGGTCCGGAGCGTCGTCCCCGTGGCGGATCACGCAGGGTTCTTCGGCGTCATGCCGGCGTATGCCGGCAGTGCACTCGGCGCCAAGCTGGTGACGTTCTACCCCGCCAATGCCGGCATGCCTACGCACCACGCGATCATCGTGCTCTTCCGCCCGGAGACTGGTGAGCCGCTGGCACTGATGGACGGGCGGCTCATCACCGAGCTCAGGACCGCGGCCGCATCCGCCGTCGCCACCGATCTGCTGGCCCGGGCCGATGCGTCCGTGCTCGCGATTCTCGGCGCAGGAGTGCAGGCGGGGAGCCACTTGGCCGCCCTCCGGCTGGTGCGGCGGTTCCGCGAGGTGCGGGTCTGGAGTCCACGGAGCGCGGGCGCGTTCGCGGCGACGCACGGTGTCACCGCGGCCAAGTCTGCGGAGGCCGCCGTCCGTGGTGCCGACGTGATCGTGACGGCCACCAGCGCCAAGATTCCCGTGGTCTTCGGCGATTGGGTGACTCCCGGCGCGCACGTGAACGCGGTTGGTGCCACCCGCCCCGATTGGCGGGAGCTGGACGACACGCTCCTCCGGCAGGGTCGGGTCTGGGTGGACTCGCGAGAGGCGGCGCTGGTGGAATCGGGCGACGTGATCGCCGCGGGGCCTCGTCTCATGGGAGAGATCGGTGCGGTGGCGGGGGGGACGCTCGGCGGTCGGGTCACCGCCGACGAGATCACGATCTTCAAGTCGGTCGGCGTGGCCGTAGAGGACGTCGCCTCGGCCGAGCTGGTCTGGCGCCGGCTAGGCGGGCTCGGCGGCTAGGGCCGCCAGCCGTTGGGTCGCGCGTCGGAGCCCCTGCCGCCGCCGGGTCATCCCTCGCCACGGATCGCCCTCCCGCTCGAGCCGCGCCAGCACATTCCTGATGGAGTAGGTCTGCGAGTCGAGCGCGCGGTCGTCCAGCTCCTCCCAATGGAGCGGCGTCGCGACCGGCGCTCCCGGCCGCGCCCGCACGCCGTACGGTGCCACGCCGGTCTGTGCGTAGGCGTTCCGGGTGGTGTCGAGGAAGAGGCGCTTTCCCCGTTTGGCGATCCGTGCCTCAATGGTGAGCGTGTCGGGGTTCCGCTCCGCCAGGAGCGCCGCCGCAGCGCGCGCAAAGGCCCGTACGGCATCGAAGTCGGCGGACCGGTCAAGCGGGACGAGCACGTGCAGGCCGCGCGATCCGGTCGTCATGACGAAGCTGGCGAGGCCCAGCTGCGCAAGAAGGTCGCGCACCAGCCGGGCAGCAGCCCGCGCCTGCTCGAAGCCAGCCGGCGGGTCGAGATCGAAGATCAGCCGGTCGGGGTGATGGGGCCTGTCCGTGCGGCTGAGCCAAACATGGGGCGTGATGGATCCCTGGCTCGCGAGGTAGGCCAGAGTCGCCGCGTCGTCACAGAGGACGTACGTGGTCATCCCGCCTTCCTTCTCTACGGTGGCCCGGGGAACCCACTCCGGGAACCAGTCGGAGATTTCCTTCTGGAAGAATCCTCCCCCGGCGATGCCGTCGGGAAACCGTTGCAGCGTGACCGGGCGGCCACGCGTATACGGAAGCATGGTGGGTGCGACGGCGATGTAGTACGCGACCAGCGCCCGCTTGGTGATCGGGGGCCGGCCCGGGAAGTAGACCCTGTCAGGGTGGGTCAGCTCGATCACACGCCGGCCGGCGCGGACCTTCTCGGCCGCTCGCTTGCTCACGGACGCAGTCGGCTGAAGCCGGGCGCTGGTGTGGCCTTTCGCATGGCGGTGCGCGACAGGTTGTCCCGAACGGGGCTGGGACGGGCCTGAAGGGCATGGAGTATGTCTGTGCGCCACCTGGAGATGCGCGATGACGTCGGGACGCCGCGCCAACGGCATGGCGGTTGCCTCCCCGTCGCCGAGACCTTCCCCGGAAGACGACCGATGCAGGAACAGCTCGTCATTCGCCGCGCCGACGACCCAACGGCCCCCCTCGCTCGCGCCGCCGATCTCTCGCGCGCCACGGAGCGCGCTGCTGAGGAAGCTATCAGGGAAGCGGGCGTGATCCTCGAGATCTTCGAGCCCGAGACCGGCCGGGTCTGTCTCCGGGTACGGGCGGAGCCCGGCGGCCGCCGGGTGCTGGTGCAGCGTACGCCGCCCGCCTCCGGCGACGCGTGGCCCGACCCGCCCGTGTGGCTCCCGCTCAGCGCCTGAGTCGCGGGGCTCAGGCGCTCAGGATCAGCTCCACGTCGATCGAGATCTTCACCTCTTCGCCGACCAGGATCCCACCCGCCTCCAGCGTTTGATTCCAGTTCAGGCCGAAGTCCTTCCGGTTGAGCTTGCCCGTCGCGCTGGCGCCGCGGCGCAGCTTGCCGTACGGGTCTTTGGTCTCCACGCCGTCGCTCTCCACGCTCAGCCTGATCTCGCGCGTCACCCCGTGCAGCGTGAGCTGACCGGTGAGCTCGTAGGTCTCCGGGCCCGTCCGCACGATCTTCGTCGACTTGAAATCGATGGCGGGGAATCGTTCCACATCAAAAAAGTCCGGGCTGCGCAGGTGCGTATCGCGCTGAGGCTCGCGGGTGTTGATCGAGGTCGCGTCGATGCTCGCCTGGACCGACCAGCGGGTGACGTCGGCGGGATCGAGCGTGACCGAGCCCGTCAGCTTGCCGAACTCGCCGCGGACGGTCGAGACCATCATATGCCGAACAGAGAAGTGGGCTGCGCTGTGGGCGGGATCGATGTCCCAGGTGCTGACCCGCGAGGGGGCCGTGGTGGATGTCG
>JBGPPG010000103.1:0-11606 GCA_041488455.1 Gemmatimonadota bacterium
GACCCGCACACGCTGGTCTTCGACCGGAACGGGGACATCTGGTTCTCGGTCCAGCGGTCGAATTTCGTGGGCAGGATCACCACGGCCACCGGCAGCGTGCGGCTCGTTGCTGTGCCGACGCCGAGCGCTCTCCCCTACGGAATCGCCGTGGACGGGAAGGGACGGCCCTGGTTCGTCGAGTTCGGCAGCAACAAGCTCGGGACGGTGGATCCGGCCACGTTCAAGGTGACGGAGTACACGCTCCCCCGCGAGCGCGCCCGCCCCCGGCGGATCGCGATCACGGCCGACGACCGGATCTGGTACGTGGACTACGTCGGTGGGATGCTCGGCCGCTTCGATCCGGCAACGGCGAAGTTCTCCGAATGGGCGATGCCGGCGGGCGGGAGCGCGCTGCCCTACGCGATGGCGGCGGACGACAGGAACCGGATCTGGTTCGTCGAGACCGGCCCGCAGCCCAACCGGATCGTCGGCTTCGACGCGGCGACAGAGAAGTTCCTCGGTGAGATGCCGATCGCCGAGAGCGGCGGGCTCACCGTGCGTCACATGGTGTACCACCCGGGCACCAGGGCCCTCTGGTTCGGGACCGACGCTAATACGATCGGCCGGGCGCTCCTGCCCGAGGCGCGCGCTCTGCCCTGATGCTCATCTTGCCCTCTTTCGGATCTACCTGTATTGTTTGATTTCGGTATTTGTTCGGTATCGCATTCGCCCCCCCGACAGCACATGCCGGCAGCTCGTGTAGCATCAATCCAAGCCGTTCTGGCACAACGATTTCCAGACGCGGTATCCAACCGTGACTGGGCCCGCGGAACGGTCCCGACCGGGATCGCCGCCCTGGATTCGGTTCTGCCGGATAGGGGGTTCCAGCGCGGGCGGATCGCGGTCTGGAGTCCGGGGCCGGGCGCGGCCGCCGTGCTCCGGTCCACCTGTCTTCGGACCGTGGCGGGGGGCGAGCGCGCGGTCTGGATCGACGCCACCCACACCGTCGCCGGCGCGTGTTGGTGCGAGGGGCCGCTGCTCGTCCAGCCCGAGGGGCCGATCGCCGGGCTCCGCGCTGCGGAGGAGCTCTCCCGCTCGGGCGGCTTCGGGTTCGTCGTGCTCGACGGCGTGGATCCGGACACTACCGCGATGGTGCGCCTCTCCCGCGCCGCGCACGAGGGCGGCTCGGCGCTCGTGCTCCTCACTCGCTCCACTGCGCTCGCGAGTCTCCGGCTCGCGTCCCGGCCGCTGCCCGGCGAGTACGTCTGGCGCCGGAGCCCGCTCGGCGAGCCGGCGGTCCTGACGGCGGTGAAGCTCGCGATCGAAGCTCGCGCATCGGGATGGCTCGCGTCGACCGAGCTCACCATCCCGGTTTGGCACGATCGCCTTCGGCTGGCGCTCGACACTCACCAGCCGGACCGTCGCGGTACACTGAGTTACGCTGCCTTGCCGGTTTCCGGCACCGAGAAGATCACGCTCTCGGAACCGCTGATCATGTACTCGGGGTAGGCCGACGAGCCGTGCTCGTGCAGGTCCAGTCCCTCGAGCTCACCCTCCGGCGACACCCGCAGCGTGCCGGTCGCCTTGACGGCGTACATCAAGGCCATGGCGGAGACGAACGTGGCCACCGTAACGGCGGCGCTCCCGATGAACTGCGCCTTCAGGGTGCCCAGTCCGCCGCCGTAGAAGAGCCCGGTCACCACCGTGCTGACATCCTGTCCGGTCGGCGTTGGCGCACCGTACTTGCCCGCCGCGAAGAGTCCGAGCGACAGGGTGCCCCAGATGCCAGCCACCATGTGCACCGGGACGGCACCGATCGGATCGTCGACCCGGATGTATTCGAGCGCATCGATCCCCCAGACCACCACGATGCCCGCTCCGATCCCGATGAAGAACGCGCCGACCGGATCCACCCAGTAGCAGGGACAGGTGATCGCCACCAGGCCGGCGAGGAAGCCGTTCGTCGTGAGCGCGAGATCCCACTTCTTGGTGCGCCCATACGAGTAGAAGAGCGCCGTCAGTCCGGCGGAGCAGGCGGCGAGCGTCGTGTTGAACGACACCCGGCCGATGCCCGCCGTGTCGAGGGCGGAGAGGGTGCTTCCGGGGTTGAACCCGTACCACCCGAACCAGAGGATCAGCCCACCCGCGGCCCCGATGATGAGATCGTGTGCCGGCATCGGACCGCCGCCGTCCCGCTTGAAGACCCGGCCCAGCCGAGGACCGAGCGCGATCGCGCCGGCCAGCGAGATCGTCCCGCCGATCGTGTGCACGACCGTGGACCCGGCGAAATCGTGGAACGCGATGGGCGTCATGACCGCGAGCCATCCATCCGGGCCCCAGGCCCAGTGACCGATGATCGGGTAAATGAACCCGGTCACCCCCACGCTGTAGAGCAGGTCCCCGATGAAGCCGCAACGGCCGATCATCGCGCCCGAGGTGATCGTCGAGCAGGTGTCGGCGAAGGCGAACTGGAACACCCAGAACGCCAGCAGCGGCACGCCCGTGGCTCCGTACGTCGGAGCCAGGCCCTGAAGCGCGAAGCCGGTCGTGCCGATCCAGGGCGTGCCCGGCTCGAACATGAACGCGAAGCCCCAGAGCCAGAACGTCACCCCGCAGATACAGGTGTCGGCGATGCCCTCGACCAGAATGTTGACCGACTCGCGCGAGCGGGCGAAGCCGGCCTCCAGCATGACGAAGCCCACCTGCATGCAGAACACCAAGAACGCAGCCACCAGCGTCCAGACGGTGTTGATCGCATTGACCGCCGCCATGGGATCAGGGGCCGCCGGCGCCGCTGCCTGGGCCTCGACCAGCTCGGGCAGGAACCACCGAGTCATGAGCGAAAGGACCAGGAACAGCCCGATCGCTTTGCCGAGAAAGAGCAGCCCGACGTTGCGCCGGATCAGCGGGTCCTGCCAGTTGGTTCGCAACCGTGTACCGATACTTCGCAACGTGCTGGACATAGCGGCGACAGCTCCTTTACGCGGGAGAGGGGGAATCGAGTCCGGACCGATGCACGGGTTCCTGGTTAGGTCTTTCCGGTCAGCTGCAAGGAGTGCTTTTGGACCTCGTCCGCGGTCACGGGCGTGAGCGCGGCATTGTCCCGCTCCCCGGTCCGGATGCGGACCACCCGATCCAGCGGCTGGACGAAAATCTTGCCGTCGCCGACGGCACCGGTCCGGGCGGCGGAGACGATCGCGTTGATGGTCGCCTCGACGAAGGGCTCCGAGCAGGCCATTTCGATCTTCACCTTTTCACGGAATTCCAGCAGCAGCTTCGATCCCCGCCGGACCGTCACCATGTCGCGCTCCCCCCCGTGACCGCTCACGCGGGTGATGGTGATCCCGGTGACGCCGGCGCGGAACAGCGCCTCCTTGACGGGGGCGAGGCGGTCGGGGCGGATGATGCAGCTGATGAGTTTCATCGCTGGTGCTCCAATCGAATGGATGAGGCAACGAGAAGCCCCTGCGTTCACCGGGAACGCAGGGGCTGTGCGGCGCATGGACAGCCCAACCGTCAACCCGGCGTTCTCGAGGGGTGCGGGCGACGGTTTCGGCGAGCGGTTCGCATGGTCGGTTCGACGTAGGTCACGGGGTTCACACCCGGGAGTATACGAGCAGGTACCCGTAGTGTCAAGGGAATCCTGCATAATTTGCAGAGATTATAATGCAGAGATGCATAACAGCGCGGATGAACGCAGTGCTGTCGACACAATTGTACGGTTCTTGCAATAATTCCTACACATGCAGCATCGGCCGCAGCCGGCTCGGCCGCCGGCGCACGCGCTCCTCAAGGTCCGGCGACATGGTGCCCGTGGACGGGCCGAGCCGACGCCCACAGCTTCCAGGCCCATGCGTAATTCCATAGCCCTCGCGCTGGCCTTGGCCGGCTGCACCTCCAGGACCCGGCCGCGGGCGCCCGACGCCGCGCCCGCCGACCTGATCGTCCTCCCCGCCCGCGTCTACACCAGCGACACCGCACAGCCCACTGCAGGGGCGTTCGCCGTGCGCGGGTCCCGCATCGTGTTCGTCGGCACGAAGCCGGAGGCGCTTCGCTACCGCGGCGCGGCGACGTCGGTCCTCGAGCTGCCCGATCGCACGGTCATCCCCGGCATCGCCGACGCGCACGCACATCTGGTCGGATTGGGACTCGCCCTCCGGACGGTGGATCTGGTGGGGGCGGCATCGTATGACGAGGTGATCAGCCGCGTAGTGGCCAAGGCGCGGAATGTTCCTGCGGGTACCTGGATCCGCGGTCGCGGTTGGGACCAGAATCGCTGGCCCGACAAGCAATTCCCGGAGCACGACGCGCTCTCGCGTGCAGTGCCCGACCATCCGGTGCTGCTTACCCGCATTGACGGTCATGCCCTGCTCGCCAACGCGCAGGCCATGGTGTCAGCCGGCGTCTCCGCCGTGACGCCGGACCCGCCGGGCGGCCGGATCGAGCGGAAGCCGGGCAGCCGGGAGCCGGCGGGCGTGTTCGTGGACAATGCCCAGGCGTTGATTACCCGCGTCCTGCCTCCGCTCAGCGACCAGGACGTCGAGAGCGTGCTGCTCGCCGCCGCGGTCGAGGCGAACCGGTGGGGCCTGGTGTCGGTGCACGACGCCGGCGAGTCCGAGGGCGTGCTCCAGGTCCTCCAGCGGCTGGCCAAGGCCGGGCGCCTTCCGCTTCGGGTGTACGCGATGGTGGCTGACGACTCGGTGGCCCTCGCCGCGGCATTCGCCCGCGGCCCCCTCAGCGCGGCCTACGACGGACACCTGTGGATCAGGACCATCAAGCTCTACGCCGACGGGGCGCTGGGCTCGCGCGGGGGGGCGTTGCTGGCTCCCTACAGCGACGATCCCGGCAACACCGGGCTCCTCGTGACCTCACCGGCGCACCTTCGGGACGTCGCGATCCGGGCGCTGCGGGCGGGATTCCAGGTGGCCATCCACGCGATCGGCGACCGGGGCAACCGGATCGCGCTCGACGCCTACGAGGCCGCGCTGAAAGAGGTGCCGACCCGGGACCACCGGTTCCGCATCGAGCATGCGCAGGTCCTCAGCCCCGACGACATCCCGCGCTTCGCCAGGCTCGGCGTCCTGCCCTCGATGCAGACGACGCATCAGACCAGCGACATGCCGTGGGTGGAAACACGGCTCGGGCCCGAGCGAGTGAAGGGCGCCTATGCGTGGCGGTCGCTGCTGGCGACCGGCGTCATCATCCCGAACGGGACCGACTTCCCGATTGAGCGGGTGAACCCCCTGCTGACCTTCCATTCGGCGGTGACCCGGCAGGACGCCGGTAACAATCCGCCCGGCGGCTGGTACCCGGAGCAGCGGATGACGCGGGAGGAGGCGCTCGCATCCATGACGCGCTGGGCGGCCCACGCCGGCTTTCAAGACAGCGTCATGGGATCCTTGAGCGTGGGGAAGTACGCCGACTTCACGGTGCTGGATCGGGACATCATGACGGTGAAGCCGGAGGAGATCCTCGGGGCGCACGTCGTGGCGACGTACGTGGGTGGGCGGGCGGTCTACCGGGAGGATGTGTCACCGGAAACCGGCCGGACGAGATGAGCGCGGCCGGGCACGGCCACGTCCCGCACTCACTTGGGCACGACCGGCACGCCGGCCACAGTGTCTCGATGTTCCGGCGGAAGTTTTGGATCTCCCTCCTGCTGACAATCCCGACGCTCGCCTGGGGCCACATGCTGCGCGGCGTGCTCGGATATGTGCCGCCCCCCATTCCAGGCGCCCCCTTCATTCCGGCGATCTTCGGTAGTGCGGTCTTCGTGTACGGCGGCTGGCCTTTCGTCAACGGTGCTCTGCGCGAGCTGCACGACCGGCTGCCGGGCATGATGACGTTGATCGCTCTTGCGATCTCCGTCGCCTTCCTGTTCAGCGCCGCGGTGACCCTCGGCTATCCCGGGATGCCCCTCTGGGAGGAGCTGGCGACGCTGGTCACGATCATGCTGCTGGGGCATTGGATCGAGATGCGCGCGGTTTCGCAGGCTCAGGGCGCGCTCACTGACCTCGCGAAGCTGCTCCCCAACACGGCCGACCGCATCGCCATGGTCGACGGCCGCGAGGAGATCGCAGCCGTTCCCCTGGTGGAGCTGCGCGACGGCGACCTCGTCCTTGTACGGCCGGGCGCGAGCGTGCCGGGGGATGGCGAGGTCGTCGACGGGAGCGGCGCCGTCAATGAATCGATGATCACCGGTGAGAGCCGGCCCGTGCCGAAGGCCCCCGGTGACCGGCTGATCGCGGGGACGGTCAACGAGACGGGAGCGCTCCGGATGCGGGTCACGAGCACGGGGGAGCGCACGGCGCTCGCCCGCATCGTCCGGCTCGTGGCCGAGGCACAGTCGTCGAAGTCCCGGGCTCAGGCCCTGGCTGACCGGGCCGCCTTCTGGCTCACGATCGTCGCGCTGGGCGCCGGCACCGTGACGCTTGTGGCGTGGCTTGTCGTCGGGGCGGAGATGGCCTACGCGGTCGAGCGACTCGTAACCGTGCTCGTCATAGCCTGCCCGCATGCACTGGGACTCGCCGTCCCGCTGGTCATCGCGATATCGACGAGCCTTGGCGCAAGGGCCGGGCTGCTGGTTCGGAACCGGCGAGGGCTCGAGGACGCCCGGCTCCTCCAGACGGTCGTGTTCGACAAGACCGGGACGCTCACACTCGGCGAGCATCGCGTGGTGGCGCAACGGACGGTGCCCGGAGTCAAGGAGGACGAAGCGCTCGGTCTCGCCGCGGCGGTGGAGCGGGATTCGGAGCACCCGGTCGCCCGCGCTGTGGTCGCAACCGCTACGGCACGCGGCCTCTCGCCACCTCACGCGACGGACTTCGCCGCGATCCCCGGCTACGGGGTGCGGGCTCGACTCGACGGACGCATGCTGGCCGTCGGGGGACCCAACCTGCTCGCGAAGCAAGGTGTCCATCCGGCCGCCGACCTTGCCGAGTTCGCCCAGATGGCAGCCGAGCAGGGTCAGGGTGTGATCTACCTCGTGGAGGGCGATCGGGCCCTCGCCGCCTTTGCCGTTGCCGACGCGGTCCGACCGGAGTCACCCGCTGCGGTGCGCCGTCTGCACGAGCTCGGGATAGAGGTCGCCATGCTGACGGGGGACGCCAAGGCAGTCGCCGATGCCGTGGCACGGGCACTCGGGATCGACCTGGTGTTCGCGCAGGTATTGCCCGAGGCGAAGGCGGCGAAGATCCAGGAGCTCCAGCGGCAGGGGAAGCGCGTCGCCATGGTCGGTGACGGGGTGAACGACGCGCCGGCGCTCGCGACGGCCGACGTCGGCGTGGCGATCGGCGCCGGCACGGAGGTGGCGGTGGAGGCCGGCGACGTGGTCCTGGTGCGGAGCGATCCACGCGACGTCCCACGCATCATCGCACTTTCGCGCGCGAGCTACCGAAAGATGCGGCAGAACCTCTGGTGGGCGGCTGGGTACAACATCGTGGCGATTCCCCTCGCCGCCGGCGTGCTCGCGCCGATCGGGATTCTGCTGAGCCCGGCGGTGGGGGCCGCGCTCATGTCGCTGAGCACCGTCATCGTAGCTATCAACGCGCAGCTCCTGCGGCGGACAGACTTGTAGAAGCGACTCGGCTCGTGGGTGTTGACGTGGGATCCATCTTCGGTATATGTTCGGGTATCCTCTATCTGGCCCCGAATGTCGTTCGTCTGTCTCACGCACTTCGTGCCGGCCGCCGCCCCCGCGACCGCCGATCTCGCGGCGGCCCTGCTCGAGCGGGCCCCCCGCGTTCGGGTTGACGGCAACCCGGACCAGCCGCTCATCTGGGCCGACGCCCGCGGCCTCCACGCCCGCTCGCTCGCCGATACCCTGCTCGGGATCCTCCGCGCCCATGGCTGCCCCGCGCCCCGCGCCGGGGTCGCTGCCACCCCGGTGGCGGCAGGGGTCGCCGCGCTCCACGGCTCCTACGCGCCGATCACCGCGGTACCTCCAGGCACCGACCGCGACTGGCTCGCCCCCTTCCCCCTCACAGTGCTCGCGCCCGCCGTCAATCTCCTCAACCTGCTCGAGGGCACCGGCGTCGAGCGCTGCGGCGACCTCGCCCAGTTGGACCAAGCGTCGGTCGAGCTTCGCTTCGGCTCCGACGGCGTGGCGCTCTGGCGGCTCGCCCGGGCCGACGATCGCCGGCTCCTGTTCGGCCCGCCGCCCCCGCCGCTCCCCCATGCCTCGCTCGAGTGGACCGACTACGTCCTCCGCGACCCCGAGCGGCTGCTCTTCGTGATCAACCGGCTGGCCGGCAGCGTCACCACCGCGCTCCGCGAGCTGGGCCGGGGGGCGCGCACGTTCACGCTCGTCTTCACGCTCGATCGCGGCGGCGTGGCCGAGCACGCGTTCCATCCCTCGCGCCCCAACGCCGACCAGCGTACCTGGATGCGACTGGTGCGCGACGAGCTCGAGCGTGTGTGCCTCCCCGACGCCGTGAGCGGCGTGGCGCTCCGGGTGGACGCGGTGCTCCCCTCCGCGAGCGTTCAGGGCGACCTCCTCGACCGCGGCTTCGCCACCGCCGGCGTGGCGGAAACCGCACTCGCCCGCGTGTTGGACGAGCGGTCGAAGCTCCTGACCCCGCTCGGCAACCGGCATCCTCTGCTTCGCCGCCGCACCGTGTGGCGCGAGGAGCCGGCCGCGCTCGTCTGGCGGCGCACCGAGCTGCGCGGAAGCGACGTGGAGCCCCGCCTCTCCCTCTATCTCCTCCCCGAGCCGGAGCCGGTCGAGGTGGAGACCATGACGCATCGCGGCTTCGCCGTCCCGGTGCATTACCGCGACCATGCGGGGCCGCACGAGCTGCTCGGCGCGCAGGGCCCTGACTGCGTCTCCGGCGGAGATTGGGAGGAAGCGTACGCCGTCGAGCTGTTCTGCTGTGTCCGGACCGACGGGGAGCTGGTGCAGCTCGCGCGAGACGCGCGGAGCGGCGTGTGGACGCTGCAGGGCTCCTGGCGGTAGTCAGCCAATAGCTAACGGCTAACAGCTAACAGCTAATGGCTCCCCTCACCGAACTCCGCGCCCACTCCGCCTTCTCCTTCGGCGACGGCGCCGTCACCCCTGAGACCATGGCCCGCCGCGCCGCCGCCCTGGGATACGAAAGCCTGGGTCTCACCGACGCGGCGGATCTAGGCGGCGTCGTCAGGTTCGTGCTCGAAGCCCGGCGCCAGGGCATTCGTCCCATCGTCGGCACCGAGCTCCTGGTGGAGCCCCAGCCGCCGATTGCGGCTTCGGCGCCGGACGCGCGCGTCCGGCCCGCCGCCCATCCCGCGGCGTTCCTGGCGATGGACGAGCGCGGCTACCGCAACCTCGCCGGCCTGATCACCCGCGCCCGCGTGGGTGATCTCGACACCTGGAGCCGCGAGCGTCCCCACACCGTCCGCGGCCGGGCCGCCGTCACCTGGCAACAGGTGGCCGAGCGGAACGAGGGCCTGATCGCGCTCACCGGTCCTGCCTCCGGCGAGCTCGCCACTCTCGTCCGCGCCGGGCGCCGCGCCGACGCCTTTCGCCGGCTCGCCGAGTGGCGCGAGGTCTTCGGCGACCGTCTGGCCGTCGAGGTCCAGCGCCACGAGACCGGCGCGCACGAGGCCGAGCTCGCCGATCTATTGGTGGACCTGGCCGAGACTCTCCGCGTTCCCTGGGTCGTCACCCAGGATCCCCGCTACGTCGACCGCAAGAGCCGGCTGGTGCACGACATGCTCACCGCGCTCCGGGCCGACCTCACGCTCGCGGAGGCGGCCACGAGCGGTCTGCTTCTGCCCAACGGCCGCTGGCGGCTACTGTCGCCCGAAGAGATGGCCCGCCGCTGGACCGCGCGCCCCGAGGGACTCGAGGCCACCGCCGCGATCGCCGAGCGCTGCCGCTTCGACCTGGCGTGGATGCGGCCGCCGCTTCCCCGCTTCTCCGTCCCCGACGGCCATACCGACGACACCTTTCTCCGCCTCTGCGTCGAAGAGGGCGCGTGCAAGCGGTGGGGGCTTCTGACCGACGCCCAGCGCCGCCAGCTCGATCACGAGCTGGGCGTCATCGGCCGGCTCGGCTTCGCCGGTTTCTTTCTCGTGATGTGGGACGCGGTGCGCCAGGCCCGCGAGCTGGGCATCCTCTGCCAGGGCCGAGGGAGCGCCGCCAACTCCGCCGTCGCCTACTGCCTCGGCGTCACGGCCGTGGATCCGGTGCGCCACGGGCTCCTCTTCGAGCGCTTCCTCTCCGAGGTGCGGGTGGATGGACAGACCGAGGCGCCCGACATCGATCTCGACATCGAGCACGACCGGCGGGAGGAGCTGCTCGACTACGCCTACGGCCGCTGGCAGCGCTCCTGCGCGGCGATCGCCTGCACGGTGCAGCACTACCGTGCCCCCAATGCGCTCCTCGACGCCATGCGGGTCCTCGGCTACCCGGCCGAGCTGGCCTTCACGCTCTCCAAGCGCATCCACCGCCACGAGGCCGCCGAGGGTGCCGAGTACGTGCGCGACACGCTGGCGAAGGAGTTCGGCCTCCCGCTCGACGACGCCCGCGGCCGGGCCGTCCTCGCCATCATGGAGGGCTGCGACGACCTTCCCCGGCTCCGCTCCACCCACGTGGGCGGCTTCGTGCTTTCGTCCGCGCCGCTGGGCGACTGGCTCCCGATCGAGCACACCACCATGGGCCGGACCATCGTCCAGTTCGACAAGGACGACCTCGACTCGATCGGCGTCCCCAAGTTCGACTTCCTCGGGCTGGGCGGGCTGTCGCTGGTGCGCCGGGCGTTCGACGTGATCCAGCGGCGCACCGGTGAGCGGCCCGAGATGTACCTCCTCCCGCCCGACGATCCCGCCACCTACGAGCAGATCTCGCGCGGCGAGACGATCGGGACCTTCCAGATCGAGAGCCGGGCGCAGATCGCGTCCATCCTGAAGACCAGACCCGAGCGTCTCTACGACCTCGTGGTTCAGGTGGCGCTCATCCGGCCCGGCCCGATCCAGGCGCGCTTCGTCAACCCCTACACCATGCGCCGCCGCGGGCTCGAGCCGGTCAGCTACCGGCACCGCCTGCTCGAGCCGATCCTCGCCCGCACCCAGGGGCTTCCCATCTTCCAGGAGCAGGCCATGGCGATCGCCATGGTGATGGGACAGTACGGCGCCGCGGAGGCCGACGCGTTGCGCCGCACCATGGGGCACCAGCGGAAGCGCCATCGCCTGGTCGAGGAGCTGGCCCGGCTGCGCGAGCGGATGATCACGCGCGGGATCGAAGCTCCGGTGGCGGCCGCGGTTGCCCAGGATCTCGAGAGCTTCGGCAGCTATGGCTTCCCCGAGTCGCATGCGTGGAGCTTCGCGCTCATCGCCTACGCCACCGCGTGGCTCAAGCGCCATCACCCGGCGGAGTTCTTCATGGGACTCCTCAACTCCTGGCCGATGGGGTTCTACCCGCCCGCCACCCTGGTGAACGACGCCCGGCGTCAGGGCGTCGAGGTCCGCGGACCGTGTCTCCGGGACGGCGACTGGGAGTGCACGGTGGAGGAAACCGCGGATGCCGCGCATCCCGCCCTTCGGATCGGCTGGCGGCACGTGCGCGGGGTGGGCGATCGGGCCATCGAGCGGCTGGCCGCCGCGCGGGCCGGGGGACCGTTCTGCTCGATCGCCGACGTCGTGCGCCGGGC
>JBGPPG010000104.1:0-11579 GCA_041488455.1 Gemmatimonadota bacterium
ACCAAGATCTGGCACTTCTCCCACGTCATGCCCGGCGCCGTGATCGGCGAGCGCTGCAACCTGGGCCAGAACGTGGTGGTGATGCCCGGGACCCGGATCGGGAACAACGTCAAGATCCAGAACAACGTCTCGATCTACGAAGGGGTGACCCTCGAGGACGACGTGTTCTGCGGGCCGAGCTGCGTCTTCACCAACGTGCTCAACCCCCGGAGCCACGTCTCCCGCAAGCACGAGTACCAGCCGACCCTGGTCCGACGCGGCTCCAGCATCGGGGCCAACGCCACCATCGTCTGCGGGGTCACCCTGGGCGAGTACGCCTTCATTGGGGCCGGGGCAGTCGTCACCGCCGACGTGCCTGCCTTTGCGGTGATGCTCGGCGTGCCCGCCCGCCGGGCGGGCTGGATGTGCCAGTGCGGGGTCCGGCTGGACGTCGCCGCCGGCTCGGCCCATTGCGCTGGCTGCGGGGCCGGCTACCGCGAGGAGGGGGCGCGGCTGCGCCTGATTGACCCACCGGCCAGGGGGGGCTAAGTTGTTTGGATTTCGAGCTTTTCACCGTTCCCCTCAGGTGGGCCTTTGAACGTTCCTCTGCTGGATCTCGTCGCCCAATACCACACCATCAAAGATGCCGTCATGCCGGCCGTTCAGGCCGTCATCGAGCGGCAGCAGTTCATCATGGGCGCCGAGGTGGGGCAGCTCGAGGTGGAGGTCGCGCACCTGTCCCACGCCAAGCACGCGATCGCCTGCGCCAGCGGGACCGACGCGCTGTTGCTTCCCCTCAAGGCGCTCAAGCTCGCCCCGGGTGACGAGGTCATCGCCCCGTCCTTCACGTTCTTCGCCACGGCCGGCGCCATCCACAATGCGGGCGGCACACCGGTGTTCGTGGACATCGACCCGGGGACGTTCAACCTCGATCCGGCCGCCGTCGAGGCGGCGATTACCCCGCGGACGCGGGCCGTGGTCGCCGTGCACCTGTACGGCCAGATGGCAGCGATGGAGCCCCTGCTCATTCTCGCCCGGCGCCACGGCCTCGCGATCATCGAAGACGCGGCCCAGGCGATCGGGGCCCGGCGGCTGATCGACGGCGTCTGGCGGATCGCGGGGGAGCTCGGCTCGGCGGCGGCGCTCTCGTTCTTCCCGAGCAAGAACCTTGGCGCCTGGGGTGACGGCGGGATGATGCTCACGCAGGACGCTGCGCTGGCCGACCGGCTCCGGAAGCTGCGGCTCCACGGCGGGGCGAAGCAGTACCATCACGAGGAGATCGGCACCAACAGCCGGCTCGACACAGTCCAGGCCGCCGTGCTGCTCGTCAAGCTGCGGTATCTGGCCGAGTGGAGCGCGGCGCGGCGCGCGCGTGCCGCGCGGTATGCCGAGGCGTTCACCGGCCTTGCGGCGATCTGCCCCCCACGGGTGGACTCCGCCAACGAGCACATCTTCCACCAGTACACCATCCGGGCCGAGCGGCGCGACGAGCTCGCGGCGCATCTCAAGTCCCGGGGGATCGGGCACGCCGTCTACTACCCGGTGGGGCTCCACCTGCAGCCCTGCTTCGCCCATCTCGGCTACACGCGCGGCCGCCTGCCCGCCACCGAGGAGGCGATGAGCGCCGTTCTCTCCCTGCCGATCTACCCGGAGCTCACGCCAGGCCAGCAGGACACGGTGATCGAGGCAGTCCGGGGTTTCTACGGATGAGCCGGCTCAAGGTCGGCGTGATCGGCGCGGGAGCGTGGGGCAAGAATCACGTCCGCACGCTCGCGGCTCTGGCGGAAACCGAGCTGGCCGCTGTCTGTGACCTGGATGCGGGCGTGCGTGACCGGGTGGCCCGCCAGTACCCAGGGACCTTCGTCACGGACTCGGTCCCGGCGCTGCTCTCGCGGGTCGAGGCCGTAGTCGTCGCGTCCACGGCCCGCACGCATGCGGAGCTCGGCTGCGCAGCCGTCGAGGCCGGGGTCCCGGTGCTGGTGGAGAAGCCGTTCGCGCTCACCGTCGCGGACGCCGAGCGACTGGCCGAGCTGTCGGCGCGGCGGGGGGTGCCGGTGCTGGCGGGCCATCTGCTCGAATACCACCCGGTAGTGGAGCACCTCCGGCGGCTGGTGGTCGAGCGAACCCTGGGGGACCTGTACTACCTCTACTCCCAGCGGGTCAATCTGGGGCAGGTTCGTCCCGACGAGAACGCGCTGTGGAGCTTCGGGCCGCACGACGTATCGGTGGCGTTGTTCCTGCTCGGTGCCGTGCCGCGCACCGTCGCGGCGCAGGGCCATTCGTACCTCCAGCCGGGAATCGAGGACGTCGTGTTCCTCACCATGACCTTCGCGTCGGGCGTCGTGGCCCACGCGCAGATGTCGTGGCTCGATCCCCACAAGGAGCGGCGGCTGACGCTCGTGGGCTCCCGCCAGATGGCGGTGTTCGACGACATGCAGCCGCGTGAGAAGCTCCGGATCTACGACAAGGGTGTGGATCGGCCACCGGAGTACCGGTCCTGGGGCGAGAGTCTGGCCATTCGTGAGGGCGACATCTTCATCCCGCGGGTGTCGAACGCCGAGCCCCTCGCGGCGCAGCTCCGCCACTTCGTGCAGGTGGCGCGAGGCGAGGTCGCACCGAGGGCCGGCGCCGCGGATGGCGTGCGGGTGATCCGGGTGCTCGAGGCGGCGAGCCGGTCGCTCGCAGCGGGCGGCACCCCTGTGACGTTGGAGGACGCAGCATGAGCAAGACCGCCGACGCGCTGCTCGCGAAGATCGAGCGGCGCGACGTCGTGTTCGGCGTCGTGGGGCTCGGGTATGTCGGGCTCCCCCTGGCCATAGAGCTGGCGCACGCGGGCTTCCGCGTGCTCGGCTACGATGTGAATTCGCGGGTCGTCGAGGGGCTCAACGCCGGGCGCTCGCACGTCAAGGACGTGACCGACGAGCAGCTGGCCGGAATCCGCTCGCGGTTCACCGCCACGGACGACCCGACGCGGCTGAGCGAGCCGGACGCGATCTCGATCTGCGTTCCCACGCCGCTCTCGAAGTTCAAGGATCCCGACGTGAGCTTCATCGTCGCGGCCACCGAATCGGTCAAGCGGACGCTCCGGCGGGGTCAGGCGATCATCCTGGAGAGCACCACGTATCCGGGAACGACGCGGGAGATCCTTCTGCCAGCGCTCGAGAGCACCGGGCTCAAGGTCGGGGTGGACTTCTTCCTCGCCTTCAGTCCCGAGCGGGTGGATCCGGGGAATCCGGTCTACGGCACCCGCAACACCCCGAAGGTGGTCGGGGGGATCACGCTCGACTGCCAGCGTGTGGCCGTGGCACTCTATCAGCCGGCGATCGACACGCTCGTGCCGGTCTCGACGACCGAGGCTGCCGAGCTGGTGAAGCTGCTGGAAAACACGTTCCGGAGCGTCAACATCGGCCTCGTGAACGAGATGGCCATTGTCTGCGACAAGCTCGGCGTGGACGTCTGGGAGGTAATCGAGGCGGCGGCGACGAAGCCGTTCGGCTTCATGAAATTCCTCCCCGGCCCCGGGCTCGGCGGTCACTGTATTCCGATCGATCCGCACTATCTCGCCTGGAAGATGCGCGGGCTCAACTACAAGACCCGGTTCATCGATCTCGCGGGCGAGCTGAACACGGAGATGCCGGTGTTCTGGGTCCGCAAAGTCACTGAGGCCCTGAACGGGAAGAGCCGGGCCGTGCGGGGGGCCAGCGTGCTCGTGCTGGGCGTCGCCTACAAGCGGGACATCGACGACATCCGCGAGAGTCCGGCACTGGACATCATCCGGCTGCTGGAGCAGCAGGGGGCGCGGGTCAGCTATCACGACCCCCACGTCGCCGCGTTCCGGGAGGATTCGCAGGAGTACCGCTCGGTTCCGCTGACGCCGGCCACCCTCGAGGCGGCCGACTGCGTGCTGGTCGTGACCGACCATTCGGCGATCGACTTCCATCTAGTCAAGCGGCACGCGCGGCTCGCGGTCGACACGCGACACGTGCTGCCGCGGGGAGACTGACGCATGCACGTGGCGGTCGTGGGGAGCGGCTACGTAGGGCTCGTGGCGGGCGCCTGCCTTGCCGAGACCGGCAACGACGTCGTCTGCGTCGACGTGGATGCCGCCAAGATCGACCGGCTCAAGCGGAACGAGATCCCGATCTACGAGCCCGGCCTGGAGCCGATGGTCGAGCGTAACCAGGCGGAAGGACGCCTGGCGTTCACCACGGACATCGCGGGGGCGGTGAAACGCTCCCGGGTGATCTTCATCGCGGTGGGTACGCCGCCGGGTGAGGACGGCTCGGCGGACCTCCAGCACGTGCTCGCCGTGGCGACGGCGATCGGCAAGCACATGGATTCGCCGAAGGTCGTGGTCACCAAGTCCACCGTTCCGGTGGGGACGGCGACGAAGGTGCGCGCCGCCATCGAGGCGCAAACGAAGATCCCCGTATCGATCTGCTCGAACCCGGAGTTCCTCAAGGAAGGCGCCGCGATCGACGACTTCATGAAGCCGGACCGGGTGGTCATCGGCGTGGACTCCGACCAGGCGCGTGAGGCGATGGGGGAGCTCTACGCCCCCTTCGTCCGGACGGGCAACCCGATCGTCTTCATGGACATCGCATCGGCCGAAGTGACCAAGTACGCCGCCAACGCCATGCTCGCCACCCGTATTTCCTTCATGAACCAGGTCGCCGAGTTCTGCGAGAAAGTCGGGGCCGACGTGAAGATGGTGCGCCAGGGCATCGGGAGCGACCGGCGGATCGGACCGGCGTTCCTCTTTCCCGGCCCCGGGTACGGCGGGTCCTGCTTTCCCAAGGACGTGAAGGCGCTGGTCCGGTCGGGCACCGACGTCGGGATCCGCTTCGATCTGCTCGAGGCTGTCGAAGCCGTCAACGAGCGGCAGAAGCTCCTCCTCTTCAAGAAGGTCCTGCGCGCGCTGGGCGAGAAGCTCGGGGGCAAGCGGGTCGGGGTATGGGGGATGGCCTTCAAGGCCGAGACCGACGATATGCGCGAGAGCCCGTCGATCCCGCTGGTCCGCTCGCTCATCGGGCGGGGAGCGGTCGTTCGGGCGCACGACCCGAAGGCCATGGAGAGCGCCCACGCGATCTTCGGCGACACCATCGTATACGCGAAGGACCCCTACGACGCGATCGACGGCGCCGACGCGCTGATCGTCGTGACCGAATGGCTGGTCTATCGCAATCCGGACTTCGAGCGGATGAAGCAGTCGCTCCGGCGGCCGCTGGTCATCGACGGTCGCAACCTGTACGAGCCGGCCCGCATGGCCGCGCTCGGCTTCGAATATCACGGGATCGGGCGGCGCGGCCCATGAAGGTCCTGATCACCGGCGCGGCCGGCTTTCTGGGATCCCATCTGACCGACCGGTTCCTCGCCGATGGCCACGACGTGATCGGGGTGGACAACCTCATCACCGGCACCCCGGACAACCTTGCGCATCTGATGGGCCACCCGCGCTTCCGCTTCATCCAGCACGACGTCACGAACTACACGTACGTCGAGGGCCCGCTCGACGGTGTGCTCCACTTCGCGTCGCCTGCCAGCCCGATCGACTACCTCGAGCTGCCGATCCAGACGCTCAAGGTCGGGTCGCTGGGCACCCACAAGGCGCTCGGCCTGGCCAAGGCCAAGGGCGCGCGCTTCCTGCTCGCGTCCACGTCCGAGGTGTACGGCGACCCGCAGGTGCATCCGCAGCCCGAGACCTACTGGGGCCACGTGAATCCCGTGGGTCCCCGCGGGGTCTACGACGAGGCCAAGCGATTCGCCGAAGCGATGACGATGGCCTACCACCGCTATCACCGGGTGGATACGCGCATCGTCCGCATCTTCAATACATACGGTCCGCGCATGCGGGCGCTGGACGGGCGGGTGGTCTCCAACTTCGTGGTGCAGGCGCTCAAGGGCGAGCCGCTCACGCTGTACGGCGACGGGTCGCAGACCCGGTCGTTCTGCTACATGTCTGACCTCATCGAGGGCATCTATCGGCTCTTCGCGAGCGACCGGGTCGAGCCCACGAACATCGGCAACCCGGACGAGTTCACGGTCCGGCAGCTGGCGGAGCTGGTGCTCCGGCTGACCGGGTCGAAGTCGCCGGTGGTGACCCGCCCGCTGCCGACCGACGACCCGAAGGTGCGGCGGCCGGACATCGCCGTCGCGCGCAAGGTGCTCAAGTGGGAGCCCCGGATCGCGCTCGAGGAGGGCCTCGAGCGGGCGATCGCTTACTTTCGCACGCGGATCGGCCGGTGACGCGGGTTCTGGTCACGGGCGCCGCCGGGTTCATCGGCTCCCACGTGGTCGAAGCGCTCGCCGCACGGGGGGACGAGGTCGTCGGAATCGACAACTTCGATCCGTTCTACGCCCGGGCCTCGAAGGAGCGGAACCTGCGGGAGATCGGCGAGCGGCCGGGGTTCGGCTTTCACGAGCTGGACATGCTCGACGTGGACGCCCTGGCCCCGCACCTCACCCGCGACACCGTGCTGGTGCATCTGGCGGCCAAGGCCGGCGTACGGCCCTCGATCGCGGACTCCGTGAACTACGCGCGGGTCAACGTCGCCGGCACGGCCGCGGTCATGGAGGCCGCACGGCGGGCGGGTCTCTCCAGGGTCGTCTTCGGCTCCTCCTCGTCGGTCTACGGCGACACGACCCCGATCCCGTTCCGCGAGGACGCCACCGCGGTGACGCCGGTGTCGCCCTACGCCGCCACGAAGCGCGCTGCCGAGCTGCTGCTTGAGGCGCTGGCCCCGCTGCACGGGTTCCGGGTGGCGTCGCTGCGGTTCTTCACCGTGTATGGCGCCCGGCAGCGGCCCGACCTCGCGATCCATTCGTTCGCGCGCCGGCTGGCGCAGGGGCAACCGCTCACGCTCTACGGCGACGGCTCGCAGTCGCGTGACTACACCTACTTCACGGACGTCGTCCATGCGGCCCTGGCGGCGGTGGACTGGACTGCCGCCGCGCCGGTCGGGGTGGACATCTTCAATGTGGGCGGCGCCCGCCCGGTGCCGCTCCGCACGCTGGTAAGCACGCTGGCGGGCGCCATGGGTGTCGAGCCGCGCGTCGAATGGGCGCCGATGCCGGCCGGCGACGTCCAGCGCACCTGCGCCGATCTGGAGAAATCGCGGCGTGTTCTCGGATACGATCCCCGCATCGCGCTGGACGAGGGGATCGCCCGCTTCGTGACCTGGTTCCGGGGGGCCTATGCACAGGAACGCTGATCAGCTGCTCGCGCGCGCGCGCGAGCGCTTTACGGCCGGCGACTGGTTCGGGACGCTTTACCTCGTGGACGAGCTGCTCGAGACCGAGGCCGGGTTCGCCGACGCTCACCAGCTGCGGGGGGTCGCCCTGGCCCTGCTCGGCCGGCCGGACGACGCGCTCGCGGCGTTCGAGGTCGCGCTCGCGCGCAACCCCGAGTACGTCGAAGCGCTGGTCCACCGCGGCGTGGTCCTCGCCGAGTTGGGACGGGGCGAAGAGGCCGCGCAGTCCTTCGAGCAGGCGACGCTGGCGCAGGAGGGCTCGGGCCGGTTTCCCCGGGCGGTCGCCGGGCGGCTCGCCAACCTGCACGCGCAGCTGGGGGAGGCCTACGCCGACGCCGGCGCCCCGCACGAAGCGGTGTTCGAATACCGGCGCGCGCTGAGTCTCGGCCCGGACTTCCACGATCTGCGCTATCGTCTGGGACGCCATCTCGTGGCTGGAGGGCGATACCTCGAAGCCCGGGAAGAGCTGGAGCGCGTGCTCCGCGTCCGGCCCGACCTCGACGAGGCCCGTACCACGCTCGGCCTGGCGCGCTATCTCTCGGGCGATACCGATGGGGCCCGAGCGGTGTGGCGGGATTGTCGCGAGCGGCTGCCGGACGATGTCCGGATCGATGCCTATCTCGCCATGGTGGAGCGGGTCCCGCGGTGAAGCGGCTGGCACTGTTGCTCGTGGTCGCCGCCTGCGGGTCGGGCGCCGGACCGGAGCTCGCCGGCGATCAGGCCTACGGCGCCGGCCGATTCGCGGAGGCGCTGACGCGCTACCGGGCGGCCACCAGCCGTAACACCCCGGGACGGGTCTGGGCCAAGCTGGGCGCCGCCGCGCTGCACGTGGGAGACCTCCGCGCGGCGGCCGAGGCCTATCGCCGCCTCGCTGCCGAAGACCCGTCGCGCGGCGAAGAGGCCGCCGAGGGTCTCGATCAGGTCGCGCGGGCGGCCGACCGCCAGGCCGACGCTACCGCGCTTCGCGACGCCATCCTCGGGCTCGAAGCGGTAGCGCCCGAGCGGCCGATCGCGCGTTACGCCCTGGCGCTCGTGCGCCGGCCGGGCGGTGCGGGCGGCGACGCGGTCACCCTCCTGCCGGCGGCGCTGGCGGCGGCGCCCGACGGTGCCACCCAGGACTCGCTCCTCACGGCGTATGCAGCCACTCTCCAGAGCGGAGCCGGATGCGATCAGGCTGCGCCGGTCTACCGAACGGTGCTCCGCCGAAGCCGGGATCAGGTCGTGCGGAGTCGCGCTGGCAGCAGTCTCGCCACCTGCGGGCTCAGCCTCGGCCTCATGGCGCTCGGCGGCGGGCGGGTGGACGACGCGGCGGCGTGGTTTGCGCAGGCGGTGCGGGCGGACTCGACGTCGTGGACCGGGCGCCGGGCGCTGATCGGGCTCGGCGATGCGCGAGTGGGGCAGGGCGACATCCTCGCGGCCGCCATCGCCTTCCAGTCGGTCGTCGACACGCGCACCGGCCCGGCGGATTCACTCGCCCAGATCGCGCAAGACCGGCTGCGGGCGCTCGGCGCTGCGGGACCGGTGGACACCGGGCGAAAGGGGGCGCCGTGAAGCAGGTGTGGCCGTGGCTGGTCGTGATCGCAGTGGCCGCGTGCGGGCGGGGCGGCAAGAACAACCCATCGCTCGCCCCGACACCGCTGGCCCAGTCCGCCAGTCCCGATGAGCTGGATCACCAGTGGGACGCGGCGACCAACACCTTCCGAAACGGCCGCTGGAAGAAGGCCAACGAGCTGTTCCAGAAGGTCACCGCGGAGTTCCCGCCGGGCGATCCCCGAGTAGCCCAGGCGCACTTCTACCTCGGCGAGGTGCAGTTCGCGCGGAGCGAGAATCTCGATGCGGTGCGCGAGTTCCGGCGGGTGTCGGACGAATCGCCCAACGACCCGCTGGCCTCGGAGGCCCTGCTCCGGGTCGGTGACGCGTACGCCGACCTGTGGAAGCGGCCCGAGCTGGACCCGACGTACGGCACGACAGCGCTCGCCGCGTACAACGAGCTGGTCAGCCGGTATCCGGGCACGGCAGCGGCCGACCGGGGTCAGAAGAAGATCGTGGCGCTCCAGGAGAAATTCGCGATGAAGCAGTATAAGGCGGCGCTATATTACCTGCGCTACAAGGCCTACGACTCTGCCATTCTCTACCTCAAGGACCTCGTCGCCACCTACCCGCGCGCGTCGATCGCTCCGGAGGCGCTGCTCCGGCTGATCGGCGCCTACGAGCGCCTCGGCTACAAGGAAGACGTGCGGGAAACCTGCGGCTACCTCCGGCGGTTCCACGCGCAAGCCCCGGGGGTGAGCGAGGCTTGCCCCGCCGAACCCGGCGCTTCCTGACCGTACCATGGTCGGGCTGCTCGGCGGGTCGTTCGATCCGATCCATCACGGTCACCTGCTCGTCGCGCAGGCGGTTCTGGAGAAGCTGGGCCTGGAAACCGTGCGCTTCGTGCCGGCCCGGGAGCAGCCTTTCAAGCGCGGCTGCCACGGCGCCACGGCGGAGCAGCGGGCGGCCATGGTGGCGCTCGCCATCGCGGACGAGCCGCGATTCGCGCTCGAGCGGGCTGAGCTCGATCGCCCGGCCCCGTCGTACACGGTGGACACTTTGCGCGCGCTGAAGGCGCGGGAGCCCGGCGTCGAGCTGGTGCTTCTGATCGGCGCCGACGCGGCGGGCGAGCTCTCGAGCTGGCACGAAGCAGCGGAGATTCCGCGGCTCGCGCGGGTCGCGGCGTTCGCCCGGGCCGGAGCGCCGGCCCCCGAGGGGCCGGGCATCTGGTGCACCGTCGCCGTTCCCGCGATCGACATCTCGGCCACCGAGGTGCGCGAGCGGGTGCGGGCGGGCAGGCCGATCCGGTGGTTCGTGCCGGAGGCGGTCGCCCGCTACGTCGCGGCGGAGCGGCTATACTTGGACGGAATATGAAGATCAAGCAAATGATGACCGCGGTCTTTGGAACGCGGTTCGAGCGGGAGCGGAAGCGGCTTCAGCCGATCGTCGACGAGATCAAGGGGCACGAGGCCCGCCTCGCCGGTTTGAGCGAAGCCGAGCTCAAGGCCCAGACGCAGCGGTTCAAGGACCGGCTCGCGGACCGCACGGGCGCGCTCAAGGCCGAGCTGGAGTCGGTGCGCGCGGAGAAGCACGGGTGCCCCGACCCCGACGAACGGGAACGGCTCGAGACCCGGTTCCACGAGCTGGAGCAGCGGTGGAAGAAGGAGCTGGCCGCCGTGCTCGACGAGCTGTTGCCCGAAGCCTACGCCACAGTGCGCGAGGTCTGCCGCCGCCTCCTCGGGACCAAGGTGATGGTGACGGGGCACGAGCTGCTCTGGGACATGGTCCCGTACGACGTGCAGCTCATCGGCGGCATCGTCCTCCACCAGGGGCGGATCGCGGAGATGGCCACCGGCGAGGGCAAAACGCTGGTGGCCACGCTGCCGCTCTACCTCAACGCGCTCACCGGCCGCGGTACCCACCTCGTCACCGTCAACAACTACCTGGCCCGGCGCGACTCCCAGTGGATGGGACACGTGTTCGCGTACCTGGGCCTGAGCGTCAGCTGCCTGGACGACACCGAGCCCTCGTCGCCCGAGCGGCGGGCCGCCTACCTCGCTGACATCACCTATGGCACCAACAACGAGTTCGGCTTCGACTACCTCCGCGACAACATGGTGTTCTCGCTGGAGCAGCGGGTCCAGCGGGACCACGCGTACGCCATCATCGACGAGGTGGACTCGATCCTCATCGACGAAGCCCGGACGCCGCTCATCATTTCCGGCCCGGTCGGCAACGAGGAGGACGACAAGTACGCCCAGTTCAACCGCCAGGTGGCCGAGCTGGTCCGCAAGCAGACCGCCGTGGCGAACACGCTCCTCGCCGAGGCGGAGAAGCTGCTCGAAGGCGATGCGAAGGCGCGCGACGAGGCCGCCCTCAAGCTCTATCAGGCGCAGCTCGGCATGCCGAAGAACAAGCGGCTGCTCAAGCTCCTGAACGAGACCGGCGTGAAGCAGATGGTCCAGAAGATGGAGCTGGAGTCGATCGCCGACCGCAAGCTGCCGATGAAGCAGCAGCGCATGCGCGATCTCGAGGAGACCCTCTTCTTCGTCCTCGACGAGAAGGGTCACTCGGTCCACCTCACCGATCAGGGTGCGGCGGCACTCTCGCCCAACGATCCGACGCTATTCATCGTCCCGGACATCTCGGAGGCCGTGCACGCGCTGGACAAGGACGAGTCGCTCACCCCGCACGACCGGATCGCCCAGCGGAGGGAGATCGAGGCGGAGTACGCGCTCAAGAGCGAGAAGCTCCACATCATCCACAAGCTGCTCCAGGCCCACGCGCTGTACGAGAAGGACGTCGACTATCTCGTGCAGG
>JBGPPG010000105.1:0-11566 GCA_041488455.1 Gemmatimonadota bacterium
CTGCTCAAGGCCGAGCGAGCGACCGACGGGGCTACGTGGGGGGCGCTGGACGTGCAGTTTCACCAATTGATCTACGACCTCGATGATCGCCCGCGTCTGGGCGAGATGATCGCAGGGCTTCTGCGGCGAGTCGATCGGTACTGGCTCTCGCACGGACTCATGCTCAAGCATCGCGAGGAGTTCGAAGCCGAGCACCGGGCCCTGCTGGGTACGCTGGCGCGCCGCGATCCCGAGCAGGCCGCGTTGCTGCTCGAGCGCCACCTCACCACCGCGGCGGAGCGCCTCGTAACCGAGCTCACGGCCGGCGCGGAGGCACCGGTGGCGGTGGCCCAGAGCGCCGGGTCGCGGTAGATGCACTCGAAGGTCCTGTCGATGCGGGACGCCATCGCCCGTCATGTCCACGACGGCGACACGGTCGTTATCGAGGGCTTCACCCACCTCATCTGTTTCGCGGCGGCCCATGAGATCATCCGCCAGGGCCGGCGCGAGCTGACGCTCTGCCGGCTGACCCCGGACCTGATCTACGATCAGATGATCGCGGCGGGGTGCGCCAAAAAGCTCGTTTTCTCGTGGGCCGGGAACCCGGGGGCAGGGTCGCTCCACGCGTTCCGCCGGGCCGTCGAGGGGAAGGGCGAGCGGCCGCTCGAGATCGAGGAGTACTCCCACTTCGGCATGGTGGCGCGCTTCTGCGCCGGTTCCGCCAAGCTGCCGTTCTGGCCCCTGCGGGACTACATGGGGACCGACCTGCCGGTCGCGAACCCGCGCATCCGGACAGTCACCTGTCCCTACACCGGCGAGCGGCTCGCGACCGTGCCGGCGCTCAATCCCGACGTCACGATCGTGCACGCCCAGCGGGCCGACGCCAGCGGCAATGCCCAGATCTGGGGCCTCCTCGGCGTGCAGAAGGAGGCGGCCTTTGCCTCGGCCCGCGTCATCGTGGTGGTGGAGGAGCTGGTGGACGAGGCCATCATCCGCGCCGATCCGAACCGCACACTCATTCCGGGCATGATTGTGGACGCGGTAGTCGTCGAGCCATGGGGAGCCCATCCATCGTATGCGCAGGGCTTCTACGATCGGGACAACGACTTCTACGTTGCCTGGGAGGACGTCTCCCGGGATCCGGCAAAGCTCAAGGCGTATCTGGACGAGTACGTGCACGGCGTGGCCGACCGCCAAGCCTACCTCGGGAAGCAACCGGGTCTGGTCGAGCGGCTCCGGGCGGACGATCAGATCTGCGCCGGTGTGAACTACGGCTACTGACAGCTACCAGCTAACGGCTAATGGCTAACGGCTAATGCCTACCAGCTTCTCTCCCGCCGAACTCATGTCCGCCGTCGCGGCGCGGGAGCTCAAGGACGGCGAGGTCGTTTTTGTCGGCATCGGGCTGCCGAACCTTGCGTGCAACCTCGCCCGCGCCATGCACGCCCCGAACCTGGTCCTGATCTACGAGTCGGGAGCCGTGGGGGCGGTGCCTGAGCGCCTGCCGGTGTCTATCGGGGATCCCGCTCTGGTGACGGGGTCGCTGATGGTCTGCAGCATGGCCGACGTCTTCCAGTGCATCCTCCAGAACGGGCTGATCGAGGTCGGCTTCCTGGGCGGCGCACAGGTCGATCGCTGGGGCAACATCAACACCACCGTGATCGGCTCCTACGACCGGCCGAAGGTCCGGCTGCCCGGAAGCGGCGGCGCGGCGGAGATCGCGATCCATGCGCAGCGCGTGGTGATCATCAGCCGGCTCGACCGGCGCGCGTTCCCCGAGCAGGTGGATTTCGTGACCAGTCCGGGCCACCGGAGCCGGGGCGGCACCCGCCGGGAGCTGGGCATGCCGGGCGCGGGGCCGGTCAAGGTGATCACGGACAAGGGCATTCTCGAGGCGGACGCCGAGAGCGGAGAGCTGGTGCTCACCGCACTCTATCCGGGCGTCACGGTGGACGACGTCCGTGCGAATATCGGCTGGTCCCTTCGCACCCGAGGCGACCTGGCTTGCGTCGAGCCGCCGGACGCGCGGGCACTGCACCTTCTTCGCGACGTGCTCGACCCCCGCCAGCTCTATCTCAAGGGATGACCGAGCCGGGCGGTCTTGCGACCCCCGAGCTTCGCCGCACGCTGACGCTGCGGGACCTCGTCCTGCTCAACGTGGTCGCCGTGCTCAGCATCCGCTGGCTGGCCACGTCCGCCGCCGCCGGGCCCTCGAGCCTCGCCCTCTGGGTGTGCGCGGCGCTGTTTTTCTTCATCCCACAGGGGCTGGCGGTCGCCGACCTTTCGGCGCGCTTTCCGGAAGAGGGCGGCATCTACGCCTGGACCAAGCGGGCGTTCGGCGAGGGACACGGGTTTCTCTGCGGCTGGTGCTACTGGATCAACAACGTCCTGTACTACCCCAGTCTGCTGCTGTCCGGCGCGGTCATCGCGACGTATGCGTTCGGGCTCGGGGACAGCGGTCTGGGCGACCGCTGGACCTACGCGCTCCCCGTCACCCTCGGGGCCATGTGGCTCGCGGTACTGCTCAACGTGCTGGGCCTCGGCGTCGGCAAGTGGCTGCACAACGTGGGTGCGTTTGGCTCCTATATCCCCGGCGTGGTGATCGTAGTGCTCGGCGCGATAGCGGTGGCCACCCGTCCTCCGGCGAACGTCTTCACGCCGGAGACGCTCACGCCGGACTTGAGCAAGTTCTCGGAGCTGAACCTCTGGGCCTCGATCGCCTTCGCGTTCGCGGGCCTGGAGCTGTCGGCGACGCTGGGCGGGGAGATCCGGGACCCGCGCCGCACGCTCCCCCGCTCGATCTTTCTTGCCGCGCCGCTCATCGCGCTCATCTACATCGCGGGCACCGGCGCGATCCTGTGGCTCGTCCCGCAGAAAGACGTGAACCTCGTTTCGGGCCTGCTCCAGGGGATCGACGCCGGCGCCCGCGGGCTGGGTCCGGTCGTGGCCTGGGTCGTGCCGCTCGCCGCGGCGGCCAACGCACTCGGCAACCTCGGCTGCGTGGGTGCCTGGCTCACCGGCTGCGCTCGCGTGGCGTTCGTGGTCGGCCTCGACCGCTACGTCCCCGATGGGTTCAGCCGGATCCATCCCCGCTGGGGCACCCCGTATGTCGCGATCCTGGTGCAGGCCGCGCTTTCCACGATTTTCCTCTTCGTCTCGGTGATCGGGAAGGGGACCACGGTCGAGAAGGCGTATCTCGTTCTGCTCGACACGATGATCCTCGTCTACTTCATCCCCTACTGCTACATGTTCCTGACCTTTCTGGTCTTCGGGGTCGGGAACCGGGGCGACGGTGGTCTCGCGGACCATCCGCGGCGCCCCATCCGCACGCTCCTGATCGGCGCGAGCGGCCTCGCGGTCACGGTCTTCGCGATGGTAGTCGCGACGATCCCGCCGCCGGGCACTACCGAGCCCTGGCTTTTCGAGGCCAAGGTGGTCGGCGGCGCGTCCGCGTTCGTGGCCGCCGGCGGCCTGCTCTACTGGCGGGCCCGGGCGGGCCGGGAAGGCTGATGGCCCTTCACGTCGCCGTGGTCGGCGCCGGCGCCTTCGGAGGCTGGACCGCGCTCAATCTGCGCCGCTCCGGCGTGCGGGTGACGCTGCTCGACGCGTGGGGTGCGGGCAATTCCCGAGCGAGCTCGGGCGGCGAGACCCGCATCATCCGCGGCATCTACGGCGGCAAGGCGCGGTACGTCGAGCTGACCGCGCGCGCGTTCGTGCTCTGGTGGGAACACGAGGAGCGCTGGTCACGACGGCTGTACCGTCGCACCGGCGCGCTCTGGATGTTCCAGGGCGATGACGGCTACGCCCGCTCGACCCTGCCGCTGCTTCGCACCGCGGGGCTCGAGGTCGCAGAGCTGACCCCGGCTGGCGCGGCGCGGCGCTACCCGCAGATCGACTTCGCCGGGGTCACGAGCGTCTTCTTCGAGATCGAAGCCGGGTACCTGCTCGCGCGACAGGCGTGCGAGGCCGTGCTGAGCGGGTTCCTGGCCGAGGGGGGTGAGTACCGCGCCGCTGCGGTGCGACCCGGTGTCATCGCCGGTGGCGGGCTCCGCGAGCTGGCGCTGGCCGACGGCACCACGCTCAAGGCCGACCGGTTCGTCTTCGCCTGCGGACCGTGGCTGGGTGAGCTCTTCCCGGATGTGATCGGCGACCGGATCACCCCCACGCGCCAGGAGGTCTTGTTCTTCGGTCCGCCGAGCGGCGACGCCCGCTTCGACGAGGCAGCGTGCCCCGTGTGGGTGGATTACGGCGAGCGCTTCATGTACGGGATTCCGGGCAACGATCGCCGCGGCTTCAAGGTCGCTGACGATACGCGCGGTCCGCGCATCGACCCCACGACGGAAGAGCGGCTGGTCACGGCGGAGGCCATCGCCCGCGCGCGCGCCCTCCTGGCGCGGCGTTTCCCCGCGCTGGCGCGAGCGCCCGTCGTCGAGACGCGGGTCTGCCAGTATGAGCAGACGCCTGACGCGGACTTCATCCTCGATCGCCATCCGGCCACCGACAACGTGTGGCTCGCCGGCGGCGGGTCGGGGCACGGGTTCAAGATGGGCCCCGTGATCGGCGAGCTGGTCACCGACCTGGTGCTCGGCAAGGCCGCGCCCGAGCGCCAATTTTCCCTCGCTCGGTTTCGGCAATGAGCGCCCCCACAGAGGCACAGAAGCTGATCACCACAGAGGCACGGAGGCACAGAGACAAACACCATAAGTCTTTTCCTCCGTGCCTCCGTGCCTCTGTGGTTCGCAGTTCTGTTGTTGGTTTTTTTGTGGTTTGCTTTTTGGTGGGTGTGGTCCCCGAAGGGCAGGCCCAGCGCGAGCCGGTCCTCCCCCAGATCAAGGAGCCCCACAGCTACTACTACCGAGAGATGTACCTCCCGCAGCTGACCAGCGGTCCGAGCGGAGCCACCTGGTCGCCCGACGGGTCCGAGCTGGTCTACTCGATGCAAGGCACGCTCTGGCGGCAGCGGGTGGACGGCACGGAGGCGCGGCAGCTCACCGACGGCCCGGATTACGCCTATCAGCCGGACTGGTCGCCGGACGGACGCTACGTCGTCTTCGCGGCGTACACCGGGCAGACAGTGGACCTCAGGCTGCTGGACCTCGAAACCGGCACGACCACGCCGCTGGTGGCAAACGGGGCAGTGAACGTGGAGCCGCGCTGGTCGCCGGACGGGCGACGCCTCGTGTTCGTGTCCACTGCGTACGAGGGACGCTTTCACGTGTTCGTGACCGATCTGGCGGGTGGTCGCGCGAGCGATCCGATCCGGATCACCGAAGACCGCGACAGCAAGCTGCCCCGCTACTACTACAGCGTGTTCGACCAGTACCTCTCACCCGCGTGGTCGCCGGACGGCAAGGAGCTCATCCTGATCTCCAACCGCGGCCACGTCTGGGGCTCGGGCACCCTCTGGCGGATGTCGGCCGAGCCGGGCGCGGCGATGCGCGAGCTCCGGGTCGAGGAGACTACCTGGGGTGCCCGGCCGGACTGGGCGCGTGACGGTCGGCGCGTGGTGTACGCCTCCTACCAGGGACGGCAGTGGCACCAGCTCTGGCTGATGACGGACGCGGGCGACAACCCCTTCCAGCTCACCTACGGCGACTTCGACGCGACCTACCCGCGCTGGTCGCCCGACGGGAGACGGATCGCCTACATCTCGAACCAGACCGGTAACACGTCGCTCTGGGTGGTGGACGTCCCCGGGGGCCGCCGCCGCCAGGTGCAGGCGCCCACCCGGCGGTATCTCCACCCGGTGGGGCGCCTGCGGCTCGCCGTTGTGGACGCGGTGACCGGGCGCGCGGTGCCGGCGCGGGTATCGGTGACCGGGCCCGACGGCCGCAGCTTCGCGCCCGACGACGCCTGGCGCCACGCCGACGACTATGTCGAGCGTCCGGAGCGCCGATTCGAATACGGATACTTCCACACCAGGGGCAGCAGCGCGCTCACCGTGCCGGTGGGTGAGGTTGCGATCGAAGTGACCCGCGGCCCGGAGTATCGGGTGGCGCGCCGCGTCGTCCGGATCGTCGCCGACTCGACCGCCTCCGTGCGGATACGGCTCGAGCGCCTGACCGATCTCGCCGCGCGCGGCTGGTGGTCGGGCGATCTCCACGTGCACATGAACTACGCCGGGCACTACCGCACCGATCCGCTGCGGCTCCGGGCGATGGCGGAGGCCGAGGATCTGCACGTGGTGGACAACCTGATCGTGAACAAGGAAGGCCGGATCCCCGACCTCGGCTACTTCACCGGCAGGCCGGATCCGGTCTCCACCGCACGGACACTCATTCTCCACGACCAGGAGTACCACACCAGCCTCTGGGGCCATACGGGTCTTCTGGGTCTGCGGGATCACGTGATCCTGCCGGCCTACGCCGCGTACGCCGGCACGCCGGCGGCGAGCCTCTTCCCGACGAACGCGGACGTGATGACCGAGGCGCGGGCTCAGGGGGCTGTGACCGGCTACGTCCATCCCGGCGACGTCATGGCCGACACGACGAAGCCGGACCAAACCGCGGCCTATGGGATTCCGGTGGACGTGGCGCTCGGCCTCGTGGACTACATGGAGCTGGTGTCGTTCAGCGAGCACGTCTCGACGGCGTTCGTCTGGTATCGGCTGCTCAACTGCGGGTTCCGCATCCCGGCAGCGGCCGGGAGCGACGCGATGACCAACTTCGCCTCGCTCCGCGGGCCGGTGGGCCTGAATCGGGTGTACGTCAAGGTGGACGGGCCGCTCACCCGGGATGGGTACCTCGCCGGCCTCAAGGCCGGCCGGAGCTTCGCGACCAACGGGCCGCTGGTCGAGATGACGCTCGGCGGAAAAGCGCTGGGCGACGAGATCCCGCTGCCGCCGGGCGGGGGCTCGCTCCGGCTTCGCGCCACGCTGCGGTCGTTCGTGCCGGTGGAGCGGTTCGAGCTGGTGAGCAACGGCGAGGTCGTTGCCCGCTTCGACCCCGGAGTCGACAGCACCGGTGCGACGGTGGACACGACCATTACCATTTCACGGAGCGGCTGGTACACGCTCAAGGCCTGGAGCACGCGGGCGCGACATCCGGTGCTCGATATCTACCCGTTCGCGACCACGAGCCCGATCTACGTCACCGTGGGTGGCGAGCCGATCCGCTCGCCGAGTGACGCAGCCTATTTCGTCCGATGGATCGACCGGTTGGACTCACTCGCCCGCACCAGCACCGCGTGGAACTCCAAAGCGGAGCAGGAGGGCACACTGCGGAAGTTTGGCGAGGCGCGGAAGGTGTTCGCGGCGCAGGCCGCCACACCCGAGCGATGATTCAGGCCTCGAACCTGAGGCTCATGCAGGTCATCGCCGACTCGGCCTTTCTGAGCTCGCTCGTCTCCACCGTGATCACCTCGAATCCGCGGCGCTCGAGCCGCTCCAGGGTCTTCGGGAATCCGGTCGCGTAGAGCAGCTTCCCTCCAACGGCCACCGCGTTCGCTCCGAAGGGCTCCTCCGACGCCACCGGCAGCATTTCGACCGCTCCAAGGCAGGAGCGGTCGATCCACTCGGGATTCACAAGCACGACACCCCGTCCCAGATAGGTGCATGCCGACTTGAGGTGGAGGCAACCGGTGGGGACGACCGGAACGACCTCGTAGCCGAGCGGGCGCGTGAGGGAGCGGAGCTGGTCCACGGCGGCCTGGTTTGTCCGTGCGGTCACGCCGACCACGATCGTGCGCTCGACCCGCATCACGTCGCCGCCGTCGAGCGTGGCGGGCGGCGTGAGGCGCGCGAGCGGGCGGTACCCGGCGAGGCACCGCTCCACCTCGACGGTTTCGCCCCGGCGTGAGGGTGCGCCCATGATCGGGATGACCGCGAGCTCGTCGAGCACGAGAGCGGTGTCCTCGACGAACGTGGCGTCGGGGTGGTCGTCCGCGGCCCGGAGCCGCACCACGCGTGCGCCGGCCCGCTGGAGCGCCGCCTCGTACGCCGCGTGCTGACGGCGGGCGAGCGCGACGTCGATCGGCTCGCGCGGGATGAACGAGATCTCGCACCGGGGGAGCGAGCTGCTGACGGGACGGGTGACGGCCACGATGGTCACGCGGCCGGCCTCCCCGCACCCGCGCTGCTACGGACTCGTCGCCAGTCGAGGGTCACCATCACGGCGCAGAGGGCTATCGCGACGGCGGAGACAGCGCACCAGGGGCAAAAGGACCGGATCACGAGCAACTCACCGTACTTGAGCCAGAGCGTAAAGAGCACGGCGGGCCAGATCAGCAGCATGAGTAACTGGGTGGGCCAGCGGGCGTCGGCCCAGCGCGGCTGGAGCCCGACCAGGCTGGCGATGAAGAGCAGCGCGTAGCCGAGCGCCCCGATCAGCGCCACATCCACGCCCAGGAACGTGCCGTACGCGCTGGTCTGGACCAGCTCGCAGCCGCCGCTGGCGGTGCAGGCGAGCTGGCCCACCCGGCCGATCTTCCAGAGGTGGAGGTACAGCGCGACCAGCCCGGCGACGAGGCTGCTGAAGCAAATCGTCATCCGGTACTTCATCGACCCGCCGGGCTCACGTTCTCCCCGACGACGGCGATGCCCTGGCCGACGCCGGGCAGTCCGGCCAGGAGCGCAGCCATTCGGGCCACGTTCCGGTTGTCCTCTCCCGCCTGGTTGGTGCAGCCCAAGATCACGTCGTCGATCCGGTCCGGCGTACCCGTCCCCGCTCGACCGCGGCGCGCACTGCGGCGGCGAGGTCGTCGGGTCTCAGGTCGGCCAGCACCCCGGAGGGCGTCGGTCACCGCTTCTCCTCCTCCAAGTCGCGGAGAAGAAGAACATAGCGCCGGGACACCGGCAAGTCCGGACTGGCTCGATTATCTTCACGCCTTCGCCGCCCCCGACCGGGGTGCGGCCGCGGTATCATCCCGTCACCTTACGCTCTGAGGTTTCGCCGCCCGTGACCCCTACCTCGAACGGCTCCGCCCCCGGCTCGACGTCATCCGAGCGGGTGGACGCCATCTTTGGCAGCGACGTCTTTTCTCCCGCGCTCATGCGGCGACGGCTCCCCAAGGAGATCTACCGGAGTCTCATGCGCACGATCGAGCAGGGAGACTCGCTCGATCCACAGGTCGCGGGCGTGGTCGCCGCGACGATGAAGGACTGGGCGATCGAGAACGGGGCGACGCACTTCACCCACTGGTTCCAGCCGCTCACCGGGTTGACAGCGGAAAAGCACGATTCGCTCATGGCGCCGGATGGCCAGGGCGGCGTGGTATTCAACTTCTCAGGGTCCGATCTGGTTCAGGGCGAGCCTGACGCCTCCAGCTTCCCGTCGGGCGGACTCCGGGCGACCTTCGAGGCCCGCGGCTATACCGCCTGGGACGCAACCAGCCCCGCCTTCCTGATGCGGAACCAGAGCGTGGTGACGCTGGTCATCCCCACGGCGTTCGTGTCCTGGACCGGCGAGGCGCTCGATACCAAGATCCCGCTGCTCCGCTCGATGGAGGCGCTGTCCAAACAGGCGCTTCGGGTTCTCCGCATCTTCGGCACGGCGGGCGGCGTTTCCCGCGTCTTCACCACGGTCGGTCCCGAGCAGGAGTACTTCCTGGTGGACCGGGAGCTCTATTTCAAGCGCCCGGACCTCGTGACCTGCGAGCGGACGGTGTTCGGGGCCAAGCCGCCCAAGGGCCAGCAGCTCGAGGACCACTACTTCGGCAGCATCCCGCCTCGGGTGCTCGCGTACATGGGCGAGGTGGAGCGTGAGCTCTATCGGTTGGGTGTGCCGGTCAAGACCCGGCACAACGAGGTGGCGCCCGGCCAGTACGAGATCGCGCCGCTGTTCGAGCAAAGCCACATCGCGAGCGACCATCAGATGCTGACCATGGAGACGCTCAAGCGGGTGGCGCCCCGTCACGGCCTGGTCGCGTTGCTGCACGAGAAGCCGTTCGCCGGGGTGAACGGGTCGGGCAAGCACAACAACTGGTCCATGGCGACGGACGCCGGGGCGAACCTGCTCGACCCCCAGGACGAAACCCACACGAACCTCGAGTTCCTGGTATTCCTGTGCGCCGTCATCCGGGCGGTGGACACCCACGCCGATCTGCTCCGTGCTTCCATCGCCTCGGCCGCGAACGACCACCGGCTGGGCGCCAACGAAGCGCCGCCGGCCATCATCTCGATCTTCCTGGGCGAGATGCTGTCCGACATCCTGGCTCAGATCGAGAAGGGCGTCCCTCGGCGCACGATCCGCGGCGGCACGATGGATCTTGGGGCGCGCACGCTCCCGCAGCTGCCGCGCCACTCGGGCGATCGGAACCGCACGTCGCCCTTCGCGTTCACGGGGAACAAGTTCGAGTTCCGCGCGGTGGGCTCGAGCCAGAGCATCGCCTGGTCCAACACCGTGCTCAACACGATCGTCGCCGAGTCGCTCGACTCCGTCGCCACCGACCTCGAGCGAGCGCTCGGCACCAAACCGTCGCCCGCCAAACTCCAATCGACCGTCCTCGCGTTGCTCAAGCGGCTGATCAAGTCGCACAAGCGCGTCATCTTCGACGGTGACAACTACTCGGCCGAGTGGCACGACGAAGCGCGGCGCCGGGGGCTGCCGATGTACCAGGATTCGGTGGAGGCCTTCGCGGTGCTCAAGGCCAAGAAGAATGCGGACCTCTTCCGGAAGTACGGCGTGCTCAGCAAGGCCGAAGTCGATTCCCGCACCCACGTGGCGGTCGAGAAGTACGTCAAGCAGCTGGGCATCGAGGCCGAGAGCATGATCTCGATCGCCCGGACGCAGATCCTCCCCGCCGGCTTACGCTACGAGGGGCAGATGGCGAGCGCGGTGGCCGCGGTCCAGGGAGCCGGGGCGGGGACCCCCGGCCAGGTGGCGGCGCTCAAGGAGTTTGTGGGACTGGTGAACGAGCTGCGGGACTCGATCGGCGAGCTGGAGCGGGCGGCTGCCCAGCATGAGGAGGAGCCGCTGCGGCACGCCCAGCAGATCAAACGGGAGGTCAAGCCGGCCATGAACCGGCTGCGCGCCGCGGTGGACGCGCTCGAGACCCACGTGTCGGCCGACCTGTGGCCGCTGCCGACCTATCGCGAACTACTGTTTCTTAAGTGAGAAGTGACCACAGTTACATCGGCCAGCTCGCCGGTCTCTCGCGGGTGAGAATGAACAGCTCGGTCGGGCAGGTGCTCGCCGTCAGGACCCCCGCCATCGCCTGGAATGCGGCCGCCTCGCCGCCCGTGGCGCCCGGATCGAAGAAGACCGCCATCGCCTCGACCAGCAGGGGCCGGTCGGGTCGCTGGAGCTCTTCCGTCTCCGGATCCACCGCCGTCTGGCGGCACTCCAGGCTCACGCGGACGGCGCCGTCCAGCCAGCAGGCATGCCGAGCAAGATCGGCCATCTGCGAGTGCGTCAGCAGGAAGCTCTCTCCGCCCTGGGTCACGCAGCCAAAGCGAAACCGACCGCGCTCGTTGCGGCGGTGGATGACCACTCCCCACCGGAACGCCGGTCGTTCGTTCGCGTGCCACTCGATGACCCGGAGCAGCTGTTCCCGCAACGCCTCGACGACGAGTGGGGATTGCATCGCTGTTCGTGCTCCGGCAAGGGTTGCCTGATCAGGGACGGTTTCTGCAGGACGCCTGCAAGGGTAC
>JBGPPG010000106.1:0-11411 GCA_041488455.1 Gemmatimonadota bacterium
GCGATCCAGCCGGAACCGAGGGGGACATGAGTCCCGCTCTCTCCGGAATCCAGGAGCTGCACCACCCTGGCAGCCCGCCGCGGCCCAAGTGAGAATCCACATCGCCTGGCGGCAGCCATCGTAATACACATCAGGATGTTGTGATCAACTACCTCAAGCGACTTCGAGGCCACCGAGATCCCGTCTGGCTCGGGTCGCGTGTCGAGACCCGGCAGAACATCCAGCAGCGAATCCCACGCGCGCCGGTCGAGCGAGGCCTGCTCTGCGACCCGGCCAAGCCGCGCTTCCACATCCGGGAGACGACGTCTCAGCACCGGGAGGATATCGCCCCGGATCCAGGCGCGGAGGTGCCTTGGATCACTATTCGCCGGATCGGCCCACGAGGATCGCCTGATAGCCTGCAGATGGCGGGCCAGATCGTCCCGCCGGAACGGCAGGAGCGGTCGGAGCACCCGTCCCCGGCGCTCGGCCATCGCCGCGAGTCCCGCCGGTCCCGACCCCCGGAGCGCTCGCATCAATACGGTCTCCGCCTGATCGTCCGCGTGATGGGCCGTGGCAATGAGGTCCGCCCCTGACTGGCGCCGCATTGCCTCGAGCGCCCGGTAACGAGCCGCGCGGGCCGCGGTCTCGGAGGCGCGAGGGCCGAGGGCCAGCCGCCGCGCAATGAAGGGAAGGCCGTATTCCACGGCGAGACGCCGAACCCCCTCGGCCACCATGCCGCTCTCAGGATGGATCCCGTGATCGACGTGGGCGACCGTGAGCTCGAGACCGAGCGCCTCGCGCGAGGCCGAGAGCAGGTCCAGCAACGCCACGGAGTCGGGACCGCCCGAGACGGCGACCAGGAGATGCGCGGGAGCGACGTCGAGCGCGGCAACGTGCTCTCGAAACGGGACGCTCAAAGGTCCGTGGCGGTACGCGACGGCGGACTGACTCATCTCCGAAACATAAGCCATCGGCACTAGCTCGCTTCGGCGTCGTGCAGGGCGAGAATGAAGCGGGGGATCTCGGCGTCGAACGTGGTCCGATCAGCCCGGACGAAGCGGTATTCGCCCTCCATGTGGCCGCCGGGCGACTTGAGGATGCAGAAGCTCTGGTATTCGTGCACGGCGCCCGGAGGGATCAGCGGCTGCTCCCCCACGACCCCCTCCCCCTCGATGTCGATGTCCTCTCCGATGGAGTCGTGGATTCGCCAGTGCCGCGTCAACAGTCGGGCCGGCTGAGTGCCTACGTTCTCGATCCGGACGTGGTACGCGAACACGAACCGCTGCCGCGCCGGATCGGACTGGTCGGCCAGGTACTCCGGCCGCACCGTGATCCGGATCCCATGGCTCAGGCGGTAGAAGAACGGCGGTGTCTTGGGCTGGCTCATAGGTGATGGAAGGTGGGGACGCCGGTCGGCCTCGGATCAGCGGCCGGCGCGGCGCAGGAAGCGCTCGGCCAGCTGCTCCAGCCGCTCGTCGCCGTCCGCCCGGGCCTCGGCGAGGATGCGCTCGACCTGGGTCCGGAGCTTCGGCTCGCCGAAGACGTAGCCGGTCGCGGCCTCCGCGCTGGCGGAGTCACCCTCGCCGGCTCCGCGCAGCAACGCGCGGGCGGCCGCCAGATCGTATGCGGGATCGCCGGGGTCCGGCAACGGATACCGCGGCGCCTCGCCGCCGGCGGCGTCCTCATTCACGAACGCGCGAGACATGGTTCTCCTGCCCCTCTGTTCCTCGGCCCCACCCGACGCGCATATTGGCCCGCCGCCCCCAAGCCGGAGAGCGCCATGGACACTGCTTCACGCTTCGCCCCCGAGCTGCGCACCAGCACGGTGAACATCCTCACCCCGCTCGGCTGGCTCCAGGGGGGGTTCCACATTCCAAAGCTTCAGAGCCTGCTCGACTTCCTGGCCCCCGGCGTCACCATCATCAAGTGCTCACGGGTGCGGGTGCCCGGGGAGTCGAAGACGCTCGCGTTCCTGGGGCTTCAGCGCGACGCCGTCCACCTAATCGAGCCGACCCAGGCGGACGAGCACATCGAGAGCCCGGGCGCGATCGGCCGCACTACTGCGCGACAGGTCGCCTGCCTGCTTCCGGCCGGCGTCCTGCGGGGGGACCTCGAGGTCCTGGTCAACGTGCGCGTCTCGGACTTCCTGCGCCAGCAACAGGGCATGTTCGTGGTGCGGAACGCCGTACTGACGTCGTACGGCGCCGAAGCCGGCGCCAGCGCTTCCGCCTCCACCTCGGCCTCGGCCTCGGCCGCCCGGAAATTCCGGACGGTGATTCTGAACCCGGGGGCGGCCGTCGGCGTGAGCGAGCCGGAGGGCACCGGGAACTGAGCTGTGCGTAATGGCTGCGGAACCTCGACGCTTGGTGGTATCAGCGGCCGGCGGCGAGGCAGCGCACGACCTCGGCGTCGGTAGTCGGCGCGAAGTCGTCGTAGGCCACGCTCACGGCCCGGAAGTCCGGCGGTGTCTCCAGGCATACCACCTCGTCCGCCACATCCCGGAGCCGGGCGACCGTTTCCGGGGCCCCGACGGGCGCGGCGACGACCACCTGCGCGGGGCGCCGCTGCCGGAGCGAGTCGATCGCGGCCCTGACCGTGGCACCCGTGGCGAGGCCGTCGTCCACCAGGATCGCGACGCGACCCTCGACGTCGAGCGGCGGCCGCCCGGACCGATACGCCCGCTCCCGGCGCTCCAGCTCCCTCGCCTCCATCGCCACGACGCGCTCGAGATACGCCGGGGTCACGCCCAGCTGCCGCACGATGGACCGGTCCACGTAGACCGCCCCCGGGGCGATGGCGCCGACCGCGAGCTCCTCGTGCCCCGGAGCGCCGAGCTTCCTGACGACCATGACGTCGAGCGGCGCACAGAGAGCCTGCGCCACCTCGAACCCCACGGGCACGCCACCGCGTGGCAACGCGAGGATCACCGGGTTCCGGCTCCGGAAGCGCTCGAGCGCGCCGGCCAGCCGGCGACCGGCGTCGACGCGATCCAGGAAGAGCATGGATTCTACGCCACTGGGGAGGGTGTCCGGGCGGATCGCCCGGCCCGGCTCAGGGATGCCGGGTCGGGGCGAGGCTGCGCTCTTCGGCGAGGAGGACCGGATACGGGATCGCGTCCGGCCAGAGATGAAGACCCACGCGATCGCCGTCCACCCAGACGACCCGCGCCCGCACCGTCAGCGGGCCCGCTGTGACCAGCTCGAGCGTCCCCTCCAGGCGGGCGCCCAGGTCCGGCGTGGCCCGGCCCGCCGGGAGCCGGACCAGGAGGCCCTCGGCGGACAGGTCCAGCACCTCGTGGGTTCCACCGGGCAGCACCAGACGCGGCCGCCCGGCTGCGGGGTAGTGGATGCGAACGTGCGAACGCGAGTTGTCTGCCCCCATGGTCCGCCTTTCTGGCTCAGAGTGCGCACCGGTGGCGCCGGGCGCAAGGGGCGGCGGTCAGGACTGGAGGCCGCTGCGCGCGGCGGTCTCCCGTGCGGCGCCGGGCCGGTGTCGTGCCGCCCCGCTCCGGAGTCCCCCGAGGCGCCGGGCGGCCTCGAGCAGGATATCGTCGGTCTTGCAGAAGACGAACCGGACGAACGAGCGGCCGTCGGCCGGATCATGGAAGAAGCTGGATCCGGGGACGGGCGTGACCCCGATCTCGCGGGAGAGCCAGACCGAGAACTCGGTATCCGGCAGATCGCTCAGCCCCGAGAAATCCGCGAGGACGTAGTACGCGCCCTCGGGCGGGACGCAACGAAAGCCGGCGCCGTCCAGAGCACCCACGAGCAGGTCTCGCCGGGCACGGTACGCATCGGTGAGCTCCCGGTAGAAGGGCTCGCCGAGGCGGTCCAGCGCCACGGCCACCGCCTCCTGGAGCGGCGCCGGCGCACCCACGGTGAGAAAATCGTGGACCTTCCGGATCGCGTCGGAGATGGCTTCCGGCGCGATGGCCCACCCGATTCGCCAGCCGGTGACGCCGAACGTCTTCGATGCCCCGCTGATCGTGATGGTCCGGCCGGCCATACCGGGGAGCGTCGCGAGCGGGACGTGGATCCCCTCGTACACCATGTGCTCGTAGATCTCGTCGGTGACGGCCAGGCAGTCGTGGCGCACGCAGAGGTCGCGGATCGCCTCCAGCTCGGCCCGACCGAGCACCCGGCCCGACGGGTTGCTGGGGGTGTTGACCACGATCGCCCGGGTGCGGGAGGAGAACGCGGCGGCGAGCCGGTCCAGATCGAGCGGCCGGCCAGGCTCGAGCGGGACAAAGACCGGGCGCGCGTCCGAGAGGATGGTGTCCGGCCCGTAGTTCTCGTAGAACGGCTCGAAGATCACCACCTCGTCGCCGGGATCCACCACGGCGAGCAAGGTCGCGATCATCGCTTCGGTGGCGCCGCAGGTCACCGTGATCTCGCGCTCAGGGTCTGCCGGGAGACCGTACCAGGCGCGGTACTTCCGGGCCAGCGCCTCGCGGAGTCGCTGCGCGCCCCAGGTGATGGCGTACTGATTGATGTCCCCGTGCACGGCTTCCGCTGCGGCCGCCTTGAGCAGCTCGGGCGCGGCGAAGTTGGGGAACCCTTGAGCGAGATTGATGGATTCGTGCTCTTTGGCGAGCCGGGTCATCCCCCGGATCACCGACTCGCGGAAGCCATGGGTGCGACGGGCGGGCGTCATGCTCGCAAAGATACCACCGGCTTCAGGCGAGCGTGTCGGATGAAGAGACCCCCGCGGGACGTCTGGAGGTTGCTGTCGCTGGTGAGCTTCCGGTACCGTCCGGGTGGACCAGGCGGCGTCACTCGGGCGCCGGGATCACCCGGCCCGGTTTGCCGGGCGGATAGAGCTCGCAATGCGCACCGGTAGCGGTGTAGAGCACGCAGAACGCACCCTTGCGCCCCCACCGGATAGCCCATTCCGACATCATGGCGCGATCGCCCGGACTGAAGCGACCGACCCCGTGCGGATCGTCGGTCGAGCGGATGTGCGTGTGCACCGTACCGATCCATTCGGGCGCCCGACAAGCGGCCAGCGAGGGCTCGGGATCGGCTCCGAGCGAGTCGGCCTTACCGGGCACCGGCTTGGCCCCGGTGATCCAGACGGTGTCGGGGCCGATCGTCCCGGCCAGGCAGGCCACCCGCTCCGCCCGCGCGGCCACGCTCTCGCGCCAGAGGCCGGTGAGCGCGGGGCGGGCCGCCGAGTCAAAGATCCACGTGGGAAGCTGGGCGGCCGCGGAGGCCGGGGCGGCGAGACCTCCGAGCGCGGCGGCGACTACCGCTGCCCGGACCCCCGCTGGGGGCCGGCGGCGGAGCGTGGTGCTATGGGGTCCGGGCATAGCTGCCGGGGAACGTACGCCCCCGATATCTTCGACTCAACCCGAGGCTCTCATGGGACCCCCGACCGCACGCCACCTCGCCATCGCCCTTGTCGCCGCTTTCGCCGCCTGCTCGCCCGGGGGGGCCGAGCGTCGGAACGGGCGGGCGGAGTCGGCGGACTCGGCCCCGTTCGACACCTTGCTCGCCCGGCTCCGCGGCGGCCCGGAAAGCGTTCGGGAGGAGGCAGCCGTCGCCCTGGCGCGGCCGGGTCCACGCCTCGACGAGCAGGTGGAGGCGCTCGGGACGGCGCTCCGAGACACCAATAGTCAACTGGGCTCGACCGCCGCCTGGGCGCTGAGCCAGCTTGGCGCCGCATCTATTCCCACCCTCCTACGGGGCGTAACCGACAACCGGCCAGGGGTCCGGTACAACTCGGTTTACGCATTGGGCGCGCTGGGCCAGGCAACTGCCCCTGCCAGTCAGGCAGTAAACAACGCTCTGACCGACCCCGACCCGACGGTGCGGAAGATCGCCGCGTGGGCGATGGGACAGCTCGGCCCCCAGCCGAGTAAGCGCGCCGGCGGGCCAGAGCTGGGAAGCGTGGACGACCTCGCCGCCGGGCTCAAGGGACCCAACCCGATGGAACGGCTAAGCGCGGTGCTCCGCTACCAGGCCTACGCCGGGGACGAAGACCGGTCGGTTCCGCTGCTGATCCGGGCCCTCGGCGACGAGGACACCCGGGTGCGCAACGCCGCCGGCGATGCACTGGTTGCCCTCGGCGGCCCCGCCCAGGCGGCCCTGTCGGCGGCCCTGTCCGACCCCAATCCCGTGGTCCGCCGCGAGGCCTCGGTCACCCTGGTCAGAATGAGCGGGAAGCTGCACTGACCCCCGGGGACTCCCGCCCAGGGGCCGATCTAGGCATGTTTCGGGTCGCTGCCCGCGGCCGCCTCCGGACCTTCCGCCGCGAGCCCCCATCACTACTTACGCGCCCGACGACCGGCGCGGAACTCGTACCGATCGGATCGCCCGCTAAGGTCTGAGCGGCGCACGACCCTTGTCCGCCGCGCCCAGCTGCGGCGGGCCGGCCGCCTTTCGGCCGGTCACCCCCGACACCGGAGGCGCATGGCTGTCGCGGCGTACGACGTTCGCCCTGCCGGTCGGCGGCTGGTCAGCGTGCTGGCCGCCCAGGTCGAGGAGATCCGGACGGACCCGGTCCTGAGGGTGTATGGGGCCGGGCTCGCGCTGGTCAACCTCCTGTCGGTCATGTTCTGGCGGCTAGAGGGGGAGCAGAACGTGATGAGCCGGGCGGCGGAGCCGATCTGCTGGCCGCTCCTGCCGGGCTGCGAGCGCTGGCGGGGCCTCACGCTCGGCCAGGTCGAGACCCTGCTCGAGGTCTTCGGCCTCGCCTCGGCGATCGTGGCCGCCCTCTTCGTCTGGCGACGCCTCGTCCCGGCCGCGTACGCCGGCCTGCTGGCGCTCAACCTGGTCAAGCTCCTGCTCCTGGCGCTCGACTACCGGCTACGCCACAACCAGCACTACATGGCGCTCTGGGCCGCGGCGGTATTCCTGTTCGTGCCCGGCAAGCGCGATGCGCTGCGGGTCCTGATCGTGCTGTTCTACGTGTGGGCGGGGTCGCTCAAGCTCAACTGGGAGTGGATCTCCGGCGACGACCTCTACCGGCCGCTCTGGTTCTTCACGGGCGTCGGCGTCGTGGTCGCCTGCGCCTACGTGGTGGTGATGGAGCTGGTGGTGTCCTGGGGGCTGCTCGCCTCACGGGGGTGGATCTTCTGGGCGGCCTTCGCCCAGATCGCGCTGTTCCACGTCATGTCATGGGCCATCGTGGATTTCTTCTACCCGTTGCTCATGTTCCTCCTGATCTCCATCTACCCGCTCGTCCGGCTCTGGCCGCCCGGCGACCGGCGTGGTCTGCTGGAGCCGTTGCTGCGCGGCCGGCTGCGGCCGGCCACCTACGCGCCCGCGGTCGCCTTCTCGTTGCTCCAGCTGACGCCGTACGCATTCCCGGGCGACCACACGATCACGGGGGAGGGACGACTGTACGCACTCCACATGTTCGACGCGCGGGTGGACTGCGAGGCGTTCGCGTCGGTGCGGGCCACGGACGGGAGCGTGCGGCGGGTGGAGCTCAAGCTGACCTACATGCCGCGGATCAATTGCGACCCTATCGTCGTGTTCAACCGGGCGAACAACCTCTGCGCGGGCCGGAGTCCGCTGGCGACGGACGTGGCCGATCTGGACCTGCACCTCTCGGCCCGACGGTGGAGCGACCCCTCGTTCCATGACGTGATCAACATCGCCGACTTTTGCGGGCGGGGACTCCGATATTCCCCGTTTCGGCACAACGAGTGGATCCAGGCGCCGTGACCCCCGATAAGCCGGGCGGCCGCCAGAACGGGCCGAGCATGCACCTGTGGCCGGAGGCGCAGACTCCGGGCGGGCTGGGGGTCCGGCGGGCTTGCCGGGTCGAGCGCCGGCATGGTCCCCCGCAGACCGGCGACGTCACCCTCTGGTACTCGCTGCCCGACCTCGGCGGCGGGGAGCCTCCCGAGCCGGACGAGCCGTTCCTCGTCGCCGCCATGATCCAGGCGATGGCGGAGGGACGGGACCTGGTCCTCCACGGCGCCGCCTCGGGGGAGCTGCTGGGCAACCTGGCCGAATTCCGCGACGCCTGGCACCGGTGGCGGCCCGAGACGTTCGCGCAGATCGACATCGGGGCGGACCGGACGACCCCCCGCGGTGTGACCCGCCACCGGGGGGCCGGCGTCGCCGCCAGCTACTCCGGCGGCGTGGATTCAAGCTGGACCATCTGGCGGCACGTCAACAGGCTCGCCGGGCATCGCTCTCGCGGGATCACGCATGCCGTCTTCGTGCACGGATTCGACATCCCGCTCGCGGACACCGCGGCCTTCGAGGCCGGCTGCGGGCGGGCCGCGCCGCTACTGGGGGCGCTGGGCATCTCGCTCGTGCCGGTGCGCACCAATTTCCGGGACGCCCTGCCGTACCACTGGGAGATGGCCTACGGGGTCGCGCTGGCGTCCTGCTTTCATCAGCTCCGGCCGCATTGCGGGGAGGCCCTGCTCGCCAGCTCCCGCCCGTACGACGTGCTGACCTTTCCGATGGGGTCGAACGTGATCACCGATCCTCTGCTGTCGAGTGCCGAGCTCCAGGTCGTGCACGACGGCGCCGGCCGGAATCGCTGCGAGAAGGTGGCCGACCTGGCCGAGTGGCCGGCGGGCCTCGCTGCCCTCCGCGTGTGCTGGGAAGGGATCCCGCGAGACCGGAACTGCGGCCTATGCGAGAAGTGCGTGCGCACGATGCACAACTTTCTCGTCGCCGGGCTCCCCATACCGCCAAGCTTCGAGCGGGCGCCGACGCTCTCCCAGGTCGAGCGGGTCCGGCTGCGCAGCCCGAGCCTCGCCGAGGAATGGAGCCAGTTGCTCGTGGCAGCGGACCGGAACGGGGTTCGGGCGCCCTGGGTGGGCCTCGCCCGCCGGAAAGTGGCGCGCTACCGGGTGCAGTCGGCGTTCCGCGAGGCCGCGCGCCAGCTGGCCCGCGCGACCCTGCCCAGCGGCGTCCGGCACGTGGTGCGCCGGGCGGTGTTCGCATGAGCGAGAGCGCCCGCCACCTCTACTCGCGGCCGATCTCCGGCGCGGCCCGGGGCCCGGGCCTGGCCGCCGATCTCCGCTACCGCGCGCTCCAGGTGATGCGGCCGCTGCTCGATCCAGGTGAGCCCTACGCGCTCGTCGACTTTCCCAATCACACCAACGTGGGCGACAGCGCGATCTGGCTCGGCGAGCTGTCCCTGTTGCGAGCCCTCGGCGCCAATTGGCTGCGCTACACCTGCGACTTCAAGACGTACTCGCGGAGCGAGCTGGCCGCCCGGGTCGGGCGGGGGACGATCCTGCTGAGCGGCGGCGGCAACTTCGGCGACCTCTACCCCCATCATCAGGAGCTGCGGGAAGCGGTGCTCCAGGCCTTCCCGCGCAATCGAATCATCCAGCTCCCGCAAAGCCTCCACTTCCGGTCCCGCGACGCGCTGGAGCGGGCGGCGCGCATCTGCGACGCCCATCCGGACTTCACGCTCCTCGCGCGGGACCAGGCCACGCTGGCGACCGCGGAGCGGACGTTCCGCTCGCGAGTGGAGCTCTGCCCCGACCTGGCGTTCTGTCTGGAGTCGCTGCCGCGCCGGCCGCGCGAGCCCGAGGGAATCGTGTTCCTCATGCGGCGGGACCGCGAGGCGCGACTGCGTCCGGCGCGTGCGGTGGAGCCGGATGACGTGATCCGCGTGGATTGGCCGCACGAAGAGGGAGGCCTTTCGCATCGCATCCACGCTGCGCTCCAGCGCCGCGCCGGGCGACACCGCTGGCTGAGCCGGCTGCACCGAACGACCGCGCGGCTGCGCGAGGCAATGGCGACGTATCGCGTCGGGGTCGGGTGCCGCCTGCTCGGGCGGGGGCGCGCCGTCATCACGGACCGGCTGCACGGACACATCTTCTGCCTGCTGATGCGGATCCCGCACTGCGTGCTGGACAACAGCTACGGCAAGGTCCGGGGATGCTGGGAGACGTGGACCTGCGGGACCGATCTGGGGGTCTGGTGCAACGACGAGGCGGAGGCGCTCGATCGGGTGCGCTCTCTGCCGGGCGTGGTGTGATTCCGCGAGCCGCGGGTCAGCTCGGCTCGGGCGGGTAGAGACGGTCGAGGCAGCTGGGGCAAAGCCCGTGGCTGAACTGCGCCTGCGAGTGGGCGTGGATGTACGTCTCGATCTGCTCCCAGGTGCCATCCTGGTCCCGGATTTTCTTGCACGAGGCGCAGATCGGGAGCAGCCCACCGAGAATCTTGAGGTTGGCCATTGCCGCCCGCAGCTCCTCGTCCCGCGCCTGGTCCCGCAACCTCCTCTCCGTCACATCGATGAACGACACGACGACGCCGTACGGCTCCTCCCCCAGGGCCCGCGCGAGCGGCTGCGAGTTGAGCTCGAGCCAGAGCACCCGGTCTTCCCGCTGGACCCCGCACACGACGCCGAGGCAGGGCCGGCCGGTCTTGAGCGTGAGCCGGTTGGGTCGCTCCGCGGAGGGAAAGGCCGTGCCGTCCTCGCGCACGAGCGCGAGCGTGGGAGGGTGCGCGGTGCTGCCGAGGAGCTGATCCGGAGTCGCGCCCAAGATGCGCTCGGCGCTACGATTGTAGTCGATGACCTCGCCGTCCACGCCGCAGAACACCACACCTTCGTCCAGCGCCGCTAGCACCGCGCGGGAGCGGGTCTCGCTTTCCTGCAGCTGCTGTCTAGTGCGCCATAGCTCGGTGATGTCCACCGCGTGACCGATCACGTATGGCTCTCCGCCCCCGCTCTCGTGCAGCACGTTGCGGTAGGCCCACAGGCGGTCGGTCCCGTCCCGCCGCTTGAGTCGCAGCACGCCCTGGTCCGCCTTCTGGGTCTGGATGCGCTCGAGGTACTGTCGGAACAAGGGACGAACCGAGGGAGCCAGCAGGAGGCTGCCGTTGCGACCCACAAGCTCCTCGACGGAATAGCCCAGCTCGGCGGCGGAGGCCGGATTGGTGTACAGCAGGACGCCGGACAGATCGTGGACGCAGATCAGTCCCTGGCTATTCTCGACGATGCGGCGGTAGATCGCGTCCGCAGGTTCGGAGGGGTCCGTCACGAGCAATTACCCGCGGTGGCAGTCGCGTGCGCTCACGGGTCGGGGGAGACTCGCCGAGCGCCGGCCATGTGGACAGTTAGACCCCGTTCAAGGTGGTGTCAAGCAGGACCGGGTGAAACCCGTCCCCGCCCCGAGCCGTCCGGCTCAGCAACACCCAGCCCCTTCCACCCCCTACGGGAACCGAATCCATGCGGCCAGGCCGAGACGCTCTAGTCCCGCTGCTCCTGTTGTGTGCCTGCTCCCACCCGACCCCGGCCGTCCGGCCCGCTCCCGCGGGCACGGAGCCGGCGATCACGGCGCAGGACCTCCGGCAACGGCTGGCCATCTTCGCGGCGGATTCGATGCTGGGACGGGAGACCGGGACTGTCGGCAACGCCAAGGCCACCGACTACGTCGCCGCCGAGTTTCGCCGGCTCGGACTCGAGCCCGCGGGCGACAACGGTACCTACTTCCAGACCGTCCC
>JBGPPG010000107.1:0-11408 GCA_041488455.1 Gemmatimonadota bacterium
CTCGCCTTCGTTCTGGCGTACTACGAGTGGGACTGGGTCGCGGCCGAGCGGGAGTTTCAGCGCGCGCTCGCGCTTAACCCCAGCGACGCGGCCGTGCACCATTCGTACAGCCGGTACCTGGCATCAACCGGCCGGGACGAAGAGGCCATGACCGAGCTCAAGCGGGCGCAGGAGCTCGATCCGATGTCGCTGGCGCTCAAGGCAAACGAAGGCATGGTGCTGTTCTTCGCCGGCAAGTACGACGCGGCGATCGATCGGCTGCGCACGACCCTCGAGCTTGATTCGACCCACGCGGTAGCCCATTGGGGGCTCGGCATGGCATTGGAGCAGAAGGGGGTGTACGACCAGGCCGCGGTCGAGATCCAAAAGGCGATGGAGTCCGGCGGGATCGACCCGCTTTTCATCGCCTCGCTCGGGCACGTGTACGCCGTGCAGGGCAAGCGGCAAGAGGTGCGACGGCTGCTCGACCAGCTCGACGAGGAATCGAAGCGAAGCTATGTGTCCCCATACCATGCGGCGGTGATGTATGCCGGCTTGGGCGAGAAGGACAAGGCATTCGAGCACCTCGATCAGGCAGCCCAAGAGCGGTCGACCTTGCTGGTGTACCTGAAGAAGGACCCACGGCTCGAAACACTCCGTTCCGACCCGCGCTTTGAGGAACTCCTCCGTCGGGTGCATTTCCCGGGATGAGGCGGTTCGCACCCCTGCCCAGGCCGACGCACGAGCATCACGGGGAGGCAGCATGAGCGACTGGCTTCTCAACCTGCCGGTCCTGTGGATGGGAGTCATAATCCTTGGGGCCGTCTACGTCGTCACTGCAGGGCTCTACCTGCTCATCACGGCCCTGGCGGTGGGCGAGCGGGCGCGCGCGTTCAAGGCGATTTCGCCGGGCGTGTTGCCCCCGCTCGCCATCATCTTCGCCCTGCTGGTCGGCTTCCTCGCCGCGCAGGTCTGGAGCGACGCCGATCGGGCGAGCACGGCGGTCAACCGGGAAGCGAGCGCTCTGCGCGCCGTCGTTCTCCTCGCCGCTGCGTTCCCGGGCGAGCCCGAGGCGCGCCTGCGCGACCTCATCCGGCGCTATATCCAGGACGCGGTCACCCAGGAGTGGCCGGCCATGGCCCGGCGGAACGCCACCCTGACGATCGCCCCGGCTCGGTTGGTTGAGGCGCTCCAGCTGACGCTCTCGCTCAGCCCCCGAGGCGAAGGCCAGGTAGCTGCCCAACGCGAGATGGTCGCATCGCTCCAGATTGCGTTGGAGGCACGCCGGCAGCGCATCATTCTCAGTAGATCGTCGATCAACTGGGTGAAGTGGACCGTGCTGCTCGTGCAGGCGGGTCTTACCTTAGTCACCATTGCCATGGTCCATAGCGACAATCGCACCGCCAATCGCATCATCCTGGCGATTTTCGCGACGGGAGTGGGGGTCGCGGTCGTGTTGATCGCATCTCACAGCCGCCCGTTCACCGGGGAGATCTCCGTGCACCCTGCGGTCCTGCTCCAGGTGATGCCGGAGGCCGGCCCGGAGGCCGCTAGCCCCTAAGGATTGGGGAGGTTAAAGGGGACCCTTCCACTCGCGCCCACCGGAGCTTGCTATCGACCCCGTCCACGCCCTGCAAGCGAGCTACGACCGACTCCCCCTCAAGACGATGATCACGCCCACCTGGTCCCTGCGACGCCTGCACGCGCTCGATGACGCGCAGATCGACGAGCTCGCCGGCGTGTTGATCGACTGCGTCGAAGGCGGTGCGTCGGTAGGCTTCATGCAGCCGCTGCCGCGCGACCGCGCCGTGGCGTTCTGGCGCCGTGTGGCGCAAGGCGTGGCCGCGGGCGAACGCGCGCTACTGGTCGCCGAAGATGCGCGAGGCCTGTGCGGCACCGTGCAGTTGGTGCTCGACCAGCCCGAGAACCAACCGCACCGCGCCGATCTGTCGAAGGTGCTGGTGCATCGCCGCGCCCGCCGCCAAGGGCTGGGGGCGGCGCTGATGCGAGCCGCTGAAGCCACGGCGCGCGAATGCGGCAAGACGTTGCTGGTGCTCGACACCGCCAGCGGCGAGGCCGAGCGCCTGTACGAGCGCCTGGGCTGGGTGCGTGTGGGTGTAATCCCCGGCTATGCCTTGCTGCCGCAGGGCGGGCTCTGCGGCACGACGGTGTACTACCGCAACGTCGGCGATTAGTTCGGAGCCCTTACGACCGTGCTTGATATTCCATAAGCTACGTTGGCTCATTGTTCACCTCCGGCTCGTGTGGCCGTCAGGCGACTCCTGCCTGGACATCGAGATATTCGCCCGCCACCGCGGTCGTACCGTCGGTGGCGAGGTTGTGCTGCTGGAACAGCCGGGTGAGCTCGTCGCGAAGCCGGCTCGAACCGTCGGGATCGGTCGCTCGGAGCGTCGCGACCGTTGGCCCGTAGCACGTGGCGAATAGTTCGGTCACGGCCGCGGGTGGAAACGGGAAGCGAAGCTCCAGGGTTCGCCTGGTGCAGATCAGTGAAGTCACCCGGTCGCCGAAGCGCGCGCGAACCATGTCCTCCTCACCCCAGCCCAGCGGGCTCGGCACTCCCGAGGGCAGCGGCACCAGGGACGTGTGGGCGCGCAACATCTTGCCGACGAATCCCTCGGGAGTCCAGTTCGCCATCGCCACCCGGCCGCCCGGCCGGGTCACTCGAAGCAGCTCCGCCGCGGCCCGCGCCGGCCGATAGGCGAACATCGCGCCGAACATCGTCACGGTGGTGTCGAACCGGCCATCGGCACAGGGAAGCGCCTCGGCATCGCCAACCTCGAACTCGATGACGCGGCCGGCAGTGCGGGCTTCGAGCCGAGCCTGCGCGATCAGGTTGGGGGCAATGTCGATCCCAGTGACGCGAGCGCCGGCCCGGGCCGCCGGGAGGGCGAGGTTGCCGGTGCCGCACGCGACGTCGAGCACCAATTCCCCCGGACGAAGGGCCAACCGGGCGATGAACTCCTCGGCGCCGGGCGCGAAGCTGCGGGCGATGGGGAGAAAATCGCCCGCGGTCCAGACCGACCGCGCTCTGGCGGTAAGGGGGTCTTCGGACCAGGCGGGGATCTCGCCGCGGGTGGGACCGCCGGCGCGGGGAATGCTCTCGGATGACATGCCAAGCCTCTCCGGCAATGGGTCAGGGCGCGCCCTCGTGGCACGCGAGGTCCAATGTGCGGAGGCGCTACTGTCCCGCCAATGACTAGGCGTCCCGACTTCCTGCTCCGGCGTCGGGACGAGTTGGAAGGGACTCCGACGGGGCGGTGCGACGGCCGGCGCGCCAGGCGCCGGGGGCGAGGCCGGTCGCTTTCTTGAACGCCCGGCTGAACGCGGCCTCGGAGTCGTACCCCACCTCCGCGCCGATCGCGGAGACCTTGGCGCCACTCTGGGCCAGGAGGTTGGCCGCGACCTGCATCCGCCATTGGGTCAGATACTGCATTGGCGGCTGGCCGACCAGCTCTGCGAACCGCTTGGCCAGACTGGACCGCGAAGAGGCCGCTTCCCGGGCCAGCTCGGCGAGGGTCCAGGGATAACCGGGTCGGCCATGGAGCAGCGTCAACACCCGACCGACCACTTCATCACGGAGGCCGGCGAGCCAGCCGGTCTGTCCCGGCGGCAGCTCGTCGAGGTAGCGACGAAGCACTTCGATGAACATCACCTCCGCCAGTCGGGTGAGGACGGTATCGGCGCCGGCCCGGCCGAGACGGGACTCTTCGGTCAGCTGGCGGGTGAAGCCGCCGAGCCAGGCGTTCGACATGCCCCGCATGTGCATCCGGCGTGGGAGCGCCGCAAGCAAGGGGTTGAACGGCCGGCGGTCGCAGCCGAGGAATCCGCAGACGAATGATGTGACCCGTGATCCCTGGTCGCCGAGGTAGACGGTGAAGGGATAGGGGGCGGGGGCGGTGCTATATACGTCCCGACCGACCCGAATGCCTCGGCCGCTCGACATCACGTGCGCGTCGCCATGAGGGAAGACTATCACGTCGCCCGGGACGAGCTCGACCTGCTCTTCGCCGAGGAGGCCCCCGTAGCCGCGGCCTTCGGTCAGCACGTGGTACGAGATCAGGTGCTCCGCGGTCGGCATGATCCGAGGCGAGAGCTCCTTGGCGGCCACTGTCTCGACGCTCCACGGCTCCGCCGCCTCGACCGAGTAAAAGAACGCGCCATCGAGGCGGACAATACGCAGCAGGTCGGAGAGCGGGTCCATGGCCGGGGAATACTAGCGGGAACGAAGCGCGCTTGGAGTCGGAGGCCAAGAGCAGCAGATTGGGACGCGGCCCTCTGGGAGGATGCCCGATGAATGTCAGTCGGCGGGATTGGCTACTATATCGAGCGGCTGCTGGAGGCGCTTTCGTGAGCGCGCGCACGGCAAGCCACCCTTGACCACCCCTCCGCCGCCCCTCGCGGGCCTCGGCGGGATGGCCACGGTCTTGGAGCGACCATGTACGGACTGATCGGCAAGATGACCGCCGTCGCGGGCCAGCGCGACACGCTCGCGGCGATCCTGTTGGAGGGCACCCGCGCGATGCCGGGCTGTCTGAGCTACGTCGTCGCAACCGATCCGGCGGACCCCGACGGCCTCTGGGTCACCGAGGTCTGGGACAGTCAGGCAAGCCACCGGGCCTCGATCGCGTTGCCGGCCGTGAAGATCGCCATCGCTAAGGGGCGGCCACTCATCGCGGGGTTCAGCAATCGCGTCGAGACGGTGCCGATCGGCGGCCATGGCTTGTAGCGCCGCGAGCCCCGGACTTGCGGCATCGCCCGCGCCGCCGTATCGATCTACCCGACCGGCAACCCCCCTCCAGCGCATCACTTTGAAACCCGGAGCCTCCATGCGGCTCGTTGTCCCGCTTGTCGCCGTCGCGCTGCTCTCAATGGGCCCCCTGCCCGCCCCCGCGCAGGACGCGCCGCCCGTCGCCGCCGTCCGGCCCAAGGCAGACACGGTCCTCGGCCACGTCCGGGTCGATCCCTACTACTGGCTCCGCGACGACCATCGTGCTGCTCCCGACGTGATCGGCTATCTCGAGGCCGAGAATCGCTACGCCGACGCCACGATGCGGCACACCGAGCCGCTCCAGCGAAAGCTCTACGCCGAGATGATCGGCCGGATCAAGGAGACCGACCTCACGGTGCCCGAGTGGATCGCCGGCGCCTGGTACTACACCCGCACCGTGAAGGGCAAGCAGTACGGGATCTTCTGCCGCCGGCGCGGAAGCCTCAAGGCGCCCGAGGAAGTGCTGCTGGACGAGAACGCGCTGGCCGGCGACCGGAAGCATTCTGCAGTGGGACTCCTGAAGGTGAGTCCCGACGGCAACCTGCTGGCCTATACGTGGGATACCACCGGTGGTGAGTGGTACACGCTGTTCGTGAAGGACCTGCGCACCGGGCGCGTTCTTCCCGATCGGGCGGACAGCGTCAACTACAGCGCCGAGTGGGCCGCTGACAACACGACGCTCTTCTACGGACGGGACAACGACGCGCACCGCGCCTATCGGGTCTACCGCCACCCGCTCGGCGCTACTCACGACGCCCTGGTCTTCGACGAGCCGGACCAGCTCTTCAACGTTGGCCTCCGGAAGACCAAGGACCGGGCGTACCTCCTGATCGATGCCGAGAGCTTCACCTCGTCCGACACCAGGTATCTCCGCGCCGACCAGCCGACCGGCGAGTGGCGCGTGGTGGCGCCGCGGGCCAAGGATATGGTCTACTCGGTCGAGCACCACGGCAGCGACTTCCTGATCCGCACCAACGACGGGGCGATCAACTTCAAGCTGGTCCGCGCCCCCGAGAGCGACCCCGGCCGCGCCAACTGGACCGACCTCGTCCCCGGCAAAGACTCCGTGCTGCTCGAGGGCATGGACGTGTTCCGGGACTACGTGGCGCTCTACGAGCGGGGCAACGCGGTGCGGCGGATCCGGGTGCTGGACTTTCGGATAGGCCGGTCGTATCCGGTGGACTTCCCCGAGGAGGTCTCGACCTTCCGGCAGTCGGACAACCCCGAGGCGAACACCGATCTCCTGCGGTTCGTCTACACCTCGCCGCTCACGCCGGCCTCGGTGTACGACTTCGACATGCGGCACCGTACCCGGGTCCTCAAGAAGCGCACCCAGGTGCCGAACTATCAGCCGACGCTCTACGCCACCGCCCGCATCTGGGCGCCGGCGGAAGACGGGACCATGGTGCCGATCTCCCTACTCTACAAGAAGCCGCTCGCGCTGAATGGGAAGCGCCCGCTCCTTCTGTACGGCTACGGGAGCTACGGGCTGAGCACCGATCCCACCTTCAGTCCGTCGATCTTCACACTGGTGGACCGCGGCGTGGTCTTCGCCATCGCGCACATCCGGGGCGGGCAGGAGATGGGGCGGCGGTGGTACGACGACGGGAAGATGCTTCGCAAGAAGAACACGTTCACCGACTTCATCGCCTGCGGGTCGTACCTCGTGGCGCGGGGCTACACCACGAGCGATCGGCTGGCCATCTGGGGCGGGAGCGCCGGCGGACTCCTGATGGGCGCCGTCACCAACATGCGGCCCGATCTCTTTCGCGCGGTCGTGGCGGAGGTGCCGTTCGTGGACGTGATCAATACCATGCTCGACGCGTCCATCCCGCTCACCACGCAGGAGTGGGTGCAGTGGGGCGACCCACACCGCGAGCCCGACTACACCTACATGGCGTCCTATGCGCCGTACGAGAACGTGGCGGCGAAGAACTATCCGGCGATCCTGGTGACGGCGGGCCTCAACGATCCCCGCGTGGCGTACTGGGAGCCGGCCAAGTGGGTGGCCCGGCTCCGCGCCACCAAGACCGACCACAACCTCCTGCTGCTCAAGACCAACATGGGGGCGGGGCACGGCGGCGCCTCGGGCCGGTACGACTATCTCAAGGAGCGGGCGTTCAACTTCGCGTTCGTGCTGGATCAGATCCAGGCGGGGCATCCGTAGCCGGCGGAGGCCCGTGTCCAGCCCGCTCGACCCCTTCATTCCGGTCCCCGACGCCCGGGAACGGCACGCGATCACGGTGCGCGCGCCGGCCGCCCTGGTCTACCAGACCGCCCGGCAGCACGACGCCCAGTCGCTCTGGCCCGTAAGGGCCATCTTCTGGCTCCGGGGCGCGCTGATGGGAGCCACTACCCGCAGGCGTCCGACGCCCCGGGCGTTCATTGACGAGATCCTGGCGCTGGGCTGGGGATATCTGCTCGAGCGGCCGGGGGAGCTGTTCGTCGCGGGCGCGGTCTGCCAGCCCTGGCTGCCGGACGTCGTGTTCCGCGCGGTGCCCCCGGAGCAGTTCCGGAGCTTCGCGGAGCCGAATCAGGTGAAGATCGCCTGGACGCTGGAGGCCCATGCGATCGGTCCAGCAGTGACGGAGCTCGCCTCGGAAACCCGGGCGGTGGCCACGGACAGCGAGGCTCGCATGCGGTTCCTCCGCTACTGGCGGTGGGCGCGCTTCGGGATCTTCCCCATACGGTGGCTGCTCCTGCCGGCCATCGGCCGCAAGGCGGAGACTATGACCCGAGAAACCTGAGCCGCGGAGTGGTGAATCCGTACGTCTCCCGCCTGCACCTGCTCGCTCTCGAGCTCCTGCGCGCCCGTCTGGGGATTGACCGAGAACAAGGGGAAGAAGGCGGTCGAGAGCACGATCCGTAGCCGGTGCCCGGGGAGAAACCGGTTCGCGGTGACCAGCCGGTCGAAGCGAAGCCGCACGACCCCACCGTTGGGAACGAGGTGCCGCTCCGGACCGCCGTCGCGATAGCTGGCTCGGAGCAGCGCGGTGCCCGGGCTGGAGAGATTCCAGGCCGTGCCATCGGGGGCCACATCGGAGAGCTGGAGCCAGAGGTCGAAGTCCGGCACCGAGGCGCTCACTGCCAGCTCGGCGACCACCGGGCCGATGACGTCGTACGGAGCGGTGAACGGCGCGGTCTCGAACACGGCGGCGTCAGGGCGGCCCAACAGCGCGCGATAGTCGTGCGCACCGGCACGGCCGTCGAAGGGGTCGGTGAGCGGAGCGGCGGGGTCGGAGCGGATCACGCTCTCACCGACCCGAGCCGCGACCGGCTTCGCGAGCAGTCGGCCGGTCTTGCCGCGGCCCGCGGGCCGCGCCAGATAGAGCGTGTCCGCGCGGGTGCCGGGAAGCGGCCAGCGGTCCGCGGTGCGCCAGTGGTTCTCACCCATCACGAAGACCCGGACCGCCGGGTCATCCTCCGTCCGCTCCACCTGCCCTTTCACGTAGCGGTCCATCCAGGCGAGCACCGTCGCGGCGTAATCGAGGGCCGCGCCGCCGCCGAAGTCCCGGTCGCCCGCCTTGCTGCGCTGCACGGCGCCGACGCCGTGGGTCCAGGGCCCGAGAATCAGCCGGGCTCGCGCCACGCCGGGAGGCCGCGCTTGCACCAGGCCGGCGTAGTTGGCCACGGCGCCGCCCGGCCCGTACGGCTCGTCGAACCAGCCTGAGAGATTCAGCACCGCGGCGCCGACCTGGCGGTAGCGCCCCTGCATCGTGGCCCAGCTCCACCACGGATCCCGGGGAGGGTGGCGCATCCACTCGTAGTACCACGGCGCGATGTCCTGGAAGTCCGGCAGCGTCAGCAGCGGGCGATGCCGGCGGGCGCGCGGGCCGTCGCGCTCCCATGCGCCAGCGGCCTCGTCGTCGGTCCGCGGGCCGGGCACACCGAGCCTGCGGCGAAGATCGGGGGCGATGTTGAGCCAGGTCCAGTCGAGCCACGAGCCGTCCCATACGCCACCGGCATACCAGAAGGTCTCGGGAGTGGCGTACACCATCGCGGGCACCATCGCCTTGAGCGCGGGAGGCTGCTCCACCGCAGCGAGCCACTGCACCGCGCCGGGATAGGAGAGCCCGAAGCTACCGACGGCGCCGTTCGACCACGGCTGACGCGCGGCCCACTCGATGGTGTCGTAGCCGTCTTTCCCCTCGTGCCGATAGGGCTCGAACTCGCCGCCGGAGCCGTAGCGCCCGCGGACGTCCTCCAGCACGACCGCGTAGCCCCGGGCCACGGCCGCACGGGTGATGCCGGATGCGCTCGCAGCGTCCCCGCGGCCATATGGCGTGCGGTAGACCAGCACCGGAAACCGATCGCCGGCGGCGGGGCGCCACACGTCGGCCCTGAGAACGACGCCGTCCCGCATCGGCACGGCCACGGCCGTGTCCACCCGGACGCTGTCCTGGGCGGCGAGCGGCTCCACCGCGCCGACGAGTCCGGCGACCAGCAGAACGGGGAGGGTCCAAGCGCGGCGGAGCATGGTCATCGGGTCGGGGCGCACCTGCCGCGCCTAGACCGGAATTGACACGCGCGCCGTGACCGGCCGATTCGCGTCCCACCACTCGCGAGCCCGGCTCTGCGTCCACTCCGCCCCGATCGGAACGCCTGCCAGCCGTTGAGCCAGCTCGTCCGCGCTCTGCGGACGCGCCTCGGCATCCTTCGCGAGACAGCTCATCACGATCCCCTCGAGCTCGGGTGGAATGAAGACTTTCGTGTACAGCGAGGGCGGGTCCGGCTTCACGTGGACGTGCATCATCATCGTCTCGATGGGCGTCCGTCCCTTGAAGACCGGCGTGCCGGTGAGCAGCCAGTAGGCGACACAACCGAGACTGTACAGATCGCTGCGTCCGTCCAGGTCCTCCTCGCCCACGGCCTGCTCCGGCGACATGAACGCAGGCGTGCCGCCGGCGAAGTGCTCGGCGGTGAGCTTGTCGGCGCCGGGCTCAGGTGCGCCGTTCTGCTTCACCAGGCCGAAATCCAGCACCTTCATGAAGTCCACGTCCCGGCCGTAACGACAGGTGTAGAGATTGGCGGGCTTGATGTCGCGGTGGATCAGTCCGGCATCGTGGGCCTCGGCCAGCGAGGCGCACACCTGACACAGGAAATGCACGGCGCGCTCCGCGGGCACCGGTCCGAACCGCTCGATCAGCTCATCCAGGTCGAAGCCGTCGAGCAGCTCCATCACGTAGTAGAAGGTGCCGTCGTCCGCCATGCCGAAGTCGTACAGCTCGAGCGTGTGCGGTGACCGCATGAGCGCCGTCGCCTGGGCCTCCCGCTCGAACCGCTTGAGCAGCTGCCGGCTCTGGACGTCGGTGACGCCGAGGACCTCGGGCCGGATGAGCTTGATGGCCGCCGGACGGGCCAGCATGCGATGCTGCGCCCGCCACACCTCGCCCATGCCGCCTTCGCCGAGCCGCTTCACCAGGCGGTAGCTCCCCATCTCCCTCGCCTTCCGCACCTCGGCGCCCAGGCCGTAGACGACCCGCGAGCCGACGTACGCCATGAGCACGATGACGAGGTAGGGGAAGACGAGGCTGAAGAAAAACTGGGCCGGGGGGAGCGGCGCGTTGGAGCCGAGGGCCACGCCGACGGCATAGACGAGCGGCACGGTCGCGACGGAGAAGGCCGCCGAGATGACGGTGACTCGTGGCGGCGTGGGAACCACGACGCTGAACAGGAGAACCCAGGCGGCCACCCAGGAGAGACCAAAGCCTGACTGCCCCTCCATCACTTGAATGGGGGCGGTGACGTGCTGGTACTCCGCCGCCGCGATCCCGATGCTGCCCAGCACCTCGAAGATCAGGCCCGCGCGCACCTTCACGCGGTCGGACAGGCCCGGATACGAAACCAGGGCGGCGAGCGCCAGACCGCCCGCAATGGACAGGAAGACCGGAAGCCAGTGAGCCGGGCTGCTGAAGAACATGGCACGGCCCTCGGCGATCAGCAGGGCCGGCAGAAAGCCCGCCAGGAAATACGCGCACGCGTACAGCAGCGCCGAGGCACGCAGGCGCTTCACCGCCTCCCGCAGGAGATCCGGCGGGAGGGTCCACGAGCGGTGTCGGCCGCCGGCCGTCGTCGTGGCTGGCTCGGCCCGGATCAATGAGGCTTGGGACTCGTCGTCGCTAGGCATAGGACCTCGAAAATCGTCTCTCAAGCTAGCTCATCTTCGCCCTACCCCCGCCCCAAGCCGCTTCGTCAGATCCCCGACCCGCGTCCCCAGGCGCGGGTCGCCGATCCTGGCCGCCGTTGACGCAAAAGACGGAGTCGCGCCGCTCCAGCGCAGCTGCTCGACGTCGCGGAAGAGCGGGGCGTCGATCCGCAGCGTCGCAAGCTGCTTGAATAGCAGTGCGCGCTCCAGGTTTCCCTCAAGAACGTCGGCGGGGAACTGTTCGATGGGGCCGTACCGGTTTATGAGCGCCGCGGCTGTCTTGGGCCCCAGGCGCGGGATGCCAGGGTAGCCATCCGCGGCGTCACCCACCAGGGCGAGATAGTCTGAGATGTAGGCGGGCGCGACACCGTACTTGGCCTGGACGCCCTGCTCGTCGCGAATCCGGCCGCTCTTGCGATCCGCCTGCACCACGCGCTCTCCCACCACGCACTGCGCCAGATCCTTGTCCGGGGTCCAGATGCACACCTTCTCCAC
>JBGPPG010000108.1:0-11348 GCA_041488455.1 Gemmatimonadota bacterium
GATTCTCTTCGGTGCCGGTCTCGCCACCAGTCTGACTCCATGCGTGTATCCGATGATCCCGATCACCGCGGGCATCCTGGGCGGCGCCGGGAGCGCGGCGCGCTCCCCGCGCCGCACCGTCGCGCTCACCCACACCAACGTTCTCGGCCTCGCGCTGGTCTACGCGAGCCTTGGCCTGCTGGCCGGCCTCACGGGCACGCTGTTCGGCAGCGTAAGCTCGAATCCGTGGGCCTACTTCGCGATGGGCAATCTCCTGCTCATTCTGGGTCTCGCCCTGCTCGACGTCTTCACGATCCGCGCGCCCGGGCGGGTCCTCGCCTGGGCGAGCCGGGTGGGCGGCGACTCCGCCGCAGGGGTGTTTCTCCTCGGAGCCACGTCCGGGCTCGTGGCCGCGCCCTGCGGCGCGCCCGCCTTCGCCGCCGTGCTGACGTTTGTCGGCGCCACCCGGAGCGGCGCGCTCGGCTTTCTCTATCTGTTCGTGTTCTCCCTGGGGATGACGGCGCTGCTCGTGGCCATCGGCCTCTTCGCCGGTCTGGCAGGCGCGCTTCCACGGGCAGGGGCCTGGACGGCCTGGGTGAAGCGGGCCGGTGGGGTGCTGCTGCTGGCCATGGCCGAGTACTATTTCATCCAGATGGGAAGAGTGTCATGACGAGGCTCCTGCGCCGCTCCGGCGCCCGGCTTGCCGTCGCTCTTGGGCTCCTGCTGCTTACCGCCGGCCCGGCGGCGGCCCAGATCGAGAGCGGCATCCCGGTCGGAGCTACCGCACCGGTCGTCACGGTCAACGACCTCGAGGGCAAGCCCGTGGACCTGGGCCGGTACGTGGGAAAGCAGCCCGTGGTGCTGGAGTGGTGGGCCACGTGGTGCGAGCTCTGCGAGGCGATGCTGCCCCGCATCAAAGCCGTGCACGCCTCATACGGCGACCGGGTGGCCTTCGTGGGCATCAACGTCACGGTGAACCAGACCCCGGCCCGGGTCAGAAAGTATCTGGAGACGCACCAGCCGCCCTTCCGCACGCTCTACGACGACCGGGGCACGAGCATCCGGGCCTACCAGGTCCCGACGACGTCCTTCATCGCGGTGGTGGACCGGGCAGGGAAGGTGGTCTACACCGGAACCGGTGGGGAGCAGGACCTGGAACCTGTGCTGCGGCAGGTGACGTCGCGCTGACGACAACCCTCAGGACCGATCGGAACTCCACGCATGCCTCGATTTGCGCTCGTCGCCGTCCTCGGACTCGGTCTCGCCCCGGTCGCCCTCGCCCAGTCCCGTCCGGAGGTCTTCATCGCCCGCGGGCCGGACGAGGGACAGACCGCTCCCGACTTCACGCTACCCTGGGCCAACAAGGACACCGTGGGCACCGGCGACGACGCCTACGCGCTCTGGCGCGACCGCGGCAAGGTGGTCGTGCTCGCGTTCTACCCCCGCGATTTCACCCGCACCGACAGCCTCGAGCTCAGCACCTTCCGCGATCGGTACGACGACATCTTCGGACCCGACGCGGTCGTGCTGGGCGTGAGCAATGATTCGCTCGAGACCCACCGGGAGTTCGCGCAGAGGCTCGGCCTGCCCTTCAGGTTGCTGAGCGATCTGGACCAGTCCGTCGCGGCCAGGTACGGCAGCAAGGACGCGGGCGGGCGCAGCCGACGCACGGTCTACGTCATCGGTGCGGACGGGCGGGTCCGCTGGCGCGATCTCCGTTTCCGGGCGACCGACCCGAAGGCGTACGAGGTGCTTCGCCGGGCGGTTCGCGCGGCGGGCCGGGGTTCCTGAGCGTCCACCTGCGCTACACAAGCGTTACCAAAAGGCCGAAAACGAGCGTGTCGACAATGTGGCTAAGTCGCCCGTATGCATAATTCCAGCAGCCATAGCGACACTGTCGCCATGCGTGGATGTGGTTAATTTCACAGACCATAACTAATTATAGGATTGTGTCTTAGAATTTTGACTTCAACTCTTGTTTGAAGTCATGTTCATCCGTTCTCAAACTCCAGACGCCATCCCGGATATTCACTTTGGCCGCTTTTCCACATGTGGATAGCGCCGCTTTCGGACCCCTCGAGGCCGGTTCTGCCAATGGTCTCCTCTGCGCCCGGCGGATCCTCACCCTCCGGCCGGGGGTCTCCGGCGATGCCATCTGGTGGGAGGCCGGGCGGATCCGGGCGGTCGGGCCGGCTGCCACCCTGGCGCGACAGACCCCGCGGGGAACGCCGGTCATCGAGCTGCCGGACGCGCTGGTCACGCCCGGGTTCGTAGACGCGCATACCCACTTTGCCACCTGGGCGCTCGGGCGCCGCCGCGTCCATCTCGCGGGTGCCAGGACCCGGGCCGAGGCACTGAGGCGCGCCGCTGCTGGAGTGCCGGTTGGCGGCTGGGTGCTGGGTCAGGGCTGGGACGCCAACGTCTGGGAGGAGGCCCCGGACCGGTGGTCGCTCGACGCCATTCATGCCGGTCCCGTTTGCCTCGACTCCCTCGACCTCCACGCTGCCTGGCTCAACAGCGCGGCACTTTCGGCGGCGGGAATCACCCGGAAGACACCGGACCCCTTCGGCGGACGCATCATCCGGGACGCGCTTGGCGAGCCGACCGGGCTCCTGCTGGACCGGGCGGTCGAGCTGGTCCTGCCGGTCCTCCCGGCCCCTCCAGACGACGTGCTGCTCGCGGCTCTCGTCGAAGGGCAGGCTGAGGCGCACCGGCTGGGGATCACAGGAATCCACGACGTCGAGACGGAACAGGTGCTTGGCGTTTTCAGGCATCTCGAGGCCCAGGGTGCCCTTCGGCTCCGCGTGCTCTTTCATCCGCCGGTGGCCGTTCTGCACCGGCTCGTCGCCGACGGGGTACGGAGCGGGCAGGGCTCAGACTGGCTCACTATCGGTGGCGTCAAGCTCTTTCTCGACGGCAGCCTCGGGAAGCAGACCGCCTGGATGCTGGAGCCCTACGAGCGGAGCCGCGACCGGGGCATGCCGATCACGACTCTGGAGGAAGCCGGGCAGGCGGTGCGTCTCGCGACCGGATTCGGGATCGCGGCGACGGTCCACGCAATCGGTGACGCGGCCGTCCGGCGCGCGCTCGACCTCCTCGCTGGGGCGCCCGCGGCTGCGATTCCCCATCGGATCGAGCATTTCCAGTGCGTCCATCCCGCGGATCTGAGCCGGGCGGCGCGGTCGGGCATCGTGGTGTCGATGCAGCCGGCGCACCTTCTCACTGACATCCCGCTCGTCGACCGGTACTGGGGTGCGCGAGGCGAGGGCGCCTATTGCTTTCAGAGCATCCTGGCCGCCGGGACGACCCTGGCCTTCGGGAGCGACGTCCCGGTCGCCTCGATCGATCCGCGCGAGGGGATCTACGCGGCGGTCGCCCGGGTCGCCGACGACGGGGCTCCCGCCAACGGCTGGCGGCCTGTCGAGCGGCTCGGCCTCGAGAGTGCCGTGAGGGCCTACACCGAGGGGTCGGCGCGGGCAGGGGGTGTGGCCCACCGTCGGGGCACCCTGGCTCCGGGGCAGGACGCCGACCTCGTGGCCTGGGACGTGGATCCCGCGCTGGCCGCCGAGCCGGGTGCTTTCCGGCGTGCGCGAGCCAGGCTCACCGTCGTGGCGGGCGAGGTCGTGATGCGGGCCTGACGGCGGGCGATTAAACTAGTTCCTCGCTTCGTCCAAGGGATGCCGTGCCGCTCGCCTCCGTTCGCCGGACCAAGATCGTCGCTACTCTCGGGCCCTCCTGGGACACGCCTGACAAGATGGCGGCCCTGCTGGAGGCCGGCGTGGACGTCGTGCGGGTCAACGCGTCGCACGGCACACCGGAGGTGCGGGCGCGGTGGATCGCCGAGATCAAGACCGCGATCGCCACGCGGAGCACCACGGCCAGCGCCGCCGTGCTGCTCGACCTGCACGGGCCCCGGATCCGGGTCGGCCGGCTGCCCGAGCCGCTGCTGCTCGAGGCCGGCCAGAAGGTGGTGTTCGCGCCCGAGGCTGAGGCCCGCCCAGGCGAGATCCCGACCGCGTACGCCGCGCTGGCCCAGGACGTCAAGGCGGGCAGCACGATCCTGCTGAATGACGGCCTGCTCAACGTCGAGGTCACCTCGGTCAAGGGCGATCGCGTTTACGGCAAGGTGCGCTACGGCGGCGAGCTCCGCGCGAACAAGGGCATGAACCTGCCGGGCGTGAGCGTGAGCGCGCCGGCCGTGACCGACAAGGACCGTGAGGAGATCGCCCGTGCCGTCGAGTGGGGGGTGGACTATCTGGGCGTCTCGTTCGTCCGGAAGCCGGAAGATCTGGACGAGGTCCGCCGGCTGGTGCCGCCCCACATGAAGCTGGTCGCCAAGATCGAGAAGGACACGGCACTCGACCACCTCCCGAGCATCGTGCAGGCCTCGGACGCCATCATGGTGGCGCGGGGGGATCTCGGGGTGGAGCTGCCGTTCGAGGAGGTGCCGCTCGCGCAGAAGCGGGTGATCCGGGAGGCCAACCTGCGCGGCAAGCCGGTGATCACGGCGACGCAGATGCTGGAGTCCATGGTGCATGCGCCCCGGCCGACGAGAGCCGAAGCCTCGGACGTGGCGAACGCCATTCTGGACGGCACCGACGCCGTGATGCTCTCGGCGGAGACCGCGGTGGGCGAATACCCGCTCGAGGCCGTGCAGGCGATGGCGCGCATCGCGCGCGAGATCGAGAAGCACCGCAAGGGGCGCGGGCCGGCGTTCGACATGGCGGTCGGGCGGAGGCGGGAGGAGCTGGAGCGTCTCCACAAGGGCGAGCCCGGCGACTTCCGGCCCACGCGGACCGAGGACGCGATCGGCGTCGCCGTGTGCGCGGCCGCGGACCTGATGAACGTGCCCCTCATCGTCTGCTTTACGAGCAGCGGCTTCACGGCGCGGACCGTCGCGTCCTACCGCCCGTCGGTGCCCATCTTCGCGGTGACGCCGGAGCCGGACACCTTCCGGCAGCTGGCGCTGGTCTGGGGCGTCGTCCCCGCGCTGGTGGAGCATCTCCCCAACTACGACTCGATGCTCGCCGTCGCCCGGCACAAGCTGCTCGAGCTCAACCTCGCGGACCCCGGGGAGCGCGTCGTGGTGACGGCGGGCGTGCCCTTCGACCAGCCCGGTACTACCAACCTCCTCAAGATCGAAGCAGTTTAGGTGATGAGGCTGACCTTTCTCGGGACCGGCACGTCGTTCGGCGTGCCCCAGATTGGTTGCGGCTGCGCGGTATGCCGCTCGACGGACCCGAGAGACCGGCGCACACGGTCGGGCGCACTGCTGGAGGTCGGCGAAACCGCCATCCTGATCGACACGCCGCCCGAGCTCCGGCTCCAGCTGGTGGCGGCCGGCCGGTCGCGGGTCGACGCGGTGCTCTACACCCACGAGCACGCCGACCACATCCACGGCATCGACGACCTGCGGATGTTCTCGGTGAAGCAGCGGCGGCCGCTCCCCGTCTATGGGCCGGCCGAGACGCTCGATCGGCTCAGAAGCACGTTCCAGTACATCTTCGACGAGACCGTGCGCCCCTACGAAGGCACGTCGAAGCCCGCCCTCGAGCTCTGCCCCGTCGAGCCGGGGCGGCCGGTGATCGTGGCCGGGGTGGAGGTGCTCCCGCTCGCCTTTCAGCATGGGCATCTCCGGGTGTTCGGCTACCGGATCGGCGATGTCGCGTACATCACCGACGTCAAGGAAGTGCCGCCGGCCATGCGCTCGTGTCTGCGCGGCCTCAAAGTCCTCGTCCTCAACGCGCTCTGGTGGCGTTCCCATCCGACGCACCTGAGCATCGGCGAGGCGGTGCGTACCGCCCAGGAGCTGGGCGCGGAGCGCACCTTCCTGACGCACCTCACGCACGAAACGGGGCACGCCGAGCTGGCGGCCAGCCTCCCCGCCGGCGTCGCGCCCGCCTATGATGGGCTCACGGTGGAGATCGATTGATGCGGATGAGCTATGGGCGCATGCTGACCGACGGACTCGACGGCGAGCACGGGCTCGCGCGGGGACGGCTGACGGAGCTGGTCCGCAGGTTTGCCGCCGTCCGCGCGGAAGTCCGGGAGCGGCGTGACGCCGGGGAGTACGGGTTCTACGATCTGGTGGACCAGGATGCCGACGTGCGCCAGATCGCGCGGTTCGCCGAGGGCCTGGGCCAGGCGCACGACCACGTCCTGGTGCTCGGCATCGGCGGCTCCGCTCTGGGCACGAAAGCGCTGCTCGACGCGCTCAAGCCCGCCGCCTGGAACGAGCTCGACGACGAAGGCCGGGATTTCTTCCCCCGGCTCACGGTGCTGGAGAACGTCGATCCCACCTCGGTGGCGGCGGCGCTCGGACGCATCGACCCGCGCCGCGTGCTCGTCAACGTGGTGAGCAAGTCCGGTGGCACCGCCGAGACGATGGCGCAGTATCTCGTGGTCCGGGCCTGGCTCGACGAAGCGCTGGGCCCGGCAGCGTATCGCCATCTGGTGTTCACCACCGACCCGGCGCGGGGCGCGCTTCGGGAGCTCGCGTCCCGCGAAGGCATCGCGATACTTACCGTCCCGCCGGCGGTGGGCGGGCGGTTCAGCGTCCTGTCCCCGGTGGGGCTGCTGCCGGCCGCGCTCGTGGGAATCGACATCGGCGGGCTGCTCGCGGGCGCGCGGGCGGCGGTCCAGCAGGCGGGGCATGAGAACCTGCTGGAGAACCCGGCCGCGCTCTACGCGGGTCTCCACTGGGCGGCCGACGCCTGCCTCGGCGCCCGGGTGCACGTCCTCATGCCGTACACCGACCGGCTCAGGCAGCTCGCCGAGTGGTATCGCCAGCTCTGGGCGGAGAGCCTTGGCAAGCGGGTGGACCGAAGGGGCCAACCCGTGTACACCGGCCCGACGCCGGTCGGCGCGGTGGGCGCGACCGATCAGCACAGCCAGGTGCAGTTGTTCATGGAGGGTCCCTTCGACAAGGCCATCGCCTTCGTCGTCGTGGACGATCTCGGCGTCGACGTGCCGATCCCCACGCGGCCCGATCTCCCGCCTGACCTGGCGTACCTTGCCGGCCAGTCGCTGGGCCGGCTGCTCCGGGCGGAGTACGAGGCGACCTCAGCCGCGCTCGCCCGCATGGGCCGGATGAATCTCACCCTCCGGCTGCCGGATCTCTCGGCGGCATCGGTCGGCGAGCTGCTCATGTTCTTCCAGCTCGCCACCGGATACGCCGGCGCGTGGTACGGGGTCGATCCCTTCGACCAGCCCGGCGTGGAGCTGGGAAAGCGCCTGACCTACGCCGCGATGGGCCGCCCCGGCTACGAGGCGGAGCCCGCGGTGGCCGACACGGGCGACGAGATCTAGACCTTCCCTGGTGGCAGGCCTACATTTTTCGAGGACGCGTGACGCAGTCTCGCTCGAGGAGAGGACGCTCGCATGTCGGATGCGATTCGCGAAGCGGTGGAGTTGTACGGCGGCGCGGTGACGCTGGCCGCCGACGGCATCGCCGTACGCGACCCGGCCAAGCTGCGCTCGCCCGCCACCGACCGGCTCGCGTGGCGGGCGGTGTTCGGCTCGGCCGACGAGCGAGAGGCTGCCCGGTGGCTGCTCTGGGAGCTGGGGCAGGCCACGGGAGCGCGGCCGGCGTCGATCAACGGGCTCTACCTCGCGCGCGGCCGCGGGGAGTGCGGCGGATTCACGGTGCCGGCCATCAACATCCGCGCCATGGCCTACGACGCGGCGCGCGCCGTGTTCCGGGCGGCCCGTGCAGGGCGGGCCGGCGCGATCATCCTCGAGATCGCCCGTTCCGAGATCGCGTACACCGAGCAGCGGCCGGCTGAGTACGTCGCCGTGCTGCTCGCGGCGGCGCTCCGCGAGGGCCACACGCTGCCCCTGTTCGTCCAGGGCGACCACTGCCAGGTCAACCAGAAGAAGTACCAGGCCGATCCTGCAGGCGAGGTCGGGGAGGTGAAGAAGCTGATCGCCGAGGAGATCGGCGCCGGCTTCTACAACATCGACGTGGACACCTCGACCCTCGTGGACCTCGCGCAACCCACGCTCGTCGAGCAGCAGCGGCTCAACTACGAGCGGGCGGCCGAGATCACGAAATTGATCCGCGAGCGGGAACCCCAGGGCGTCACCGTCTCGGTGGGCGCCGAGATCGGGGAGGTGGGCGGCCACAACAGCACGGTCGAGGAGTTGCACGCGTTCATGGAGGGCTATGACGCGGCGCTCGTGGCGCTCGGCCGGCACGAGGGCATCAGCAAGATCTCGGTGCAGACCGGGACCTCGCACGGCGGCGTCGTGCTTCCCGACGGGAGCATCGCGGAGGTGAAGCTCGATCTCGAGGCCCTCGCCGCGCTCTCGCGGGTGGCGCGCGACACCTACCACCTCGCGGGCGCGGTCCAGCACGGCGCCAGCACGCTCCCGTCCAACGCGTTCGGCAACTTCCCCCGCATCGAGACCGCCGAGATCCACCTCGCCACCAACTTCCAGAACATCATTTTCGATCACGCCCGGCTGCCGGCCGGCCTCCGGGCGGAGGTCAAGAAATGGCTGGATGAGAACGCGCAGGGCGAGCGGAAGGCGGGGGACTCGGAGGAGCAGTTCTACTACAAGGCGCGCAAGAAGGCGATCGGTCCGTTCAAGCGGGAGTTCTGGAGTCTGCCCGACGATGTGCGGGCCGCCATCGCCACCGATCTGGAAGCCACCTTTGCATTTCTCTTCGCCCAGTTGAACGTCAACGGCACGGCGGATCTGATCCGCCGTCACGTCCAGGCGCCGCTCCAGCATCACGCGGCGCTCAAACCCGCGCTCGTGGCCGCCGAAGACGACCCCGACGCCGGGGAATAGGAGGTAGCATGCGTCGTACCCAACGTCCCGAGGTAGTGTACGTCGAGCGCGGCGGCGACTCGTCCGCCAGATGGCTCTTCTGGGGTGCCCTGCTCGGAGCCGGCCTCGCGCTCCTGTACGCCCCGCGCAGCGGCGAGGAAACCCGCCGCCTCTTGCAGCGGAGGCTCTGGAAGCTCCGCGCCATGACCGAGGAGAAGCTCGACGAGCTGAGCCAGCAGTTCGCAGGGCGCAAGACGCCCCTGGCCGAGCTGACGGACGAGGACGACGACGAGGTGGATGAAGAGCCGCTCTCCCGTCCCCACGCGGCGCGCGCAGCGACCGCGCAACCGGGGGCCCGCCAGGAGCTGGAGCGCCGCCTGGCGGATGCCCGGGCCCGGCGTCGAGCGGCTGGCGCCGCCGACGTGGACGTCGAGGAGCCGCTCGCCTGAGCGGCTCCGGGCGCCGGGGCTGGTACCTCTCCCCCGGCGGCTTCCTCTTCCGCACGCTCCAGGCCGCCGACGAAAACAACGTCCCGTTCCTCGCGAGTGCGCTGACGTTCGACGCACTGCTCGCCGCGGTCCCGTTCTTTCTCTTGCTTCTCGTCGGCCTCACGACGCTGGCGCAGGTGGCCGCCGGCATGTCGCTCGGCGCCGCGCCGGCCGATCCCAACCAGCTCTTCCACCGGTTCCTGCCCCAGCACGAAACCACTCCTGGGGCGGATCCGTTCGCCCTGATCGAGCGCATCCTCACCCGCATCACCGAGCGTCGGGGCCAGATCTCGCTCGTGGCGGTGCCCGCGTTCGTCTGGTTCAGCACCCGCCTGTTCGCCGGCGTCCGCACAGCGCTCAACGAGATCTACGACGTATCCGTACGCCCGACCCGGCGGCGCCATCCGGTGGTCGCCTACCTGCGCGGCAAGCTCCGGGACGCCGGCATGGTGCTGGCGACGCTGCTCCTGTTTGTGGGGAACACGGCGGTGGTCGCCGGTCTGGCCTACCTCGAGTCACGCGGCGCGGAGGTGGCCCCGCAGCTCCGGTTCTGGGTGAGCTGGCTGGGGCGGCTGCTGGGCGAGGGGCTGGCCTTCGGCTTTCAGGTGGTGCTCTTCTACGTCGTCTATCGCTATGCCTCGCTCCGGCGGATCCCCGGCCGCATCGCGTTGATCGCGTCCGTGTTCTCCGCCGTGTTCTTCGAGGTTGCCAAGCGTCTCTACGGTCTGTATCTCACCCACGTCGCGTCGTTCGAGAGCGTGTCGGGAGACGGCCAGGTCGGCGCGGCCGTCCTGTTCGTGCTCTGGGTGTACTACACCGCTATCGTCTTCCTCGTCGGCGGCGTGGTGGCCGAAACCTGGGAGCTCCGCACGATGCAGACCCAGCAGCGGGGCAGGCTGGAGTGACCGGTCTGGGCCCGCGGCTTCACCCCGTCAGGAGGTCGCGGTGACTCGTTCGCTGTGGGCCGCAACGTTGCTGGTTTGCGCCGGTGTGGCCGGCTGCCGTGCCGCCGCCCCTGCCGCGGAGGCGGCGAGCGGGCCTTCGGCTCTCACGCCGGCGGAGGAAGCGCAGATCCGCGCGGCCGACTCCCTTTTCGCCGTGGGCACCAACACCGGCGATGCCGACCGGGTTGCGGGCGTGTACGCCGAGGATGCCCTCCTGATGCCGCCGAACGCGCCACCGATCAAGGGGCGCGCCGCCATCCGCGAGCTCTGGAACGGGCTGCTCCAGCCGTACGCAGTGGTCATTACCCTCGGCACGGACCAGATCGAGGGGCGGGGAGATCTCGCTTATGTCGTCGGCCACTACCGCTTCGTGACCACGCCCAAGGCGAAGGGAACACCCGCGATGTCGCCCGAGGACGGCAAGTTCCTCGAGGTGTTCAAGCGGCAGCCCGACGGGAGCTGGCGCTACGTCGCGGACATGTACAGCCCCAACGCGGCGCCGAAATAGCCCGGCAGTTCCGCCACTCAGTCTGACCCGCTATACTACGGGTGCCTCAGGTCCGAAGGGCGCCGGCGCGTGAACCGCGTCAGGACCTCGCCGGTAGCAGCGCTAAGCGATGCCCGGTGTCGCTTCGGGGAGCCTGAGGCACTTTCTTTTCCGTTCACCTATGATCGCCCTCGCCCGCCGCTACCGCCCGAAACGCTTCGCCGACCTCATCGTCCAGGACCATGTCACCACGGTCCTGCGCGGCGCCGTCGCACGAAACCGCGTCGGGCACGGATACCTGCTCACCGGTCCGCGCGGCGTCGGCAAGACGACCGCGGCCCGCATTCTCGCGATGGCGCTCAACTGTCCCCACCGAGACCCCTCGGGCGAGCCCTGCGGCGAGTGCGACGAGTGCCTCCGGATCTGGAACGGGTCCGCCAACCTCGACGTGGTGGAGATCGACGCGGCCAGCAACCGGGGCGTAGACGACGCCCGGGACCTCCGCGAGCGGGCGATGTACGCCGCCTCCCAGGAGGGGCGCTACAAGGTGTACATCGTGGACGAAGCGCATATGCTCACCCGCGAGGCGTGGAACGCGCTCCTCAAGATCCTGGAGGAGCCGCCGCAGCGGGTGGTGTTCGTCTTCGCCACGACGGATCCCCAGAAGATCGGGGC
>JBGPPG010000109.1:0-11156 GCA_041488455.1 Gemmatimonadota bacterium
CCTGCCGGAGGAGATCCCAGGCGTCCGTCGCGGGGACGCGCTGGAGCGTGGCCTGGCCGAGCGTGGTGCTGAAGACAGGATCCTGATGTCCCGCCGGCGTCGCGGTGACGGTCACTTCCTTCAGCTCCACCGGGCCCCGGGTGAGGGTGTCGGAGTGCTGGTGCAGCGTGTCCGGGTGCGCGGGCTGCTGGGCCTGCGCACGCGCCGCTACCGCACAGGCGGCGAGCAAGTACAGAAGACGTCTCATGACGGGCTCCGCTCGAAAGACTTGGCCGAGCCGGCGCGCGAGGAGTCGCGGCCGGCGGGGAATCGTCAGACGACGCGGACGGGTGGGCCGAGTGCGAGCGGGAGAAGGTAGGCGAGCCGCGGTGCCGGATGGGCCGCCGGAATGATCGAGGGGAGGGCGAACGTCGCGGTGACCGGCGCCGCCGAGGGGAGACCGACCGCTCCGAAATGAACGGAGCAACCGCATGCCCCCCCGCAGAAGTCACAGCAGGACTGATGGCCGGCGGGGTGCTGGGGAGCGCCGCCTCCGGTGTGGTGTCCGGCGTGTGCGTGGGTGGTGGGCTGGTGGTCCGGGCCGGCAAGCGCCATCCTGGCCGTCATCGCCGGGAAGGCGACGAGCAACAGCGCCGCGAGGACGCGGCGGAGCAGGGAGGCGCCCGCGCGACTACGCACCGGCGAACTTCCGGTTGTAGGCGGTCATCGCCCCCTCGATGGCGGTGCGGGCGGCCGCGGCGTTTTCGAAGCCGCGCGTCTCGGTGTGCGTCCCTTCGAGGTCCTTGTAGACCCGGAAGAAATGCTCGACCTCGCGGAGGTAGTGGGGCGGCACGTCCTTCAAATCGTGAACCCCTTCGGAATAGGGGTCGCCCAGGGGCACGGCGAGGACCTTCTCGTCGGGCACACCCCGGTCGATCAGGTGGAACAGCCCGACCGGCCGGGATTCCACCAGGCACCCGGTAAAGACGGGGATGGTCATCAGGACGAGCACATCGAGCGGATCGCCGTCGTCTCCCAGAGTGCGGGGGAGGAAGCCGTAGTCACCAGGGTACTGGACGGCGCTGAAGAGCACGCGGTCCAGCCGGAACACGCCCAGCTCCTTGTCCAGCTCGTACTTGTTCCGCTCGTTGGCCGGGATCTCGATGACGGCCGTGATCCGCTCGGGCGGCGCGGTCCCCGTCGGGATGTCGTGCCAGGGATTGAAGTGCCGGGGCCGCATGGTCGCGAAAGGTATCGGCGGGCACCGCGCCGTCCAAGCCTCCCGGCACGGGCGTCGATTCGGCTTGCGTGGGGCGGGGGCGGGGGCGAAGTTACTCGCCGGCCCGAGTGGCGGAATGGCAGACGCAGTGGACTCAAAATCCACCGGGGGCAACCCCGTGCGAGTTCGACTCTCGCCTCGGGCATTGCGAACCGTAACAGCACCATGGGGGCCCCAGCACTCTCTCCGTGCTGGGGCTCACGGCTATCTTGCGACATGCCTCCGACGGGCGCCGTGTTTCGCGTTGCCTATTACGGCCTGGAACGCCGGGTCCCCGCGAGCCTGTTGTTGATCACCCCTGACATAGGGATCGCGAACAGCGTGTATGGCACGCTGGAGCATGCCCTGGGAGCGCGCATCTGGCTCTGGCACGAGCCCGCGCTCGAGCCGGCCGTGCGCGTGCTCGGCGTCTGTCGGTTCCGGGTCGTGCTGCTCGACATGAAGCTCGTCGAGGCCGCCCCGGAATGGACCCTCCCGTCCCTCAAGCAGGCGGCGCCCGAGACGCCGCTTGTTATGCTGGGGACCGCGGCCGACCCGCCGAGCGGGACCAAGCAGGGGCGGCCTGGGACCACCCGATCGCACCTCAGCGGCGCGATGGCCGTGGTGCCGCCCGATGACCTGGCGTCGCTCACGCACGTCGTGCTGCAAGTGGTGGGGATCCCGGCGGCGACCGGGGACAGCGAATCCGTCGAGCCCGCTTGAGCCTCCGGCGGGCACGCTCTCCATCACGCCTCAATCCGGGCTCCGGCGGCGCCGAGGGGGACGCAGGCCCTTTGAGCCCGGCGGGTGCGCCCGCCCCCACGCGTAGATCGCCTTCACCACCGGCGAGAGCTCGCGGCCCGACTCCGTCAGGTGATACTCGTAGCGGGGCGGATGCTCGTGATAGAGTGACCGCTTCACCAGCCCCGCCCGCTCCAGTCGCTTGAGCCGCTCGGCGAGGATGTTGGTCTTGATCCCCTCGCCCGAGTCGAGGAACTCGGAAAAGCGGTGCTTCCCGACGAATAGGTCGCGCACGATCAGCAGGGTCCAGCGATCGCCGATCAGGTCCAGGCTGCAGGCGATCGGGCAGTCCGACCGCGACCCGCTCCCGTCCAGCGCGACACCAGCTGGCCGACTCACCACGAAGCCCTCCCCCTGGTGCAAGTGACTTGCAGAAGACAAGCCACAAGCGTATAGTAGCTTGCAAGCTGCAAGTTACTAGAGGCAGTCCCGGTTGAGGAGGTGTACCATGTACGTCGCGCTCTGGATCGTCCTGGCCTTGCTGGCGCTCGTCGCCGTCTCGCTGGTGGTCGAGGCCACCCGTGGGAAGCCGATTCCCCCTGCGGGCTTCGCCTGGGCCCCGGAGATCGCGCCGTTGTATGCCGAGATCGACGGCATCCGCGTGCGCTATCTCAAGACCGGTGCAGGCCCCACGCTGCTACTGCTGCACACGCTGCGGACCCAGCTCGACATCTTCCAGACGGTCATTCCCGCCTTGGCGCGGGAGTTCACGGTGTACGCGGTCGACTACCCGGGCCATGGGTGGTCCGACATTCCCAAGACCGACTACACGCCGGCGTTCTTCACCCGTTTCACCACCGGGTTCATGGATGCGCTCGAGTTGGAGGATGCCCTCGTGGCCGGCGTCTCGATCGGCGCGAGCATTCCGCTCTTGATGGCGGCGGAGGGGAATCCCAGGATCCGCGCAATCGTGTCCATCAATCCCTACGACTACGGCCAGCGCGGTGCCGATCGGGCCAACGCCGTCGCCAAGCTGGTGTTCACGCTGGCCGCGATTCCGGTGGTCGGGGAAACGGTGATGCGGCTCCGTAATCGCCTGGTTGAGGGGAAGATTCTCGAGGGCGGCGTCGCCACGCCGGCGGCGTTGCCGCCGGCGTTTCGAGAGGAGGTGTTTCGGGTCGGCGAGCGCCCCGGCCACTATCAGGCGTTCATCAGCCTGATCCGGCATATGCCGCAATGGCGAGACGCACACGGCATCTATGGCCGCATTCGCGTGCCCGTGCTACTGGTGTACGGTGATCGGGACTGGTCCCGGGAAGCCGAGCGGCAAACGACCCTGCAGGGGATTCCCGGTGCTCAACTCGTGATGGTGCCGGATGGCGGCCACTTTCTCTCGCTCGACCAGCCGGAGGCGGTGGTGCGGTACATCAAGACACTTGCAAGGGCGGTCGCGCCGACCGACGCGAGCTCAAGGCCGCGCGCGTCGTAGCGGCGAACTGCGACGCTACCAGCCCGCGGCGTAGACGTGATCAAGCTCCATCGAGTTGGTCAGCGCCTTCCTGCCGCCGCCGTTCCCGCCCCAAATGGGGTCGAACTTCCGGATGAAGAACGCCGCTGGGTAACTGCTCGTGCGCCAGATCACGTTGCTGTAGTCGATGATCTTGTGTCCGTCGATCCAGACCCGGCACACGCCGTTCGCCGATCCGACGGTGTTGGCCACGAACATGAATTCGACCTGATGCCAGGCCTGGGTGGTCAGGTAAGGAGTGCCATCCACGTTCTGTGTGAGGTTCCGCGTCTGCACGTTCTGCTGGCGGACCTCGATCCTGAAGGCGCTGCCCGGATTGCCGTTCGCGGCGGCGATAAATCCGAACACCTGGTTGTTGGCCGCGCCTCTTTGGCCAACCCCCCAGTACCCGAAGAACTTCATCCCGCCTGACGGTCCTTGAATCTCGAACTTGGCTTCCGGGATTCGGAATGTGAACGACTCGTAGTAGTGTGTACGCGCGCTCTGTGCGTCGTCGGCCCACGCCTGCCAGCCGATGCCTGCGCTCGTGCCCGGGCTCAGGCCTGCGGGCCAGGTGTAAGTCGCCACACCCGAGGGGCTCTGGGCGGCCGACGCGTCCGTAGCACCCTTGAGCGATGAGGGGAACCGCCAGAACCGGCCGCTGATGATACCGGTTGCCGCATCGGGCCCGATGTGCTGACCGGATGAGTTGGACCAGAGACCCTTCGCAGTCCATTCGAACATCGAGCTACCGCCGGCAGGCTTGTTGCTATAACTCACGGCGAACTGCTTGACGGCTGCCTCTGGCGTGGCGGTAGCGGGTGAGCCGGTGACAGAGGGCACATCGGAGGGCGGCGTGACATCGTTGCTGCAGGCACAGCAAAGACCGGCAATGCCGATGGCGGCATAGAGTATACGCATGACTTGGCCCTTCGGGGTTTAAGAGCGGTGATCGAATGGGTGTGCGCCGGCGAGGAGCCGGGCAACGGCGGGCAACGAAGCAGACTAAGCTAGGCCAGCCGGCAGATATCGAAAGGACTCACGTCACCATGCGGGAGAGACATTCGACCACCGACGCTGAACGTTTGGTCGAGTGTATTACCTAAGAGATAGGTCGATCTATCTCGACAGCGAGCGCGCGTGCCGGAGGACCAGCGTGCGGCTCTTCACCGCGAGCTCTTCGATGAGCGCGGCCGCGCGCGCGAGCACCGCCTGCTCATCAGCGCTCAGTGCCGCCAGCGGTCGCGCCAGAGCCGCGACACGCCGCGCGCGGCCGGCCTCGAGCAAGGCGCGGCCCCGCGCCGTCGCGCGGATGCGGGTGATGCGGGCGTCCTCGGGGTCCGACTCCCGGCTCACGAGAGCCTCGGCCTCCATTGCGTCGACGAGGCGGCTCATCGTGGGTGGCCGCACCTGCTCGGCCGCCGCCAGCTGACCCAGGGTCACGGGGCCGCCACCAAACACAATGACAGAGAGGGCGGAGAGCCGCGGCCCGCTCAATCCGGTGGCCGTGTCTTCGCGGCGGACGGAGCGCAGCAGATGGATGGCGGCCGAGTGGAGCCGGTCGGCGAGCTGCGCCGGGGAGGGGCGCTCGGGTCTTGCGCGATGCGGGGTCATGCCGTACCGTAGTGATCGTTAGCCAGGCTAATTAGTGTCGCTAACTATACCGCGCGTCCCGCGACCGGGCAAGCCGCTCGCCGGCGCCTCTCCTGGAGGAGACGATGTCATCCACTGCGACGCCCTCCGCCGCAGAGTCCCGGCTCCGCCGGGTCGGCCAGATCGCCATCGTGGTGCGGGATCTCGATCGGGCGGTCCGCTTCTATCGGGACGTGCTGGGCCTCGCGTTCCTGTTCCAGGCCCCGCCCGGGCTGGCCTTCTTCGACTGCGGAGGCGTGCGGCTCATGCTGACCCTGCCCGAGGGTCCGGAGGCAGGTCGGGGCACGTCCATTCTGTACTACGTCGTGGACGACATCCAGGCCGCCCATGCCGCGCTGGCCGTGCGGGGCGTGGCGTTCGTCAGCGCCCCCGGGCTCATTGCCCGTCTGCCGGATCATGAGCTGTGGATGGCGGGGTTTCGCGACAGCGAGGGGAACGTGCTCGAGCTGATGAGCGAGGTGCGCGCTGCGTGACGAGCGCGGCGTCGGGCGCACGCCTCACGACACCGTCGCCCAGCGCTCCAGCTCGACCCTCGCGTTGCGCGCGAGTCCCGAGGCGCCGAACGCACTGCGCGCCGGCAGGTGGGCGGGAAAGAACGTCACGTACACCTCGTTCATCGCACCCCATTCCTGCATGTCCGCCAGCATCATGGTGCACTTGACGACGTGATCGAGCGACGACCCGTTCGCTTCGAGTATGCGCCGGATATTCTCCAGGGCCTGCCGGGTCTCCGGAGCGATGCCCCCTGGGACCAACGTGCTGGTGCTGTCGGTGCCCAGCTGGCCTGACAACATGAGCAGAGAGCCGACCCGAATTGCGGCCGAGAACGGCAGCTTGGCCCCGTGGGCAACCGGGATGTACTCGACCGGCCGAGGGGGCTGACGTTGGCAGCCGGGCAGCAGAAGGGCGGCAAGCATCCAGGCGCGGTACTGACGCATAGCTCCTCCACGGGTGTCCAGGGGTTCGGCGGCAGGATCCGGACTACGTGCCCAGCTCGCCCCTGCGGGCCATGGCGGCGGCGTGCTCAGCGGCGCGAAAGGCCAGGGCCTGGATGGTCATGGTCGGCTGGCCTCGACCGGAGGTGACGAAGCTGCTGCCGTCTACCAGGAACAGATTGGGAACGTCGTGAGTGCGGTGGTACCGGTCCACCACTGACGAGCGCGGATCGTCGCCCATGCGGCAGGTGCCGAGGAGGTGCACTACCGGATAGTGGCGGTCGAGGGGAAAGGGCCAGGATCGAACCGCCCCGGCGGCTTCGACCAGCTCCATCGAGCGGTCGCGGAAGTAGGCGAAGAGCTTCTCGTCGTTGGGATGCTCAGTGAACGTCACGCGGATAGCCGGCAGCCCCCAATCGTCGGTCACCAGGGGATCGAGCGATATCGAGTTCGACGCGACCGGCAGCTGGGTCGTGTGGCCGTAGACGAAAAGCGTACGGGTGAAATAGCTCCGGAGCATCCGCTTGTATTCGGGGCCCCAGGCCGGGCCGCTCGATGGCAAGCCGTGCAGGGCGAACCCGATCGGCTCGAAATGAAAGCGGACATCGAACCCGCCGCCACCAATGAGACCAAGGCTCGGGTCCAGCTCGTACAGGTCGTGGATGACGCGGGTGTCCACCATGCCACGGTAGCCGTTAACTTCGTGCTCGAACGCTCCCGCGGCAACGCCCGTTCCATTGGACATCAGGTAGCGGCCGACGGCGCCACTCGAGTTGGCAAGGCCGTCGGGGAAGCGGTTGGAGCGGGACATGAGCAGGAGCCGGGGCGTTTCAGCTCCGTTGGCAGAAACCACCACCGCACGGGCACGCTGGAAGATCTCCCGCTTCGCCGCATCGAAGTACTTCACCCCGATGGCGCGCCCCCGCCGGTCCAGCTCGATCTTCCGGACATAGCTGAGCGGACGGATCTCGCAGCGGCCGGTGGCTTCGGCGTCCGGGATCATCGTCGCGAGCGTGCTGGACTTCGCCCGCACCTCGCAGCCGTAGTACATGCAGAAGCCGCACTGGATGCACGCGGCGCGTCCCTGGTACGGCTGGGAAAGGATCGCCATGGGGGCGGGGAAGGCGTGCCACCCGAGCTTCTGCGCTCCGCGCTCCGCCAGCACGCCGAGCGACTTGGGTGGGAGCGGCGGGACGGGGTATGGCCGGCTGCGCGGCGGGTCGAACGGGCTCGCGCCCGCCAGGCCGGAGACGCCGATCTCCCACTCGACGCGCGTGTAGTACGGCTCCAGCTCGGCGTAGGTAATGGGCCAGTCGGCCAGGCCGGTTCCCTCCACCGGTCCCTTCCGGCTCCGCTCGACGAAATCGATCTCGTGGAAGCGCCAGTAGTTGGCCGTGAAATGCACGGAGCCGCCGCCGACCATGCGCCCATACTGGACCACGGGGCGCGGCGTCGCCGTCTCGCCCTCGGAAGTCCGGAAGGTGTTGGGGTGACGCCGGTGGTCGTTGGTCATGCCCTCGAGCTGCATCACGGCCAGCTCGTCGTGCACGAAGTCCGACTCGCGCAGATACGGGCCCTGCTCCAGGACCACGACGCTGAAGCCGGCGCGGGCGAGCTCGCGCGCCATGACCCCGCCGGCCGCTCCCGCCCCCACGACCACGAAATCCACCGGCTTGGCAGGCGGAAAACGAGGGCCGGGCCTGGTTACCGGCGCCGGCCCGGCACCGGCGTGATGGTGGGGCATGCGACCGGTTGGCTAGCCCGCGCCGAGCTCGCCCTGACGCGCCATCGTCGCGGCGTGCTCGGCGGCCCGGAAGGCCAGCGCCTGGATGGTCATGGTGGGCTGGCCCCGGCCGGAGGTGACGAAGCTGCTCCCATCCACGAGGAACAGGTTCGGGACGTCGTGGGTGCGATGCCAGCGATCGACCACCGACGTACGCGGGTCGTCGCCCATGCGGCAGGTGCCCAGCAGGTGCACTTCGGGGTACTGGCGCCCCGGCGGGAAGGCCCACGAGCGGGTCGCGCCGGCGGCGTCGAGCAGCTCCACCGTGCGGGCGCGGAACCAGTCCATGAGCCGCTCGTCGTTCGGGTGCTCCTTGAACGTCATCCGGATCACCGGCAAGCCCCACGCGTCCTTCAGCGTCGGGTCGAGCGAAATCGAGTTCGTGGGCACCGGCAGCTGGGACACGTGCGCCAGGGCGTACACCGTCCGCGTGTAGGAATCCCTGAGCATCCGCTTGTACTCGGCCCCCCAAGTCGGCGCATCGGCTCCCAGCCCGGTCAGGCCGAAGGCGATCGGCGTGAAGTCGAACCGGAAGTCGAACCCGCCGCCACCGGCGAGCCCGAGGGCGGGGTCGAGCTCGTAGGTGTCGTGGATCACCCGGGTGACGACCATGCCGCGGTAGCCGTTGATCTCATGCTCGAAGAGGCCGCCCGCGAATGCGTAGCAGTTGAACATCAGGTGGCGACCGACCATGCCGCTCGTGTTGGCGAGCCCGTGGGGGAACCGGTTCGTGGCGGACATGAGCAGCAGCCGGGGCGTCTCCGCGCCGTTGGCGCATACGACGACCGCCTTGGCGCGCTGAAAGATTTCGCGCTTTCCGGCGTCGAAGTACTTCACGCCGACCGCGCGGCCGCGCCGGTCCAGCTCGATCTTGCGGACGTAGCTGAAGGGACGGATCTGGCAGCGGCCGGTCGCCTCGGCGTCGGGGATCATGGCGGCGAGGGTGCTCGACTTGGCTCCGACCTCGCACCCGAATCGCTCACAGAAGCCGCACTGGATGCAGGCCGCGCGCCCGCGATGCGGCTGGGAGAGAATCGCCATGGGAGCGGGGAAGGCATGCCAGCCGAGCTTCTTGGCCGCGCGCTCGGTGAGGACGCCGGTGGACTTGATCGGCAGCGGCGGCACCGGATACGGACGGGTCCGCGGCGGATCGAACGGGCTCGCGCCGGCAAGCCCGGACACGCCGACCTCCCACTCGACTCGGCTGTAGTAGGGCTCGAGATCCGCGTAGGTGATCGGCCAGTCCGCCATGTCGGCGCCATCCACCGGCCCTTTCCGGGTCCGCTCCACAAAATCGATCTCGTGGAAGCGCCAGTAGTTCGCGGTGAAGTGGACCGAGCCTCCTCCGACCAGGCGGGCGTACTGGACCACCGCCCGCACCTTGGCGTCCTCCTGCTCTGAGGTGCGGAAGGTGTTCGGCTGAGAATGGTGGTTGTTGGTGATCGCTTCGAGCTGGACCGTGGCCAGCTCGTCGTGATCGAAGTCGGCCGCGCGCAGGTACGGGCCCTGCTCCAGCACCACCACGCTGAAGCCGGCGCGGGAGAGCTCGCGGGCGACGACGCCCCCGGCCGCGCCGGCGCCGACGACCACGAAGTCCACCGCGTCGCGCGGCCGGAAGGCCGGACCGGTCGGCGCTCCCGGATCGAAGTGCCGGTTACTCGCCCCGTGATGCATCGCGGTCGTACCAGCCGAAGGGCGGTTGCCAGGCGAAGCGGTCTTCGAAGCCGATCAGCTTCCAGCCGACCTTGTCCGCGTTGCCGCCGTACCGGGGGTCCGCGAGGAATCCGGTGATCGTGGACACGCGTACCGCCTCGAAGAACACCGAGTGCTCCGCTTCCAGCTCCTGCAGCAGCGCAGTCTGGTCGTCGGGGGCGAGATCGGCGAACGCCTGAGCGCCCGGGTGGCGCCGCGCCGCCCGGGTACCCAGGTCGGCGAGCCCCTGCTCGAACAGGGGCCGTTGGTCCGCGGCGAACGTGGCGAGCCCCTTGTCGATGAAGTCCACGACATGTGCTTCGCGGGCGCCGGGTGCGTCGTCGGTGGGGATGATGAGCGCGGTGATCGCGTCCAGGTCGCGCAGCTCGGCGGGGGTGAGCGCGGGCGGGGCCGGTGGAGCGGCGGCGCCGGGTGCGCGGGCGATCGCGTGTCCCCAGGCGCCGGACATCCAGGTGGCGGCGATTCCCGTGGCCATCGCGCCCACGAAGTGCCGGCGGGAGAGCGGGCTTTCAGCCATGACGCGTGCTCTGCTCGGAAGGAAGGACCCGCGAAGTGTGTAGCCGGCCGAGAGTGTTGTCCAGAGCGGCGGCGCGGGCCCCAGGGCCGGCGCTAATCGGTCTCTCCACTCACGACGCGATACGCTTTGGCGATGTGGCCCTGAATGGACCGCTCGAGACGACCAGGCGGAAAGCGCGAGCCCCACCGCGCGACGAGTCCGGGCGTCACCTGCGCCTTCGCCTCGTCCAGCGTGGCGCCGGCGCCGTACGCGTCGGCGGTGGTCGCCATCAGGTCCTTGAAATACCCTTCCCACACGCCGAACATTTCCTTGCCGCGCAGCAGATCGCCATGGCCGCCGAGCGCCACGTCGAAGTCGAGCTGCTCGATCGCTTCGAGCGTACGGATCCAGTCGTACGGGTAGCCGTCCGCCATGTACGGCGTGCTGCCGGTGATGAGGTCCCCGGTGGCGATGACGCGCTCTTTCGGTAGATAGACAACGACGTCGCCGTCGGTGTGTCCCCGCCCCAGCCACAGGATCTGGACGGTGGTGGATGGCCGGCGGATGACGAGGCTATGGTCGAACGTCACCGTGGGCAGGGTGACGTGCATCGCCTTGAGCTCGCCCAGATAACGCTCGTCGTTCCGGATCCGATCGGCCAGGGCGGCGCGGAGCGAGTCGGGCGCGGCGGCGAGGGAGTCTCGGCGCGCCGCGATCTCCCCGGGCAGGGTCGCGATCTCGTTCTTGATCCGCGGTATCCCGATGTGCTCGATCGCCTCCTTGGTGAGCTCGGAGGAGATGATCTCCGCGCTCGACGGCCAGGCCGAGAGGTAGGCCTCGTTGCCCTGATAGTGGTCCGAGTGGAAATGCGTGTCCACCACATAGCGCACCGGCTTGGAGGTGACCTTCCGGATCAGCGCGATCAGGTCCTTCGCCGCCGAGGGCCGGGAGTGGGTGTCCACGACCAGGACGCCGTCGTCCAGCAGCACTACGACGGCGTTGCAGTTGGCGCTGATCGGGAAGAACTCGGGCTTGGCGTAAGCGAAGTACACGTTGGGCGCGACGGGGCGGAGCTCGAACAGCTCCTGCGC
>JBGPPG010000110.1:0-11156 GCA_041488455.1 Gemmatimonadota bacterium
CAGTGGGCGACGAGGGGGCGCATGCCCAGCTCCGCGGCGAGCGCCAGAGCGCTCCGGTAACGACCCTCGGCCTCGGCCGGGGCACTGCGGGCGGCGATCTCGCCCAGGACCCAAATCGCCCGGGCCTCATTTCCCCGCTGCTCCTGGCTCTGGGAGAGTTCCAGCGCACGCGTGGCCGCCCGCTCCGCCTCCACGATTCGGCCCACGAGAAGATAGGCCTGGGCGAGGGCGCATACATTGAGGGGCAGGAAGACGTTCGACGAATTAACCACAAGGCCATCTTCCAGGACGGCCGTAGCCGCCTCGACACGCCCGATGAGCCCGTAAGCCGATCCCAGGTGGGCAACGGTTGGCCTGCCCATCCCCCGCATGCTCGATTCCTCGGCGATGCGGAGCGCCCGCTCGAGCGCGGGGATGGCGAGCACGATATCACCCTTCAGAGCGTGGACGGCCCCCACCGCCAGGTGGCCATGGTAGAGGCCGTAGGGGTGGTCCAGGGCTTCGGCGATGCGCAGAGCTGCCGCTCCCTGGGCAAGCGCCTCGGCGAAGGCGCCGGTCTCCGCCCGCGAGAACGCCAGCCAGGTCCTCGCGAAGACAGACGGCGGGGCAGACATGCCGAGGCGATCGAAGGCCAGCTCGTCGGGAAGCCACGCCACGACCTGCTCGAGAATCTCGATGGCCGCGGGATAGTCGCCCCGGGCGTGATGGAGCTGACCCAGAAAGTAGCTCGCGGCCACCTTGAGGGGCAAGCTGTCGAGTTGCACCGCGATGGACAACGCCCGCTGTCCTGCCTCGAGCCCGGCGCGAGGCTCCCCAACGGACCAGAAGTAGTGCGCCCGGCGAGACAGGACCAGCGCCAGCCTCTCGCGGTCCCCGATGGCCGCCGCGAGAGCCTCGGCTTCGTCCAGGAGATCGATGATCCTCGTGAGCTGGCCAAGCGGGAAGAGCGAATTCCGAAGGGCGATCCTGACATCGATGGCCTTGCGCTGCGTCCCGGCGCTCTCCGGGAGGTGCCGGAGCACAGCGAGCGCTTGCTCGTAGCAGGCCACGGCCTCCCGGTGGGCGGAGCGTCCGAAGCTCTTGGCTCCGGCCTGCTCCAGGTAACCGAGGGCCTTGTCCCACAGCTCCCCGCGGCCCGCATGGTGGGCCAGTCGCTCGACGTGCTCGGGCAGCCGGTCCGGATAAGAGCGTTCGATGGCGCCGACGATGCGGGCGTGCAGGGCCTTGCGCCGGTCCTGGAGCAGGGTGCCGTAGGTGACCTCATGGGTGAGCGCATGTTTGAAGGTGTATTCGGGATCCGGAAAGAGGCGCGTCTCGTACAGGAACTCGGCCGCCTGCAGATGCGCGAGCCCACGCTGCACCGCGTCCTCCGCCGCCTCCACCACGGCGTGGAGCAGCACGAGAGGCACGTCCTTGCCGATGACCGAGGCCGTCTGCAGCAGTTGCTTGTCCTCTGCTGGGAGCCGGTCGATCCGCGCCGCCAGGATCACCTGCACCGTCGCCGGGACCTCAATCGCCTGGATCGGGCGGGTCAGACGATAGGCGCTGCGCACCCCGGTGAGCGCGTGCGTCTCCACGAGCGTCCGGATGCTTTCCTCGATGAAGAAGGGGTTGCCGCGTTTGACCAGCAGGCGCTTGAGGGGCTCCAGCGCCGGGTCGTCGCCAAGGAGAGCGCTGAGCAGCTCGCCCGCACTCTCGGGAGGAAGCGCGTCGAGCCGGAGCTGGCTGTAGTAGGTCTTGCTGACCCAGCCATGCTGATACTCGGGCCGGTAGTTGACGAGCAGGAGGACCCGGGCCGTGGGCAGGCTCTCCACCAGACCATCGAGCAGGGTCTGCGTCTCGGCATCGATCCAGTGCAGGTCCTCGAAGACCACGAGGAGCGGTTGCCCCTGGCTCTCCCGGAGCAGGAGGTGCTTGACGGCGTCGAGGGTGCGCTGCCGGCGCTGGGCGGGATCGAGCGCCTGCCAGTGGGCGCCCTCGACGGGCACATCGAGCAGGGCCAGCAAGGCGGGCAGGATCGGCTCGAGTGTGCGATCCAGCGTGAGGAGCTTGCCGATCACCTTCTCGCGAATCTCGCGGTGGGTTTCGCGATCGTGCACCTTGAAGTAGGCCTTGAGGAGGTCGATGACGGGCAGGTAGCTGGTCGCCTTTCCGTAGGACACGGAGCTCGCTTCCAGGATGAGCCAGTCCTGGGTGCGGTGGGAGTGGGTGAACTCGTACACGAGGCGGGACTTTCCCACGCCGGGTTCCCCGACGATGGCGACGAGTTGGCCGTGGCCATCCTGCGCGAGGGCCAGCGCCCGGCGGATCTGCTCGATCTCGGCGTCGCGACCGACGAACCTTGTCAGTCCCCGCGCGGCGGCCGCATGAATCCGGGTCCGCTGCGCGCTTGCTCCGGTGAGCGCGTAGACTTCCATGGGCTCCGGCAAACCCTTGACTGCCACCGGGCCCCGGGCGGCGACCTGCACGTAGCCTTCGGCGAGCTGCAGGGTCGCGGGGGCGAGCAGGATCGTGCCGGGCGTCGCCATTTGCTCCATGCGAGCGGCCAGGTGTGTCGTCTGACCGACCGCCGTGTAATCCATGTGCAGATCGGACCCGATGGCACGGACGACCACCTCGCCGGAGTTGAGCCCCACGCGGATCTGGACGGGCACCCCGTGCGAGCGGAAGACCCCCGCCGCATACTGCGCGACGGACTCTTGCATCCGCAGGGCCGCGTAGCACGCCCGCACCGCATGATCCTCGTGGGCCAAGGGCGCACCAAAGAGGGCCATGATCCCATCGCCCATCACTTGGTTCACCGTGCCCTCGTAGCGGTGGACGGCCTCCATCATGCGTTCGAGGACCGGATCCAGCAGCTTTCGGGCCTCCTCCGGATCGCGGTCGGCAAGCAGCTCCATCGAGCCCTTGAGGTCAGCGAACAGCACGGTGACCTGTTTACGCTCGCCCTCGAGCGCGGCCTTGGAAGTGAGAATCTTCTCAGCGAGGTGCTTGGGGGTGTAAGCATCAGGGGTGGCGAATTTCGCCGCCGGTGCGCCCGAGCTCAAGAGGGCACCGCACTCCCCACAGAACTTCTGCGTGGGAGCATTCGACCCCCCGCAGGCAGGGCAAACAGATGCAAGGCGTGCCCCACATTCCCCGCAGAATTTCAGGCTGGCCGGATTCTCGTGGTCGCAACGGGGACACCGCATGCCGGAACCTCAAACTGGGGGAAACGGGCCGGTTTGGTACCAGGGACGAGTGGGCCGAGCTTAGCCGGTGGCTTTCTGGGGGTCAAGGATTGCCGATCCGACGAAGTTAACCTCCGACAGCAAAATCGATCGAGCTATTCAAGCTCAGGGGGGCAATCCAGGGTGGTCCAAAATCCCTAATCAAATACGGCTCGCAAGTAGGCGTCACTGCAAGGGTCGTACTGAACTAGAATCGGTGCTCAAAAAGAAACGATTCTGGCCAGTGCCCAACGCCACGCTCAACACCGCCTCGGCTATGCGAGGTGAACGAAGCTGAGGGCGGGCCTGCTCTAGGCTTTCATCGGGTGACCTTCTTCATCTCCGCCTCCGCCTGATCCAGCCAGTACGTCATGCCCATGTCGCTGTACATCCTCGTCGCGGTCGCGAGGTGCTCGCGGTCCTTCCGTTCGCCGGTACGGCGATAGAGGCTGCCGAGCCCGCGGTGGCAGTGCGCGACAAGCGGACGCATGCTGCCGATTTCGGCAAGGGCCAGCGCCTCGCGGTAGTGCGCCTCGCCGCGCGCGGGATCTAACCGGTCTGGGTGCGTGGCAATCTCGCCGAGCAGGTGCCGGGCGTGCGCCGCAAATCCCCGTTGCGACCCCGCGGTCTCGACGGCGCGGTCGGCCAGGCGCCGAGCGTCATCGAGCCGGTCGAGCAAGAAGGCGGCTGCTCCGAGAGAATGGTAGACCCAGGTGACCCGCGTGCTCGCGCTCGAAGCGAGAACCCGCTCGCATTCCCGAAGCCGGTCCAATGCCTCGCGTGCCTCACCGAGCTGCGCGTGCGTCCAGGCAGCGGCCGCGAGCGCGAAGGGAAGGAGGAACACGAGGCTCCCGGCCTGCACCACGGCGAGCTCGTGCTGAACCAGCGGGTGCGCCTTCCCCCAGTCCCCCTTGACGAGGTAGTGCGTGCATGCAGCCCAGTAGGCCGAGGCGATGCTGAAGGCATTCTGCGTCGCCTCGGCCATCCGGATCGCCTCCGCCTCGTAGCGTGCCGCCTCGGCGAACCGACCGAGCTCGGCGAGACTCCTGACCAGGCAAGCACGGTCGTAGACCGGTGCCGGCGTGCTGTTCCCGAACGACTCGTGAATGCAGTCCGGCGGTAAGGTCGCGACGTTGCCGGCGGCGAGCTCCACCGCTCGCTCGTAGTCCCCGCGGTAGTAGTGGGTCTGGGCGAGAAAGCTCGTGGTCAGGAGGCGGAGCCCCACGTCCCCGAGGCGCCCGGCGATCTCCAGCGCGCGGGCGCCCGTCACGAGCGACTCGTCCAGCTCTAGGACCCTTGCGTGGTCGTTGGTGGCGAGGGCGGATACCCGACCGCGGCGGTGGTCGTCGTTCAGCCGTTCGGCGAGAACCTCGGCCTCCCGGAGGCGCTCCAGGATCAGCCGGCCTTCGCCCAGTTGCTGCATCACCGAGCGCAGATCCAGGCGGATCTCGAACGCCTGCTCCAGAGTCCACCGGCTCTCCGGCAGCGCTTCGAGGACACCGAGCGCTTGCTCGAACCTTACTCGCGCGTCCTGTGGCGCCGAGCGCGCGGCCGCCTTGCGCCCGGCCTGACGGAGATAATCCACCGCTTTTTCCCGCAGCCCGCCTCCGACGGCGTGATGGGCGAGCCGCTCGACCTGCTCGCCGAGGCGATCCCGGTACATGAGCTCCATAGCGCCGACGATCTGCGCGTGCAGCTCGCAACGCCGAGCGTGCACCAGACTGCCATAGGTCACCTCGTGGGTGAGGGCGTGCTTGAAGCAGTACGCGAGATCCGGGCTGAACCCGGTCTCGTATAGGAACTCCGCGGCTTGCAGGTGGTCCAGCCTCCGGTGGAGCGCCTCCGCGGGAAGATCGGCAATGCTCGCGAGCAGCGCGATGGGCACGTCCTTGCCGACGACCGAGGCGACCTGCAACAGGTGCTTGTCCTCCGGCGCCAGGCGGTCGATCCGCGCCGCCAGCATCATCTCGACCGTGGCCGGCACATGAAGGCCTTGTACGCTGCGGGCGAGGCGATACGCGCCACGCTCTCCCGCCAGCACCCCGGTCTCGACCAGCGCGCGGACACTTTCCTCGATGAAGAAGGGATTGCCTTCGGTCTGCTCGATCAACAGCCGCTTGACGGGGTCGAGGGCGGAGCCGCCGCCGAGGAGAGCGTCGAGCAAGGCCCCGGACGTCTCCGGCGGCAATGGATCGACCTGGAGCTGCCGATAGTACGTCTTGCTTCCCCACCCGTGCCTGTATTCGGGGCGATAGTTCACGAGAAGCAACAACCGGGCGGTGGGCAAGCTCTCCACCAGACGGTCGAGAAAGGCCTGGGTCTCGGCGTCGATCCAGTGCAGATCCTCCAGCAGGATGAGCAGCGGTTGCGCTTGGCTCTCGCACAGGAGGACACGCTTGACCCCATCGAGGATCAGCTCGCGTCGCTGACGGGGATCCAGCCCCTGCCATTCGCCGTCATCGGTCGTGTCGCCGAGGAGGGCGAGCAGGGCCGGGACGCTGGTCACCAGCCGCTGATCCAGCGCGGCGAGCCGGCCGCCGATCTTGTCGCGCCCCGCCAGAGGCCCATCGCCATCGTCAAGCTGGAAGTAGCGTCGGAGGGGATCGATGAGGGGTAGGTACGGCGTGGCCGTGCCGTAGGAGACCGCGTGGCCTTCGAGCGTCACCCACCCACGCTCCCTGGCCGCTCGCGCGAGCTCGTACGTGATGCGCGACTTGCCGATGCCCGCCTCGCCGACGAGGGCCACGACCTGTCCGTGCCCGTCCGTCACCCGCGCGCGAACTCCGTCCAGCAGCGCCATCTCCCCCGCACGCCCCACGAACGGTGTGAGGGGACGCCCGGCAAGACCATAGCCGGTCGGTTCGCGTGCCACGAGTCGGTAGAGGCGCGTGGCGCTCACCCCAGATGAGTTGGTCAGCTCGAGCTGGAAGCGCCGTTCGAGCAGAGGCCTGGCAGACTCGCTGACGACGAGGCTCCCGGCCTCGGCGCCGCTTAACAGGTCTTCGAGCACCACGCGTGCTCGGTGCCTCGCGTGCATGTCGATCAGAAGCCGCCCTCCGGCCGCCCCTGCGGGGAGAAGTCCGGCATGGAGCGAGCACGTGAGGGCAGGCGCCTGCACATCGTTTTGGCGTGCCCGCTGCGCCGCGTTCTGCACGGCGAGAGCGGCGTGGGCAGCGCGTGCGCAAGCGTCCTCTATGGGCTCGAGCCCGAACACAGCGATGAACCCGTTGGCTCCCTGCTCCTCGATCCGGCCGCCGAGGCTCTGAACCTTCCCAAGGACTGTCTGGACGAGGCGCTGCGCCGCGCTGCTCGGCTCTCGTTCGGCGTCCGAGGCAAGCATGACCTGCAGGAGCGCCAGGTGGCGGTTTTGCCAGTCGAGGGGACGGGCGCCAGGCCCACTCGCCGTCTCGCCTGCGTCTACCTCCCCCAGAGGCACGGCCCCAGCAGATGAGAGGCGTCCGGCGTTGCCCGGCTGAAGCCCGTACTTTTCGAGACGGTAGCGCAGGCTCGACCGCGCGATGCCCAGTCGGGCGGCGGCGCGTGACACGTTCCAGCCAGTATCCGTGAGGATCTGCACGATGCGTCGTCGCTCCACGTCCCCGACGGCCTCGCGGAGCGGTGGCAGGTCCGCGCGCTCGTCGCCAGGACGCGCCGTGGACGGGCGGTCCAGGAAGTCCAGCATCGTTGCCGTCACGAGGCGCACGTCCGAGAGCAGCACCACCCGCTCCATCACGTTGGAAAGCTCTCTCACATTGCCAGGCCACGGATACCGGAGCAGGGCCTGCCGGGCGCTCTCGTCCAATGTTCTGGTGGGCAACCGGTAGTCGGTGCACGCCCGAGCGAGGAAATGCTCGGCGAGCAGCACGACGTCGTCGCCGCGGTCGCGCAAGGGTGGCAGGCGGAGCCTGAGAGCCGCCAGTCGGTGATAGAGGTCCTCGCGAAAGCGCCGCGCGCGGGTGGAGCCGATGAGGTCATCGCTCGTCGCCGCGATGATCCAGATGTCCGTCGGCTCGGTCTGGACGCTTCCCAGACGCCGGACGGCGTGCTCCTCGATGACCTTCAGCACTTTCCCTTGAAGGATGCCCGGCAGCAGCCCGACTTCGTCCAGGAACACCACGCCACGATGCGCGGCCTGGAAGAGCCCAAGCTTCGGTTGCCGGGCATCGGTGAACGCGCCGCGCTCGAACCCGAAGAGCTCGGCCTCGAGCAGGTTTTCGGGGATCGCCGCGCAATTGATGTCGACGAACGGGGCGGCGGCGCGGCTGCTCCCAGTATGAATCGACCGGGCGAGCAGCCCTTTGCCCGTTCCCGTCTCGCCCTCGATCAGGATGGGTGGCAGCCGACCGGCTTCCGCCTGGCGCCGGAGGAGCCGGGCGACCTGCTCCCGGACCCCTTCCATCGCGGGACTTCGCCCGAGCAGGTCGGCCATCGACGCCCCCGACGTCATGCTTGGGTGGATTGTACTCCGGCCGCCGGCTGGCGAAAACCGCCGGCGGATTTTCGCCACTCAGAGCCGTCCCATCCTGTAAGGGTCCGATTGTCTGCAGCTTTCTCGGATAAAGGGCTGGCACAGGCGTTGCCCAGGGACACGAGCATGTTCACAATAACCAGGAGGCGACCATGACATCACCATTGCCACATGCGGCCAAAAAGCTGGCCAAGACATTTCGGGGACAACTCCTCCAGCCGACGGACCAGGGCTACGAGGAGGCTCGGCGAGTCCACAACGGCATGGTAGATAAGCGGCCGTCGTTGATCGCCCAGTGCACTGGCGCCGCCGATGTCGCCGAGGCCGTGAACCTGGCCCACACCCTCAGGCTCGACGTCGCGGTGCGGGCCGGCGGCCACAACGTGGCTGGACGCGCGACCCTGGACGGGGGCCTGATGATCGACCTCACCCCCATGAAGGGCGTCCACATTGATCCCAAGGCACGGACGGCACGCGCTCAGGGCGGCGTCACCTGGGGCGGGCTCGACCGCGAGACTCAGCTGCACGGCCTTGCTACCACCGGCGGCATGGTGTCCTCGACGGGCATTGCTGGTCTGACGCTCGGCGGCGGAATGGGCTACCTGATGGGCAAGTACGGCCTCGCCATCGACAACCTCGTGTCCGTGGACATCATCACGAGCGACGGCCGGGTCCTGACGGCGTCCGAGAGCGAGCACGCCGACCTGTTCTGGGGCATTCGCGGCGCGGGGGCCAATTTCGGCGTGGTGACCTCGCTCGAGTATCGCCTCCATCCGGTGGGGCCGACGGTCACCGGAGGGCTCATCGCGTACCCGTTCTCGGCGGCACGCGACGTGCTGCGGTTCTGCCGCGACGTCGTTGCCCCATCGGCTCCCGACGAACTGGTCGTCTTTCCGGCCTTGGTCCATGCCCCCGACGGCTCCGGCACGAAGCTGGCCGCCATCGCGCTCTGTCACTGCGGGCCGCTGAGCGAGGGCGAGGCCGCGGTCCGGCCGATCAAGCGCTTCGGCGCTCCGGCGATCGACGAGGTCGGTCCGACGACCTACTGCGAGCTGAACTCGATGCTGGACGCGGACTACCCGAGAGGGGCACTCAACTACTGGAGGTCGAACTTCCTCGCCAAGCTGACCGACGAGGCCATCGACGCCATGATCGAGTGCTTCCGGGTGTGCCCGTCACCCCTGAGCGAGTTGGCGCTCGAGCACGTCCACGGCGCCGTGACCCGGGTGGGGATCAGCGATACCGCCTTCCCCCACCGCGCCGAAGGCTACAACTTCCTCGTGCTCTCACAATGGAGGGATAAGGCCGAGACCGATCGCTGCATCGCCTGGGCGCGGGACACCCATGGGGCGATGAAGCCCTTCATGGCCTCCGGCCGGTACGTCAACTATCTGGACCACGACGAGGCTGGCGATCAAGTGGCCAGCGCGTATGGACCCAACCTGCGCCGGCTCCAGACGCTCAAAGCCACCTACGACCCGAGCAACTTCTTCCACATGAACCAGAACATCCGCCCGGCTCCTACTGCTTGACGCATCCTTCCGGGTGCCCACACTCGGCGCCCGGCCGCCGGCGCACAGGTTGTGGCGCCCGTGAAAGCCAACGGCCTCCTGGTCAGCCAGGAGGCCGTGATGACGCCTAGAATCCCGGTGTCTCATGGGCAACGCCACGAGCCACAGGCGACCCCTGAAGACTAGTCGATAGAGACCGTCACGAATAGGAGCGCGACCGTCTTCAGGTCGTGACCTGGAACCGGAACGCCACTGACCTGTTTGCCGGCAAGTGGTTGCGGGCCCCCGCAACCATGAACGACGAGGGGTTAGCGGACGCGAAAGCCGCTAACCCCTTTCGTTTACCCAGACTTCACCCAGGAATGGGTTCGTCGCCTGGTTCCACCACGGGCTACTCAATTACCTGATCCGCCCGCAGCAGGACCGACGGTGGGATCGTAAGACCGAGGGCTTTGGCCGTCTTGAGGTTCACAGTGAGCTCGAAGCGATCTGCCTGCTCGACGGGCAGGTCGCCCGGCCGCGCGCCCTTCAGGATCCGATCCACGTAGCCCGCTACGCGATGCACCTGGTCAGCGAACCTTGGGCCGTAGATCATGAGCTGGCCGACCTGTGCTCCGGGTGCAGTAATCAGTGTCATGATGGGCAAACGATGGCTCAATGCAAAGTCGGCCATCTGCCTGGGCAGAGGAAGTTGAGGTGAGACGAGCACGACATCGGCCCGTTGGCTAACGGCCATCTTGAACGCGGCTTCGTAGTCGGAAATGTGACGGACATCGACTCGATGAAGTCGGACACCGCGGGCTTTGGCTACCGCATCTGCGTGCGCGTCGGCGAGGCTTTGCGCTCGATTGTCAGGATCGCTTGTTATCACGACCAGCTCGGCACGTGGTAGCGCCTCTTTGAGTATCTCGAGCGCTTTGCCGTGGACCTCCGGAAGGTAGACCGACATCCCCGTGATGTTCCCGCCCGGTCGCGCGAGGTTCGGCACGACACCGGAACCGACCGGATCTCCTACTAGACCGAACACCACCGAAATGGTCGTGGTCGCCTGCTTGACCGCCATGGTGGCCGGCGTACCCATCGCGACGATCACGTCAACCTTGAGGCGAACCAGCTCCGCGGCAAGCTCAGGCAGACGCTCGAGTCTGCCCTCAGCGTAACGAGTCTCGAGCACGAACCCCTGGTTCTCCAACCACCCCCGCTCTCGCATGCCAGCCAGAAACGCAGGAACAACGATCGGTGGCATAACCCCCGGAGCCGGCGCGGGCGCGGGAATAAGCAACCCGATTCTGTAAACCTTCCCCGCCGGCTGAGCCTCGGCGGCGAGCGGCGCGGCGAGGAGGCCGCCCGCGAGGATGCCGATGAACACTCGCCGGTTCACTACTCGATCACCTGATCCGCCCGCTGCAGGAGCGACGGCGGGATCGTCAGGCCGAGGGCCTTGGCGGTCGTCACGTTGATGACCAGCTCGTAGTGGCTGGGCGCCTCCACGGGCAGGGTAGCCGGGCTGGCGCCGCGGAGGATCTTGTCGACATAGATGGCGGCGCGCCGAAACTGCTCGCTGAGGCGCGCCGAGTAGGACATCAGGCCTCCCGCCTCGGCAAACTCGCGAGTCGAGTACATGCCCGGCAGCCGGTGCTCCCGGGCCAGCTCCACGACGCGGTGCCGCTCCGTGAACAAGAACGGGTCGGCCGGCACCAGGAGGGCGTCGATCCGCCCCCGGGTCATCGGCTTGAAGGCCTGCTCAAGGTCGTTCCGGCTCCCGATCTCGACGACCTGGACCCGGACCTCGAGGGTCTGCCCGGCAGCCTCGTATTCGCGGAGCCCCACCGTGGTGGCGGCACTGTGCAGCACCGCGACCCGGGACATCGTGGGCAGCATCTCTTTGAGGAGTTGGAGCTGCTTCGCGCGGATCTCGGTCGTGAGCTGCTGGGATAGTCCCGTGACGTTGCCACCGGGCCGGATTAG
>JBGPPG010000111.1:0-10943 GCA_041488455.1 Gemmatimonadota bacterium
ACTTTGCCGCGGGCGTCGAGGCCAGCCTCGAGATGCTCCGCCGCCACCGAGTGGTAGTAGCCGTGCTGGATGTCGTCCTCGCGGGTCCAGATCACCTTGACCGGCGTTTTCATCTCCCGCGCCAGCAGGGCCGCCTCCACTACGAAGTCGGGCATCGATTTCCGTCCGAACGCGCCGCCGAGCAGCGTGACGTGCACGGTCACGTCGTCGACCGAGAGGCCGAGTGCGCTGGCGACTTCCTTCCGCGCGCCCTGCGGGTTCTGGGTGCAGGCCCAGACCTCGCACCGTCCGTGCTCGACCACGGCGAGGGCCGCGGGCGGCTCCATCTGCGCGTGCGCGAGATGCGGGACGTAGTAGTCCGCCTCGATCCGTTTCGCAGCCGCCACCAGCGCGGCCGGTGCGTCGCCCTGGTTGCGGACCAGCTTGCCCGGCGTGCGCGCGGTCTGCTCCAGCTCCGCGCGGTAGCGCTCCGATTCATACGAAGCATTGGGACCGTCGGTCCACGTGAGCTTGAGCTGGCGGCGCCCCTCCAGCGCGGCCCAGGTGTTCTTCGCGACGACGGCGACCCCGCCAACCGGCTGAAAGGCGGAGGGCGGCGGCGTGCCTTTCACGCGGACGATACGCTCGACCCCCGGCACTTTCTCCGCTTCGGCCGAGTCCACGGACGCGAGCGTGCCGCCGTAGACCGGCGGCCGCACGATCACCGCGATCTTCATCCCGTCGCGCCGGAGGTCCTGGCCGTACTGCGCCCGGCCCGTCGTCATGTCGAAGAGGTCCACGCCGGGAATTTCCTTACCCAGATAGCGGAACTCGGACGGTTGCTTGAGGCGGACCGCCGCCTTGTCGGGCAGCGGCAGCCGCTTCGCGATGGCCACCAGCGAGCCGTACCCGGCCTTCCGGCCGCTGGGCCGGTGCCTCACCTCGTGCAGGCGGGCCTCCACCTCGGCCACCGGCACGTTCCACTGCTTTGCGGCGGCGGCCTCGAGCAACGCTCGGGCGGTTGCCCCGGCGCGGCGCAATGGAAACAGGAACTGCCGGAGGCTGCGGGAGCCGTCGGTGTCCTGCGAGCCGTAGGTCTTCTCGTCCCCGAGCGCCTGCTCGACGCGCACGCGCGCCCAGTCGGCTTCGAGCTCGTCAGCCACGGCCATGGCCAGCGTGGTGCGGATCCCCTGTCCCATCTCCGAGCGATGGCAGATCACCGTGACCGCGCCGGTATCGTCGAGCCGCACGTATACGGCCGGCTCGAATGCATTGTCGGGGATCTCGCGTGGGGGCGGATCGCCGCCGAGGCGCCGGCAGCCGGTGCCGGCGACGGCGAACACCAGGCCTCCCGCGATGAGGCTCTCGACGAACTCCCGCCGGCGCATCGTCCGGGGATCGCTCATGCCGGCCGTCCCGTCGCCGCGGTCCGGATAGCCGCCCGGATGCGGAGATACGTGCCGCAGCGGCAGATGTTCCCGGCCATCGCCTGATCGATCCGCTCGTCGCTGGGTTTGGGGGTCTCGGAGAGCAGGGCCGCCGCCTGCATGATCTGCCCGCTCTGGCAGTAGCCGCATTGCGGCACGTTGTGCGTGCGCCACGCCTGCTGCACCGGGTGGTTGCCGTCCGGGCTCAATCCCTCGATCGTGACGACGCTCTTGCCCTCGGCGGTCGAGACCGGGACCACGCAGGCGCGAACCGCATGGCCGTCGAGATGGACGGTGCAGGCGCCACAGGCGGCGATCCCGCAGCCGAATTTGGTGCCGGTGAGGCCCAACTCGTCGCGCAGGTACCAGAGCAACGGCATCGCCCCGTCACCGCCGAAGCTGCGCTCGATTCCGTTCACCCGGAACGTCAGCATCACTCCCCCACGCGAAGAACAAACGGACCATGCGCAGGAGGGCGCATGGTCTGTTTGGAAGAAAACCCGGCCGGCGCGCGATCGGAAGCGCCGGCCGCGAGAATTCTAGCGCACGGCCCCGGTGCGCTCCGAGCGGACGGTGTCGCCTTCGCTCCGCACCAGCACCAGCCGCGGCTTGCCGGCTCGCGCATTCTCGACCGTCACGCGCTCCAGCGTCTCCAGCGAGAAGGTGGAGTCGTTGATCGCGATGAGGGGGTGCGGGGGATAGGGGATCCGGCGGAACACGAGCCCGCCGTCCTTCGCCGTGAGGGTCCGCTGGCCGTACGTGCCGGCGTACCGGGCGAGCAGTGCCGGGGGCACCCGGTGCGGCCGCACCCGCGCCGTCACTACCTCGGCGGTGAGCGTGAGCGCCCGCTTCCGGTCCGGGTCGGATTCCCGGGCGGCCAGGGCCTTGAGCGCGAGCGCGTGCGCTACGTCGAGCGCGCTGTCCGCCGCCACCGCCACATCCGGCTGCACGCCGACCCGCTCCCACTCGCGCCCGGTCCGGGGATCCATGACCCGGGTGTACGAGATGGACGTCACGAACCCGTGCCCAACGTCCACGAACGCATTGTTGTGCCCGGCCCCGGCGGTGCGCTCGCCCACGACGGTCGCTCGGCCGAGGTTGTGCAGCACGAAGACGAAGTCCTCTCCTGCCGACGCGGTGCCGCCGCTGGTGAGGATGAAGAGCGGCACGTCGGGCCGGCGAGCGCCCGCCACCTTCGCCATCGTCCAGCGCACCACCGAATCGCCGGCCGACCGGTTGACGATCTTGAGGCTGGGGACGGTGTCCGGGCCGGTGAAGTGGCTGATGAGCCAGTTGCTCATGTCGCCGCTGCCGCCCGGCATCTGGCGGAGGTCGAAGATCATCGCGTCGGTGCGCTCGAGGAAGCCGAGCGCCGCCTCAGCGGTCGCGAACGCCTCGGGCCCGTCGTAGAAGCCCCGGACGTCCAGGTACCCGACGTTGCCCTCGAGCCGCGCGGCCCGCTCCAGCCCGAAATTCCGCGCCCGCAGCTCCGCGACCATCTCCGGCGTCGGTGCGGGCTCGTCGGCCGGGGCCGCCCCGGGCGGCGTGGGCCGGGGTGTGGGCAGCGCTTCAACCCCCGGGGGGAAGGCGGGGAAACCGGGCGCGTACTGCACGCCCAGATGGCGGTCGCCATTCACCGCCCGGAGATCGTCCGAGAGCGCGTTGGCGAGCAGGTTGACGTCGGTGAAGCGGTCGTAGGCGCCGGCGGCGAGCCGGTCGCGGAGGCCGCGGGCGATGCGCCGCCCGGTGTCGGCGTCCACGTAGAGGCGCTCCATCTGCGCCGCGAGCGTGTCCACCACGTCGCGGCGGAGAGCCGCGTTGAGGGCTGGGGCCGAAGGCGCGGACGGAGCCATGGGCCGGCCATGCTGGGCGGCCGCCCCGGCGGGCACGGCGATCAGGACGAGGGCGAGGCCGACCCGGTGTGGGCAGGGAGAGCGGGACACGGTTACCTCCGGTTGCGAGACTGGCGGGCCGGGGCATCCGGCCGGGCGTCTTGAATTGTATACGATTTTTGTATACGATATGTTCCAGCCTATGACGTCGCCAGCCCCTCACCCCCGCTCCCACCGGCCTCGTGCCGCCGCCCCGGTCTACGCCCGGCTCCGCGACCTCATCGTCCGCGGCCGGCTCCCGCCCGGCGCCCGCGTCACCGAGGCCGGCATCGCCCAGGACCTCGGCGTGAGCCGCACGCCGGTGCGTGAGGCCATGCACCGGCTGGTCCGGGACGGCCTGCTCGTCCCGGTGGACGGCCACGGCGGCGGCCGCACCCGTCTCGCGGTGGCGCCGATGGACCCGGGCACGCTGGACCAGCTCTACCAGATCGCAGGCGCGCTGGAAGGACTCGCTGGGCGCGGGGCCGCCGCCCTGCCCGCGGGACAGCGGGCCGCGCTCGCGCGGCGGCTCCAGACGGCTGAGCGGGCGTTCCGCGCGGCGGCGGCCCGCCGCCCGCTCGACTATGACCGTCTGTTCGAGCGGCACGACGCGTTCCACCGGACGCTGGTGGAGACCACGGCCGGCGCCGAGCTCAAGGCGCAGCTCGACGTCATCCGTCCCCGGGTAGATCGCTATGAGTGGTACTACGCCCCGCTGGTCGGGCCCGACTTCGGTCCGACCTACCGGGAGCACGCTGGCATCATTCAGGCGGTGCGTTCGGGAACCGCGGAGACGATCGAGCGGGCGGTGCGGGCCAACTGGGTTCTGGGCGCGGGGCGGCTGGTGCGCGCCCTCGCTGCGGCAGGCCGAATGGCGACTCCGGCTACCTCTTCTTTGTAGATCCGGGCTTCAGAGCCGTCGTCTTCGGGGAGACGCTGATCCCGGAAACATCCACCTCCAGCGCGTCGCGCACGCCGCCCTGCTTGAGCACCGCCGTGAGCGTCTGGCGCGCGCCTTTGCGCCCGAGCGTCCAGGCGGTCCCGGCGACGCCGTCTTTACCGGTCATCACCCGGGCGGGCCGCACCGAGCCCTCCGTTGCTTTCAGCTCCACCAGGGCGTCCGCGACCGGATTGCCGTAGACGTCGGTGGCCTTGATCCGGAGTCCCTTGCCCAGCGGACGACCCGCGTGCCCTGCGGACGGCGGCGAGACGAATGCGAGGTTCGCCGGCGGCTTGCTCCGCGCCCGGGCCGCGATCCGCAGGGGAGCTACGCCGTCCACCGCGAGCACGAGCGTCTGCGTGCCCGCCTGCTCGCCCAGCGTCCACGCCACGGAGGCGCGCCCGCCGGAGTCGGTGGCCGCGACCAGGTCCTTGGGCACGCCCGGGCCGGACGCCGAGACCGCGATCCCCGGCACCGGGTTGCCCACCGCGTCGGCCACACGTACCACGACCGGCCGCGACATCGCGACGCCGACCGTGCCTTCCAGGCTGCTCGAGCCCACAACGCTGAGCTTCGCCGGCTCCCCGGGGAACGCCGCCGCGACGACGGTGGCGGCCGGCACGTTGCGCCCGGTGCCCACCAGTACCTGGGCGCGCTGCACGCCCGCCTTGGGACCCAGCCACCATTCGGCGCGGGCCTCACCGGCGGAGTCGGAGCGCGCATCCTTCGCGGAGATGGAGCCGCCGTCGAGCGCGTGCCAGGTCACCGGGACGCCGGGCAGCACCCGCCCAAGCGAATCGGCCAGCAGCACCGTCACGCCGACGGACTGCGCGGCGCCAGCCAAGCCGCTGGGCGGATCACCCACCGGCGTCACCCGCGTGTTCGCCCGGCTCGGCTCGATTTCGGCGTACACCGTCGCCACGCTGTCCACTCCGGGCACCGACGCGACGAGGCGCTGCCGTCCGGGCCGGTCACCCGCGGTCCAGGCCGCCGTCGCCAGCCCGTCCTGGTTCGTGACGACCGAGTCCGGCCGGGCCGAGCCCGCGCCGTCGGTCGGGAGGAAGCGCACGACCACACCGCCGAGCGGACGGCCCATGCGGGAATCCACCCTGACCACGACTGGCTCGGGCACGCGCGTCTCGACGCCGGTGCGTTGGTCGGCGCCCTTCACTACCACCAGTCGCCCCGGCACGGGAACGACGGCGGCGGCGATGCTGTCCCTGACGCCGTCGAGCTCCGCCAGGAGCGCGGTCCGGCCGGCGAGGCGGCCGTGCACGGTGCCGTCCTGGCCGATCGAAGCCACGGCGGTGTCCGCCGCATGCAGCACCGCAACCGCCCCGGGCACCAGATGCCCGCGCGCGTCGAGCCCGCGGACGGTGACGGTGCCGCTGCCGCCCTCCGGAATCCGTACGACGGTGTCTCCGTCGAAGACGAACCGCGCCACTCTGGGCCGGACGACCACGCGCGCCTTGGCCGTCTTGCCGGCCACCGTTGCAACCAGGCTCGTGGCGCCGGGCCGCCGCGCGACTACAAAGCCGGCGCTGTCCACCATGGCGACGGTGGGATCGTCGGTCTTCCACTCGATGGCCGCCCCGACAAGCGCGGTGCCGCGCCGGTCGGTGACCGTCGCGACGTAGCGGAGCGTGTCACCCAGGGCACGCGCCGTGTCCGAGCCCGGCGCGAGCCCGATCCAGCTGACGGCGAAGTTGGCGACGGAGAGCCGGGTGCCCTGGTCGCCGATCAGGCCGCAGGAGTGTGCGGACGCGAGAATAGTGGCGAGCGCGGCACCGAGGCCGAGCACGCCGCTGACCCACCGATGAGGCCGATCGAGCGGCTGCAATGCGTTGCGCGAAGTCTGAGTCACGGTTTCGTGGTGGTCGGGACCCGGCCAGACTCTGCACGGATCGAACCACCCCGTCCGGACGTGTAACCCGTTGATGCGTCGGTTGCTAGGGGCGGCACTCCAACCGGCCGGCAGGCAGGAGACGTCCCCCATGGGATTTTGCGGTCCCTGGCCGGGCGGCGGGTCGAGCCGGCCCGGCTCAGCGCGACGCCGCCAGCGCCTGCTCCACGTCCGCGATCACGTCGTCCACCTGCTCGAGCCCTACCGAAATCCGGACTAGGCCCGGCACGATCCCGACCCGCCGCCGCTCCTCTTCGGTCAGCTTCGAGTGGGTGGTCGAGGTGGGATGGGTCACGATCGTGCGCGTGTCGCCCAGGTTGGGGCTGTGCGAGACCAGGCGGAGCGCATCGAGGAAGCGGCCCGCACGCTCCAATCCTCCCGCCACCACGATCGTCACGATGCCGCCGCCCTGGCTCATCTGCCGGCGGGCGAGCCCGTGCTGCGGGTGCGACGCGAGGAACGGATAGCGGACCTGCTCCAGCTCCGGATGGCCCTCGAAATGGCAGGCAAGCGCCAGCGCGTTGGCGCAGTGGCGGTCCATCCGGATCGCCAGGGTCTCCAGACTCTTGGAGAGCACCCAGGCGTTGAACGGTGAAAGTGCCGGTCCCGTGTGCCGGGCGAAGAATCGGATCTCGCCGATGAGCGCGCGATTCCCCACGACCACGCCTCCAAGCGTGCGCCCCTGGCCGTCGAGATACTTGGTGGCCGAATGGATGACGAGATCGGCACCGTGCTCGATCGGGCGCTGGAGATACGGGGTGGTAAAGCAGTTGTCCACGGCGAATGGGACGCCCCGCGCATGCGCCAGCTCGGCGAGGCGGGGGAGATCCACCAGATCGAGCCCCGGGTTCGAGGGCGTCTCGACGAACACGAGCTTCGTATTCGCTTGGAACAACGCGGGCCAGCTCTCGGGCTCGGTGAGGTCGAGGTACGTATGGCCGATACCCCAGCGGGGAAGCATCCGGGTCAGGATCTGATGGGTCGAGCCGAAGATGGCCCGGCCCGCGAGCACGTGGTCCCCGGTCGAGAGCAGCGCCGCGAGCGTGGCGAAGACGGCGGCCATCCCCGAGGCGGTGGCGATGCCGTCCTCGGCCCCTTCCAGGAGGCAGATCTTGCGGACGAACTCGTCGGTGTTCGGGTTGGAGTAGCGGCTGTAGATGTTGCCAGGGACTTCGTCGGCGAAGAGCGCCCGCGCCTGCTCCGCGCTCTCGAACACGAAGCTCGACGTGAGGAAGAGCGGGACGGAGTGCTCCCGCTCCGCGCCGGCCGGGACCTGCGTGCGGATAGCCCGGGTCTCGAAGTGATCGTCGGACTCGGTCACGCGGGAGCCTCGCCCGACGCGGCGGTCACGGGGACAAGCACGTGGCTGTAGCCGATCTCGGCCGTGTGCTCGAGCGTGCGGGCCACCGAGCAGTACTTGTCCATCGACAGCTCGACCGCGCGTATGACGGCCCGCTCGTCCTCGGGGCCGCTCACCTCGAAATGGACGTGGATCCTGGTGAACACGGCCGGCTCGCCCGGGGCGCGCTCGCCCTCGACCGTGACGATGAGATCGTCCACCGTCTGTCGCTGCTTTGCCAGGATGCCGAGCACGTCGATCGCGGCGCAGCCCCCCAGGGCCGAGAGCAGGAGCTCCATGGGGCGGGCGCCGAGGCCCGCGCCGCCGACGGCGGGCGAGCCGTCGATCGACACCCGCCCGCCCGACCCCGTCTCGGCGACGAAATGGACGGCGTCGTTACGGCGCCGCACGACCACGCGCATGGAGCGCGCTCCCGGTTCCGTCATCGATTGGGCTGCGGTGTGACCCGGAGATACGGCTTCTTCGCGACGAAGCCGCGCGGGAACCGGGTGCGGGCCTCGTCGTCGGAGAGGGCCGGGACCACGATCACGTCGTCCCCGTCCTGCCAGTCGGCCGGCGTGGCCACGCCGTGGCCGGCGGTGAGCTGGAGCGAGTCGATTACCCGGAGCAGCTCCTGGAAGTTGCGGCCGGTGCTCGCAGGGTAGGTGAGCGTGAGCTTCACCTTGTTGTCGGGCCCGATGACGAAGACCGAGCGGACGGTGAACGTCTCGCTGGCGTTCGGATGGATCATGCCGTAGAGGTGGGCGACCGTCCGCTCGGGATCGGCGATGAGCGGAAAGTTGAGGCTGTGGCCAGTGACGTCCTGGATGTCTCCGGCCCACCGGCGATGCGAATCGACCGGATCCACGCTCAGGCCGATCACGCCCACGTTCCGGCGGTCGAACTCGGGACGGAGCGCCGCCAGCGCCCCCAGCTCCGTGGTGCACACCGGGGTGAAGTCCTTCGGGTGCGAGAAGAGGACGGCCCAGCGGCCGGCCTTCCATGCGTGAAACTGGATCGGGCCTTCGGTCGTGTCGGCGACGAAGTCCGGTGCGTCGTCTCCCAGGCGGATTGCCATGTTCTGCTCCTCTGCGGTGATGCGGCCGCGCCCCCCGAAACGCGAAGCGGCCCGCGACGTCTTCGTCGCGGGCCGTTTGCCGCGACTTAGATGGGTGGTGCCGGAGCGCCTCCGGCCGCGCGGCCCATCAAGTCGGGGAAATCGCCGCGCTGAATGAATATTCCGTTCGAACCGCCCGGCGTCAAGTCCGCCCGATGCTCACCAGGATCAGGAAGGTCCGGGTCTTGTAGCTGTTCGGGTCGGTGGCCGTCGCCACCTTGAGGTCCCTGAGCCCGTACACATAGCGCCCTTCGATCCCCAACCCCCCGAAGCGGAGGCCCGCCCCCACCACGGCCGCGTAGTCCGTCTTGGCGCGGCCGGAGCTCGCGGCGTCGGGACATGCCGCGCCGTTGGCGGTCCGGCAGCGCACTTCGAATGAGGCCTGGGGGCCGGCGTAGATGAAAGGCTGGATCAGCGGCGCCGGCACGAACAGCTTGAGATACACCGGCACATCGATGTAGTCGAGCTTGGTCTGGGAGGTCGCGAAGCTGGAGTCGGATGACGCGCCGCGTTGCGCGTACAGCACGTCGAGCCCGACGCCGAGAAAGCCGACATGGTACCCCGCATAGAGGCCTGCGGCGAAGCCGGTGCGGGTGGAGAGGTTGCCCGGAAGCAGCCCCTTGTTCGAAATATTGCCAAACGAAACGCCGCCTTTGAGTCCGGCTTCGCCCTGGGCGAGGAGCGCGGACGGCGCGGCGAGAATGAGCGCAGATAGAGCGAGCGACCAGCGATGGTGCATGGCAAGTCATCTCCTGAGAATCGGCCGATGCGACTGAAAGCCCCGCACTCGGCGGGGTGACGGGTGTCACACCCGCGCGGCCGGCCGCAGCGCGTGAAGCCCGTCGAGAACAATAGGCAGGAGCAGAAGCGTCACACAGGTCGAGATCGCGAGCCCACCGATCACGGCGAGCGCGAGCGGCCGCTGCAGCTCGGCACCGGCACCGAGGCCGAGCGCCAAGGGCGCGAGACCCGCGAGGGTGCACAGCGTAGTCATGAGGATGGGGCGGAGCCGATGCCGGCCGGCTTCGATCAGAGCCTCGTGCGCACCCAGACCCGCCGCGCTGGCGTGGCGAGCAGCATCGAGCAGGAGAATGCCGTTCTTCACCACCAGGCCGACGAGCAGGATCACGCCCATGAAGCTCGACACGTTGAAGGCCACGCCCGTAGCGGCCAGCAGGGCGAGCGTGCCGGTGAGCCCGAGCGGCGCTGCGAGGACGATGGCGAGGGGACCACGAAAGCCGTCGAACTGCGCGACCAGCACAAGCAGGACGGCTCCCGTCCCCAGGGCCAGGATGCCGAGCAGCTGACGGAAGGCCTCTTGCTGGCTGGCGTACTGCCCGCCCAGCTCCAGCGTCACGCCGGCCGGGAGCGGCACGCGCGCGATCGCGGCCCGCACATCACGCATGACAGAGCCGAGGCTGCGGCCGCTGGTCCTTCCGGTCACCGCGACGTAGGGACGCAGGTTCTCCCGGCGCATCTCGCTCGGGGCGCCCGTGTCGCTCACCGTACCGAGCTGCCCGAGCGGCGTCCATCCCCCGGGTCCAAGCACCGGAACACGGCTCAGCAGGTCGGGGCGGAGTCGGACGCTGTCGGGCAGCCGGACGCGAATGGGTACGAGCCGGTCGGGCTCGCGCGCCAAGCCTGCGTCGGCGCCGAAGAGCGCCGCGCGGGCCTGCGCCGCGACGTCGGCCACCGTCAGCCCGAGCCGCGCCGTCCGGACCGGGTCGAGGGTGAGCCGGAGCTCCGGGCTCGTGCCCTGGACGCCGTTGAAGAGATCCACCAGCCCCGGCGTCGGGCCGATCTCCTTCGCCACCGCGGCAGCCGCGCGCTGAGCGGCGGACTCGTCCCGACTGAAGAGCTTGAGCTCGACCGGCTCGGGGGAGCCGGCCAGGTCGCCGATCACGTCCTGGAGCAGCTGGACGAACTCCACCCGCACGGCCGGCGCTTCGACCTCCGCCAGGCCACGAACCCGATCCATCACCTCATAGACCGAGGCGGAGCGCCGGGAACGGGGCTTGAGCAGGACGGTAAAATCACCGGTGTTGGGTGCGGTCGCCGCGAAGCCCAGCTCGCTGCCGGTCCGACGCGTGAACGCCTCGACGTCAGGGTCTTTGAGGAGGATATGCTCCAGCACCCCGACCTGCCGGTCGGTCTCGCCGAGCGCGCTCCCGGTGGGCGCCCAGTAGTCGAGGATGAACCCGCCCTCATCCATCTCGGGGAGAAAGCCGGTGCCGGTCACCCGGGTGAGCGCGAGCGTGCCGATCACCAGCGCGCCCGCGGCGGCGAGCGCCGTGCGCCGATGACCCAGCAGCCAGCCGACCGCGCGGCCGTGGCGGGCCTCGAGCCACGCCAGCGGCAGGCGCCAGC
>JBGPPG010000112.1:0-10868 GCA_041488455.1 Gemmatimonadota bacterium
CGCCACGTTCTCGTAGATGGACATGGTCGGGAACGGCGTCGGGCGCTGGAAGACCATGCCCACCTTGCGGCGCAGCTGCATCGCGTTCACGGCCGGATCGTAGATGTCCTGCCCGTCGAGGAGCACGCGGCCGGTGATCCAACCGCCTTCGGACAGCTCGTGCATCCGGTTCAGGGTCCGGAGAAACGTGGACTTGCCGCAGCCCGACGGACCGATGAGCGCGTGGACGTGATTCGACGCGAACGAGAGCGATACGCTCTTCACCGCCGTCGTCTTGCCGTACACGGCGGTGAGCTTGTCCGTCTCGACCCGCGGCCTGGCCTCAGCCATTGGAGACCGAGCTTCGCCCGATCGCGAGGCGTGCGCCCACACCCAGCAGCAGGACTACCAGGATCAGGACGAGGGCCGCCGCCCAGGCGAACCGGTGCCACTCCTCGTAGGGGCCGGTCGCATAGGTGAATACGGTGAGCGGCAGCGCGGCCATGGGCTGGTTGATGTCGAAGCTCAGGTACTGGCTGCCGAGCGCCGTGAAGAGGAGCGGTGCCGTCTCCCCGGCGATGCGGGCCACAGCGAGCAGGGTCCCGGTCACGATCCCGGCGAGGGTGGTCCGCACGACCACCGACAGGCTCGTCCGCCAGCGGGGATAACCCAGCGCGAGCGCCGCTTCGCGGAGCGAGTTGGGGACCAGCTTGATCATCTCCTCGGTGGTCCGCATCACCATGGGGACCATGAGCATCGCGAGGGCCACCGAGCCGGCCAGCGCGGAGAAATGCTTCTGGCGCGCGACGATCCAGGTCCACGCGAACACACCGACCACGATCGACGGAGTCCCGTTCATCACATCCGCGACGAAGCGGCTGAGCCAGGTAAGCCGGCTGTGCGGGTACTCGGCGCAATAGATGCCGGCGCCCACGCCCACCGGGATGCCGATCAGGCTGGCCGTTCCCACGATGATCAGAGTCCCCACGATCGCGTTGGCCACCCCGCCGCCGGTCTCGCCGGCGGGCACGGGCATCCTGGTGAAGAAGCCCCAGGAAAGGCTGCTGGCCCCCTTGAGGATCAGATCCAGCAGTATGAAGAACAGCGGGAGCACGGCGAGGACCACGGCGACGACCATCAGACCCACCATGACGTTGCTGGCCACGCGGCGCATCAGCCGGCGGTTCACAGCGCCTTGCTCCCCGCGCCGGACCCGCGCGCGACCCGCCAGATGAGCAACCGCGCCCCCGCGTTCACCAGCACGGTGAGCACGAAGAGCACGAATGCGACGTAGGTGAGCGCGGAGAAGTGCATGTCGGTCGCCGCCTCCGAGAACTCGTTGGCGATCGCGGCGGCCATGGTGTATCCGGGAGCGAAGAGCGAGGCGGCGATCTCGTGCCGGTTGCCGATCAGCATGGTGACCGCCATGGTCTCGCCCAGCGCCCGGCCCAAACCCAGGATGACCGCGCCCACGATGCCGGAGCTGGCGTAGGGGAGCACGGCCGTGATCACCGCTTCCCACCGGGTCGCGCCCAGCGCCAGCGCCGCCTCCCGCTGGCTGTTCGGCACGGCCATCAGCACCTCCCGGGAGACCGACATGACGTACGGCATGACCATGATCGCGAGGATGATCCCCGCGGCCAGCATGGACGGTCCGTAGATGGGGCCCTGGAAGAACGGGAGGAACCCGAGGGTATCGCGCAGAAAAGGGAAGAGTGTCTTCCGGAGCACCGGAACCAGGACGAAGATGCCCCACAGGCCGTAGACCACGCTCGGGATCGCCGCCAGCAACCCGATGACGAACGCCACCGGTTGTCTCAAAAACTTGGGCGCGAACTCCGTGAGGTAGATCGCCACGCCCAGCGACAGCGGCACCGCTATCGCAAGCGCGATGAACGAGGAGAGCAGCGTCCCGAAGATGAGTGGAAACGCTCCGAACTTGTCGGCCACCGGGTCCCAGACGCTCGTCGTAACGAAGTCGAAGCCGAACTTCGCCATCGCGAGCCGGGAGCCGGTCCACAGCTCGTAGACCAGGAACCCGAGGAGGATCGGGATCAGCGCAGCCGCGCAGACCAACACCAGGTTGAAGACGCGATCGCCGTACGCCGCGGCGCGGAGCGACGCCGGGATCTTCGACGGCGCGGCCGCGCCGGACGGCGCCGGGGCGGGGGGAGTGGCGGTAGTCATCGCGAGTGATTCTATCCGACCCATCCGGGCGAACGGTCACGCTTTTGTAACGGACGCGTCACGGCAGGGAGTCGAGCGCCATGCCCGACGGCGCGACTGGAGGGTGCAGCACCGGCCCGGCGCATCCCTGAGGGAAGCGAACGGATGACCGGACCGGTGCCGCAGGCACTGCGGGGCTACATGCCGGCGATGGCCTTTCCACCGGCCTTGAGCGTCTGCAGCCGATCCTTGATGAGGCCGGCCACTTCGTTCGGAAGCGGGGCGTAGACCAGATCCTTCGCCATCCCCTGTGCTTCCGGCGTAATCATCCAGGCGAGGAAGTCCTTCATCGCCTTCCCCTTGGCGGGATCTTTCATGTCGGGGCGCACGAGCAGCCAGGTGAACGACGAGATCGGGTATGCGCCCTGGCCCGGCGCGTTGGTGATGGACACCCGGAAGTCCGTGTTCTTGTCGAACTTGGCACTCGCCGCGGCCTGGGTCACCGATTCGAGTGAGGGCGTCACGAGCGCCCCGGCGGCGTTCTTGACCTGGCCGTACGGCAGCTTGTTGGCGACGGCGTAGATCAGCTCGACGTAGCCGATGGCGCCTTCCGTCTGCTTCACCTGCTGCGTCACCCCCTCGTTGCCCTTCCCGCCCAGTCCGACGGGCCAGTTCACCGAGGTTGCCTTTCCGACTTTGTCCTTCCATTCGGGGGACACCTTGCTCAGGTAGTCCGTGAAGATGTAGGAGGTGCCCGACCCGTCGGAGCGGTGGACGACGATGATGTCCTCGTTCGGCAGGCTCAGGCCCGGATTGAGGGCGACGAGCCGCTTGTCATTCCACTTGGTGATCTTCCCGAGGTAGATGTCGACGATGCTCGAGCCGTCGAAGTTGAGCTGCTTTTCGCCGAGCGCGGGCAGATTCCAGGTGAGCACGACGGCGCCCATCACCGTGGGAATGTGCAGCACGTGGCCGCCGACGGCCTGGAGCTGCTCCTCGGTCATCGGGCCGTCGGACGCCCCGAAGTCCACCGTGCCCTCGGTGTACTGCTTAATCCCGCCGCCCGAGCCGATCGACTGGTAGTTGATCTGCACGCCGGTCTTCTTGTTGTACGCGTCGAACCACTTCGAGTAGATCGGGTTCGGGAACGTGGCGCCGGCGCCGGTGAGCGCCGTCTGGGCCGCGAGCGGCGCCCCGACGAGCAGCGTTGCTCCGACGAGCGCCAGCGGCCGGATCGAAAGCTTGCCGATCATTGCACCTCTCCTCATTCGAATTGAGCCGGTGTGCGGGCTAGAAGACGACCTGCATCTGGAACAGACCCTGTGTTCGCGTCGAGTTCACGGCGTTGGTGTACACCCCCGACTGGAGCGTGAGGTTGTCGATGTCCGCCAGGACCCGGAGGTTCTGGTTCACTTGGTACGAGATGCCGCCGATGACGCGGGTCTGGTGATCGTTGGTGAGGTTGGTGTTCGGATCCTGGAGGTCGAAGCGCGCGATGAGGGCGACCTTGGTGTTCGGGATGTTGAGCACGCCGAACGCGCTGTATATGTTGCCGTCGATCAGCGGGGTGGCCGCGCCGCCCACCGGTGGCCCGTTTGCCAGCGAGTCTGAAACGCGCGCGTATTCGGCCGCCAGCGTGAAAAGCTTGGACCGGTACGACACCATGCCGAGGAAGCGGTTGCGCCGGCCGCCGCCCGTCGGCTTGCCGATGCTAGCATGGCCCGTGACCCGCAGACCACCGACCCGGCTGTGGTCGTCGCTCTCAATCACCCGCACGGAAAGTCGCCCCTCGATGTCCTTGTGTTGGTCTCCTTCGGGCTTGCTGTAGAACTCTCCGTTGTACACGCCGACCTGGAAGTTCACCATGTCGAGCGCGAACTTGCCGTCGATGCCGGCGCCGAAGTCCGAGGACGATTCCTCGTTCGAGCCGGCCGCGTTGTGGAAGCGCTCGAGCGCCATCTGCCCCTGCATCCGGTAGTCCCATAGCGCCTCCTCCCAGTCGAGCCAGGGCGTATGGATCTGGCCGAGCTTGAAGGTGAGCGGGCTGTTCTCCGGCGTCCACGTGGCGAACGCGTACTTGAGGCGGAAAGCCAGCGAGCCGTCGGTGTTCCGGTAGATGTCAGGAGTGATGCGGGCCCCGACGCCTGAGCCGAACTTGCCGATCACGTTGATGTACGCGCGGGTGACGTCGAAGTTGTTCAGGTTGCTGTTGGTCACCGAGTCCTTATGGAGCTGGTACAGGTACTGCGCGTAACCGACGCCGCCGACCGTGACGGTCGGGGCCTGCGCGCTCGCGAGCGAGACGACCGACGCGACCATCATCGTGCCGAAAGCGGCAGACCGACAAGCCAGACGCATGGCCTTTCCTGTTCTCTAGTGGGTTGTGGCGCTGCCCGCGCCACGGGGCGTTTCAAACAGCCCTAAGAGGCCCGTCGGCCGTCACGTGTGGGCCATCAGGTCGTAACATCGTGGTAACGACGGGGGTGGGCGGGCGGTTGGGGGCCCGGCCGGCAGCGCTAGGCCAGGGAGCCGTCCGGCGTGGCGTTGGGGAACCAGCAGAAAATCGTCGTCCCGCTGCCGCGCTCGCTCTCCGCGGTCGCGTGGCCGCCGTGGGCCTCGACCAGGTGCTTCACGATGGCAAGGCCAAGCCCCGTACCGCCTTCATCCCGCGAGCGGGACGCGTCGGCCCGGTAAAAGCGCTCGAAGATCCGGGGCAGGTGCTCGCTCGCGATCCCCTGACCGGTGTCGCTCACGCCGAGCGTTACGCCGTCGTTCTCGGCGCGGGTCCAGCAGGTGATCCGGCCGCCGCCCGGGGTGTAGCGGAGCGAGTTGTCGAGGAGATTCGTGAGAATCTGGCGAACGGCGTCCGGGTCGGCATCCACGCCGGGCGCGTCGCGCGCCAGGTCCAGGACCAGCTCGACGCCGTGGGCCGCGCGGTCGCCCAGGGCGGCCCATGCCTCCCGAGCCACGGCGGCAACGTCCACGGGCTCCAACGCCGGCACCCAGCGCCCGGACTCGATGCGCGAGAGGTCGAGAAGGTCGTCCACCAGGTGCTGCATCCGCCGGGAATTGTTCAGAATCGTGGTGAGGAACCGGCGTTCCAGCGCAAGGTCAGGCCGATCGGCGAGGATCGTCTCCGCGTAGCCCGAGATCGAAGTGAGCGGGGTCTTGAGCTCGTGTGAGACGTTGGCCACGAAATCCCGGCGGACGGCCTCGAGCCGCCGGATCTCGGTCACGTCGTGCAGGACCAGCAGGGCCCCGCCGGCGGGGAGCGGCCGGGCGTTCACGATGAGCATGCTCCCGTCCAGCTCGATTTCGCGATTCTGCACGGCTGTGCCGGCAAGCGCGGAGTCCACCACCTCCCGCACCGCTTTCGCCCGAAACAGCTCCGGCAGGTCCGGCAGGGCCTCGTGCTCCCCGTAGCCGAGCAACCGGCGGGCCGCCGGATTCGCGGTCGTGATCCGGCCCCGGCCGTCCGCCGCGATCACGCCTTCGGTCATCGCCTCGACCAGCGCCGCGGACTCGGCCCGCTCGCGCCGGAGCTCCTCGAAGCGGTCGGCGAGCTGGCGGTGCATCCGGCGAAGCGCCTGCACCAGCGCGTCGATGTCCGGAATCCCCGACCGGGGGAACCGCGGCAGCGAACCGGCGGCGATCGCGCGCGACGCCCCGACGAGACCGCTCAGCGGCTGGGTGATGGACCGGCCGGCCACCAGCGCCAGCAGGCTTCCCACCGCGAGCGCCACCAGCGCACCGCCCGCGATGGCGGCCTGCGACCGGCGCACGGTCTCGTCCACCTGGGAGAGGCTGGCGATCAGGCGAACGACGCCGGGTCCGCCCCGTACGGAGACGTACATCCGGTCGTCGCCGCGGGCGCCCCGGTGCACGACCGGCTCGGGAGCCCCGGCGAGCACGGCGCGCACATCCGAGTCGCCGGCGAGGGAGCCGAGGCCCGCCAGCGCGCCCGGCGGGAGCTCGCTGTCGGCCCGGGGACGGCCGGCGCCGTCGAGCAGCATGATACGCACGGCGTTCTGGCGCGCGAGGCGCTGCACCGCCGCCGGCCACGCCGCGCTGTCGGCGGGGACGGCCTCCCGCAGGAGGATCGCCTCGCGCAACAGCGTCCGGGCGACGTCCGACTCGAGATCCCGGCGGAGCGAGCGGTCGGCCCTCCAGACGAGCACGAGGATCGTGAAGAGGAGCACGACCACGGTTCCGAGCACCAACCGTCTCGCAAACGTCACCGGACGCGACTCCCCCGGTCGGTGGCGCGGAAGCGGTAGCCGAACCCTCGCACGGTCTCGATGAGCTTCCCCGCCTCACCCAGCTTGGTGCGGAGCCGCTGGACGTGCATGTCCACCGTCCGCGTCTGGATGTCGGGTTGCGCCTCCCAGACCGTCTCGAGCAGCTGCGGCCGGGTCTGGACCCGGCCGCGCCGCTCGATCAGCGTGAGCAGGAGCTTGTACTCGGTCGCCGTCAGCGTGAGCTCCTGACCGCCGATGGTCACCCGGTGCGCGGAGCGGTCGATCGAGATCGGTCCGGCCGCGAGCGTGGACCCGGCCGAGACCGCGGGCGAGCCCAGCCGGCGGAGGACCGCTTGCACCCGCAACGACAGCTCCTGGGGCGAGAAGGGCTTCGTGAGATAGTCGTCGGCCCCAAGCGAAAGGCCGCGGATCCGGTCCGCCTCCTCCCGCCGGGCGGTGAGGAGGATGACGCCGACCTCGCGGGTCTCCTCCCGCCGGCGCAGCTCGGCCAGCACGTCGTAGCCCGACACGCCCGGAAGCATGAGATCGAGGACCACGATGTCGGGGCGCTCCTCCCGGGCCGCCTTGAGCGCGTCGGGGCCGGTCGCCGCGGTCGAGACCCGGTAGCCGGCCTTCGCGAGGTGGTAGGCCACGAGCGCGGTGATGTCGGGCTCGTCGTCCACCACGAGAATCCGGTGCGTGGCGTTGGCGTCGGTCATCGGGCCCTCGGTCGCGAGGAGGCTCGAGGCGTCGGGCTAGACCCGCGCCCGGGTGTGCGAGCGGCTGCGCTCCGCCGCTCGCTGCCGCTCGGCCCGCAAGTGCTCGTCCTGCCCGAGCGCGTCCAGCACGGCCGCGAGCAGCCGGCCGGGTGCGTCCGGAGAGCGGCGCAGACGGTAGAGCACGAACTGCGCGACGGGCGTGTCGGCGACGAGGTCGGCACGGCGGAGCACCTGGAGGTGGCGCGACACCGTGGGCTGGGGCAGGTCGAGCACGGCCTGTAGATCGGAAACGAACAGCGGTGCCGCGGCGAGACAGTTGACGATGCGCAGCCGGGTGGGTTCCGCGACGGTGACGAGCAGATCGGCAGCGGAGGAGGTCGGCGCGCTCATATGCGCGGAGACATATATGCACGCGGGCGAATGAAAGCAAGGGAAGCGCCGCTCACTATATTCTTCCATGCTTTCCGCCCTGCTGCTCTGCGCGGCAGTCGCCCTGGTGCCCGCCGACACCATCCACCTCATCATCGTTGCCACCACCGACGTCCACGGCCACGCCACCGAGTGGGACTACGTGGCGGATCGGCCGTACCCCGGCGGGCTCTCCCGCGCCGCCACCATCATCGACTCGCTCCGGAGCCGGTATCCGGGCCAGGTGATCGTGGTGGACGCGGGGGATCTGATCGAGGGCGACCCGTTCGCCGACTACTATGGCCGCGTCGCTCCACGCGCCCCGCATCCCGCGGTGGAGGCGATGAACCTGATCGGCTACGACGTCGCCACGCCGGGGAACCACGAGTTCGACTACGGTCCGGCAGCCTTCGAGCGGGCGGTCGCGGCTGCCACGTTCCGCTACGTGAGCGGCAACATCCGCGGTCTGCCGGGCGACACGCTCGAGTTCCCGCCCTACGTGGTCGTCACCCGGGGCGGCGTCCGCGTGGGCATCACCGGGTTCACGACGCCCGGCGTCGTGGTGTGGAGCCGTAAGGCGGCCCGGGGGAGAACCCGGGTGGCGCCGATCGCCGAGAGCGCGGCCGGCGTGCTGCCGGCGATGCGCAAGGAGTCCGACGTGCTGGTCGCCGTGGTGCACAGCGGGATGGACGAGCCCAGCTCCTACGACACCGCCGGCGTCGGTCCCGAGAACGCGTCGGCCTCTCTGGCCCGCCTTCCGGTGCGACCGGATCTGGTGGTGGTAGGACACACCCACCGCTTCATGCGCGACTCGGTGCTCGGGGGCGTCCATTTCGTTCAACCGAAGCCGTACGCGCAGACGCTCGCCGTCGTTCACCTCGACGTGGTCCCTGCGGCGGGTGGCTTCAAGGTGGCTCGTATCCGCGCCGAGTCCGTCGATCTGGCCGCCGTGCCGCCCTCGCCGCGGCTCACCGCCCGGCAGGGCGGGCTCAAGGCCGAGGTGCGGGAGTGGGCCGCCCGGTCCATCGGCGAGTCCCGCGGCGCCATGCCGGCCGCCATGGCCCGGGCCGAGCCCACGCCGATCATTTCGTTCATCCACGCCGTCCAGAAAGGGCGCACGGGCGCGGAGCTGTCGTCGGCGACCGCGTTCAACCTGAGCGCCGGCTTCCCCGACGGCGATGTTCGCGTGCGGGACGTGTTCGCCCTGTACCCCTACGAGAACACGTTGCGGGCCGTGCGGCTCTCGGGTGAGCAGCTCAAGGCGTATCTCGAGCGGAGCGCCCGCTTCTATACGACAGACTCGGTGGGACGTGCCGCGCTCGACCCCGCGGTGTCCGGCTACAGCTACGACATGGTGTCGGGCGCGAGCTATGACATCGACCTTCGCTTGCCCGTGGGGAGCCGCATCCGGAACCTGGCGGTGCGCGGGCGGCCCGTGGCACCAGCGGACACCTTCACGATGGCGGTGAACAGCTACCGGCAGTCGGGCGGGGGCGGGTTCACGATGCTCCGGGACGCCCCCGTGGTGTACGACCGCGACGAGAACATCCGCGATCTCCTTGTGGCCGACATCCGCGCGCGCGGCCACCTCGACCCCGGCGACTACACGGAGGCCAACTGGCGGATCATTCCCCCGGAGATGGCCGACCAGGTGCGGCGGCTCTTCGGCGGCGCGCCCCGCGCCGCGACACCCGCCGCGCCGGCGGACACGATCCTGCTGCGTGTGCTCGCGTTCGGTGATTTCCGCGGGGCGGTGACGCCGCGTGCGGCAGCGCTCAAGGCGGCCGCGGACCGCGCCGCGGCGGAGTGCCGCTGCCCGACGGTGCGGGTGACCGCCGGAGACGCGCTCGAGGGCACGCCGGCGGCCGATCTCGTCGCCGGGCGCTCGACCGTGGAGGTGCTGAACCGTCTTGGCCTCGAGGCGACGGCCCTCGGGGCCCGTGACTTCGCCTGGTCGCTCGATACGCTCCGGCTGCGGATGGCGCAGTCGCGCTTCGCCTGGCTCGGCGCCAACCTGCGCGATTCGAGCACCGGGCGGCGCCCCGACTGGGCGGTCCCCTACCGGGTGGTTCCGGCGGGTCCGCTGCGGGTCGCCCTCGTGGGCTATCTGAGCCCGTCAGCCGCGCCACTGCTCCAGGACGCCGCGGTGCGGGGCGTCGCGATCACCGGCGGCCTGGCGGGACTGCGCGACGCGCTCGCCGCGGCCCGGGCCGAGCGGGCCGACTTTACGGTCGTGCTGGCGGATGGAGGCGCGGGGTGCCGGGGCGCCGCGTGCCCGGATGATGCAGCCGAGCTCGCCCGCGAGCTCCAGGATTCCAAGGTCGATGTGGTCGTCACCGGAGGTGAGGGGTCGGCGAACGCTCGCGTCGGCCGGATCCCGGTGGTTCGCGCGCGCCCCTCCGCCGCGGAGCTCGCCGTCGTGGACCTGGTTCGCACCGTGGTGGGCTCGCGGGAGATTCGCGTTCGGCTCGACCCGGTGGATCCCGATCGGACCGCGCCGGATTCGGCGACCGCGGTGATCGTGGCGCGGGCCCAGGCGGAAGCGGATTCGCTCGGCCAGCGGGTCATCACCCGGATGAAGCTCCCGCTCGGCCGGAGCGACGAGGGCGAATCGCCACTCGGCAATCTCGTCGCCGACGCTCAACGGAACGCGCTCCGGGCCGACGTCGGGCTGGTGCGGACCGCCGCCATCGGCGCCGACCTGCCGGCGGGCGCCGTCACGTGGTGGAACCTGCTGGCGCTGCACGAGCCCCCCCGCCCGCTGGCGACGCTCAGCGTCACCGGCCTCGTCCTCCGCCAGGCGCTGGAGCAGGCCCTCGCGGGCGGTGTGCCCGCTGCACACGCTTCCGGCGTCGTGGTCGAGTACGATCCCGGGGCGCCGGTGGGCCGGCGAATCCGCAAGATCCGCTTCGACGACGGGCGCGACCTCAAGGACGCGGGGACCTACCGTCTCGCGGTAGCGGAGCCGCTGCCGGAGCGTCCGGAGTACGCGATGCTCGCGGATCGGCCGACCGCGCCGTCCCGGCTCACCGACCTCGACGCGCTCGTGGCGTATCTCCGGCGCCTGCCGCAACCGGTCGCGCCACCGGAACAGGTCCGCTTCCGCGAGGTGCGCCGGTGACCACCCGCGTCTACGTGAACGAGCGTGCCGTGGATGTAGCGCCTGGCGAGTCGGCGGCCGCGGCTGTCCGGGCGGCCGACGCGGAGCTGGGGGAGGCGCTCGCGGGCGGGCGGGCGTATCTGACCGACGGGCGGGGCGTCCGGGTCGCGCCGGACGCCGTGCTCGAGGCGGGCGCCATTCTTCGCGTCGTGCGCTCGACCAGGGCCGGCGACGATGCTCACGCGTGAGCTGATCGCG
>JBGPPG010000113.1:0-10812 GCA_041488455.1 Gemmatimonadota bacterium
CGAACTTCACGTTCGGCCCGAACTTCCGGACCAGCGCCGCCTGAATACCGTCGCGGAGCAGCTCCAGCAGATCGGACCGCTCCAGCTGCTTGGTCGTCGTCAGCTCGCGGAACGCGGCCAACATTTCCGGAGAACTCGTCATGCCTTGACTCCCATAGATGGGCGTTCGTGCGCCCGTCGATTCCTACTCTTGCTTCGCCCGCTTCTGGGGCCCGCGCGCGGGCCACTCGTGCGTCAGATTCGCGTCCCGAACGTCGGCCAGGGCCACCGTCCGCTCCCCGCCGTCCGGCAGCCGGAGCACGACGTGCTCGTCATCGGGCACCGCGACGATCTCGACCGTCGGGTGCCCGGGAAGACCCGCGGCCCGGACCCGCGCCCGCTGCCCGACGAAGCGCCGCCAATGCTCCGGCCAGCGCAGGGGCCGCTCGATGCCGGGCGACGACACCTCCAGCACGTAGCGCGGCCCGACGAGACCCCTGGATTCGAGGAACCGCTCGAGGGAGCGGCTGATCGCCGCGCAATCGTCCGCCGTCACCCCGTGGCCGGGACGGCTGTCCGGACGATCCACCCGCAGCTGGAGGATGGGGCGCTCCAGGGTCCCGGTGCGCCGAAGGTCGGCCAGGTCGAACCCGAGGGCTTCGACATGCTCGCGAATCAGTTGCAGCAGCGCGGCGTCGGGTGCCATCGGATCGGTGAAAAAAAATGTGGGGGAACTCCCCCACATCGTCACAACGGCCCTGACCCAGGGCCGTCCGGGACAGCGGAGAAAAGCTAGCGTGGTAGAGTGCGACCGTCAATCACCGGCACAGCCCTCGCGCTCATGGGAGGCCGATGTAGGCCACCATCCGTCCGTCGGTGCCACGGGAGGCGCGGTGGCTGTAGAAGGTTGGGCGGTGGTGAGCGGAGCACCACGAGCTCACGGTCACCTCGGCCACGCCGAGGCGTCTGGCTTCCTCGATGAGTCGAGCACGCAGGTCGAGCCGCCAGGGGCCGGCACCGGACGCGGGCACGCCGCAGGCCTCCATGACCTCACGTCCAACTTCATAGCACATGCCACAAATGCCAACCCCACAATGCATTACGATATCGCCTTGAGCCGCACCAGTAGCGTTGGCGAGACTCGCGACCCCGCGGGTCACGATCCCCGCGGCGGTGCCGCGCCACCCCGCGTGCAGCAACGCCACCGCCCGCGCTGCGGGCGCCGCGAGATAAACCGGGATGCAGTCGGCGACCGTAACGAGAAGGAGGGTCCGGCGCTCCCGGGTGAGGTGGCCGTCGATCCCCTCGAGAATGGTCCATCCGCGGCGGCCGGTGTGCTCGGCGATCGCGGAGCCGTGGACCTGGTGCGCCATTACGAAGGTATCGAAGCCGGGCTCGGCCCCGCGCAGCGCGCGCCACCGCGCCATTACGTCCGCCACGGGCTCGCGGGTCCAGAGCCCCAGGTCGAAGCCGGGGCCGTCCGCCGCGCCGCGCGCCGTGATCCCGGCGACCACACCGAGCCGGTCGCGCCAGCCGGGGATCTCGTAGCGGGGCACCTCGCCCGGAAGCAGGACCTCCGCGAGCGCGGCGGCCCGTTCGCTCATGGCCTAGTCTTCCACCCGCTCGATCTCCGCGCCCAGCGCGCGGAGCCGCTCGTCCACCCGCTCGTAGCCCCGCTCGATCTGCCCCACGTTGTGGATCGTGCTGCGTCCCTCCGCGGCAAGCGCGGCGAGCAGCATCGCCATGCCGGCCCGGATGTCGGGGGACTCGACCGTGCCGCCCTTGAGGCGGGCCGGGCCGGAGATGACGGCGCGGTGCGGATCGCAGAGCACGATCTGGGCGCCCATGCCGATCAGCTTGTCCACGAAGAAGAGCCGCGACTCGAACATCTTCTCGAACACCAGCAGCATGCCGGTGCACTGGGTCGCCGCGACGATCGTGGTGGACATCAGATCCGCCGGGAACGCGGGCCACGGTCCGTCTTCCAGCTTGGGCACGTGGCCCCCGAGGTCGGGGCGGATGCGGCGCTCCTGGCCGGCGTCCACGATGAGCCGAGTACCGTCGAGCCGGGGCCGGATGCCCAGACGATCGAAGCCGAGCAGCGTGGCGCGCAGATCTTCGGGCCGGACCGGGTCGATGGTGACCTCGCCGTTGGTCACGGCGGCGAGCCCGACGAAGCTGCCGATCTCGATGTGGTCGGGACCGATGGTGTAGGCCACGGGGTGCAGCGGTCGGCCGCCGTCGATCACATACACGTTGGTGCCGATGCCGTCGATGCCGGCACCGAGTGCCACGAGAAAGCGGGCGAGGTCCTGCACGTGCGGCTCGCTCGCCGCGTTCCGCAGCACCGTGCGCCCTTTCGCGGCGACCGCCGCCATCAGCGCGTTCTCCGTGCCGGTGACGCTCGGCTCGTCGAGAAAGATGTCGCCGCCGCGGAGCGTCTTGCCCTCGAGCTCGTAGCGGTCGCCTACCATGACCGACGCGCCGAGCTGCTCGAGCGCCAGGAAGTGAGTGTCCACCCGGCGACGCCCGATGACGTCGCCTCCCGGCGGCGGGAGGATCACCTGGCCGAAGCGCGCGAGCAGCGGCCCGGCGAGAAGAATGGAGGCGCGGATACGGGCGCAGAGCTGCGGATCGAGCGGCTTGGGCCGGGCTCCCGTCGTGTCCACGCGCACCGCGTTCGGGCCGGTCCATTCGACGCTCGCGCCCAGGTCGGCGAGCAGCGCGAGCATGGTTTCGACGTCGCGGATGCGGGGGATGTTATCGAGGTCGACCGGTCCCTCGGCCAGCAGTGTCGCCGCGAGGATCGGGAGGGCCGCGTTCTTGTTGCCCGCGGGGCGGACGGTTCCACGCAAGGGGCGACCGCCGCGGACCGAGAAACGAAGAGGCATGGCCAAAGCTGGACTGGACCGGAGGGGGCGTCAAGCGGATCGGCGCATTAGCTTTACCTTTCACGTGATCCTTCGTGGAGTCGATCGGCGTATGCTCGTGACGCTCGCAATTCTGCAGACGGTTCTCGCGCCCGGATGGGTCGGGCCAACCGTCGCCATCGCACTGGTTGTCGTGGCGCTGTCGTTCGTGGGCATCGCCACGGGGATCCTCGTGGTGGCGTCGCGCCTGATCGAGCCGGTGCAGCAGCTGAGTCGCGTGATCCAGAGCCTCCAGGACGACCTCGCCTGGTCGCTGAAGGGGCTCCGGCAGCTCACCGAGCAGAGCCAGGAGCTGTTGACGGTGGTGCGGGGCGAGGCCGGGGCATTCGCCCAGACCAGCCGCCGGCTTCGCCGCAAGCTGATCAAGGGCGCCGACCGTATTCAGACCCGCCTCGCCGATCTCGAGACGCTCTACGATGTGGTCCACGAAGAAGTGGAGGAGACCGCGCTCGACGTCGCGGCCGCGCTCCGCTCGGTACGCCGGGGGAGCGGCGTCCTCGCGCGCATCCGCCGCCTGCTCGTGCCCAACCGCCGATGAGCGGGCCCCGCCTGGCGGGCGCACTCCTCGCGATCGGCGTCCTCGTTCTCTGCCTCCCCGGCGACGTGCACGCCTGGACTCCCGGCACCCACATCTATCTCGCCGAGTCCGTGCTGGGCCACCTGCGCCTCCTCCCGGGGCCCGTCGCCGATCTGCTCCGCGCCTTTCCCTTCGACTTTCTCTACGGCAACATCGCCGCCGACTCATCCATCGCGAAGAAGTACGCCCCGGTCGGCCGGCATTGCCACTTCTGGCACGTGGGGCAGGAGATCCACGACCTCGCCGCGAGCGACGCGCTGCGTGCCTTCGGGCTGGGCTACCTCGCCCATCTCGCGGCCGACACCGTCGCCCACAACTACTTCGTGCCTCGCCAGCTCATGGTCACGAGCAGCACGGCATCGTTCGGCCACTCCTACTGGGAGACGCGGGTCGAGCTGCACCTGGGAGACGCCTACGCCAAGGCGGCAAAGGACGTGATCCTGCTCGACCACGCCCAGGCCGACCAGCACTTGGACCGGATCATCTCGCCCACTCTGTTCAGCGTCCGCACCAACCGGCGCCTCTTCCGCGGGATGGTGCGCCTCACGGAGACCGACAGCTGGCAGCGGGCCGCGCAGGCGGCGCGGGAAGTGAGTCGCTGGGACCTCACCGACGAGGACGTCGAGCGGCACCTCGCCCTCGCGTTCGACTACGTCGTGGACATCCTGGCCGACCACGACCCCGCTGCGCGCCACCTCGATCCCTCGGGAGAGGTCCCGCTCGCCACCGCGAAAGAGCGACGGCGCCAGGCCATCCGGGACCTCGGCCGCCGGAACCGCGCACGACTTCACGAGCTGGCGGAGGAGGCGTTCGGTCTGCCGCCGACCGCGCTGGTCCACTGGCCCGCACTCAGGAATCGGCTTCCCTGGCGCCAGCCGGAGGGCACCGCCCCGTCGCCCCGGCTCCTGGCTGCCTCCGACGGGTGACCGGCCGCGCTCTGCTCGCCGCGGCGGCCTGGCCTCTAGCGCTCGCGTCGTCCCTCCCCGCTCAAGCTCCCCCCTCGTTCACGATCGCCACACAGCCGGCGCCACTGGTCCGAGGCACCGTCGGTCTCATCACGGTGCGGCCAGCGGCCGGAGACAGCATCGTGTTGCTCGAGGGCCGGGCAGCGGACGAGCCGCTCCATTTGCACCGGACGGACGCCGGCGGGTTCACGGCGGTGATCGGCGTGCCGATCGAAGGGCCCGATTCACTCGTCGTGATGCTGTTCCCGGCGGGCGCCGGTGGCGACAGCGTGGCCGCGACGATCCCCGTGAGCGGGGGTGCCTACCGAAGTGAGCGACTCCACGTGGCGGAGGAGTATGCCAAGCCGGATACCGCGGCCCAGCGTCGGATCGGCGAGGAGATCGCACAGGCGCGAACGATCTCGCGCGAGGCACATCTGACGCCGAGGCTCTGGTCCCAGGCCTTCACCCCGCCGCGAGCCGGACGGGTGACCAGCCCGTTCGGCACGGCCCGGATGCTCAACGGTGAAGTGCAGAGCCGGCATTTCGGCACCGACTTCGCGGGCGCCGTCGGCGCGCCGGTGCGAGCCGCGAACGCTGGCGTCGTAGCGCTGGTGGGGAACTTCTATCTAGCCGGGACGGTGGTGTACGTCGACCACGGCGAAGGGCTGGTGACCGGGTACTTCCACCTGAGCCGGGCGGAGGTCGCGACCGGTGACACGGTGGCGCGCGGGCAGATCATCGGACGGGTGGGTCAGAGCGGCCGAGTGACCGGGCCGCACCTGCACTGGATCGCGAGGTATGGGAATATCACGGTGGACCCGATGAGCCTCTTGAAGCTGCGTAAACAGTGAACCGTTCACTTCCCGTTCAGCCTCTCGACCAGCACCGGCTGCACTCCCTTGGGATCCGCCTTCCCCCGGCTCGTCTTCATCACCTGCCCCACGAAGAAAGCGATCAGCTTCACCTCACCCGCGCGGTAGCGCTCGACCTCCTTCGGGTTCGCGCGCAGCACCTCATCCACCCACCCACCGAGTGCGCCGGTGTCGCTCACCTGCGTGAGGCCCATCGACGTGGCGACGGCTAGCGTCGAGGTGGTGGAGGGATCGGGGAGCCCGGGGCTCGCGAAGACCTTCTTGGCGGCCTGGAGACTCAGCACGTTCCCGGCGACCAGCCCGATGAGCTCCGCCAGGCGCGCGGGCGGCACCGCGAACCGGCCGGTCTCGTTGTAGCCGGTCATGGCGTCGCCCATCACCCAGTGCGCCGCCGCCTTGGGGTCGGCCCCGGCGGCGGCGACGGCCTCGAAGTAGTCGGCGATCACGCGATCACCAGCGAGCACCCGCGCGTCGTAGGCCGGCAAACCGTACTTCTGGGCGAGGCGGTCGCGCTTGGCTTCCGGCAGCTCGGGGAGGGCTGCGCGTTGCTCCTCGATCCATGCTTTCCCGAGCACGAGAGGCGGAAGATCGGGATCGGGGAAGTACCGGTAGTCGTGGCTCTCCTCCTTCGAGCGGAGCAGCTTCACCTGGCCCGTGCCCGCGTTGAAGAGCAGCGTGGATTGCACCACCCGCCCGCCCGATTCGAGCAGCGCCACCTGCCGCTCCCGCTCGGCTTCCAGCGCCCGCTCCACGTTGGCGAAGCTGTTGAGGTTCTTCACCTCGCACTTGGTACCCAGGTTCGGATCGCCCGCCCGGCGCACGGACACGTTCGCATCCACCCGAAGACTTCCCTGCTCCATGCTGCAGTCGCTCACCTCGGCGTAGACGAGGATCTGCTTCAGCGTCGTGAGATAGGCCCGGGCCTCCGCAGGCGAGCGGATGTCCGGCTCGCTGACGATCTCCGCCAGCGGCGTCCCGGCGCGGTTCAGGTCCACAGCCGTCTTTCCGGGAAACCGGTCATGAATCAGCTTTCCCGCGTCCTCCTCTACGTGAAGCCGGGTGACGCCGCACCGGATCCGCCCCCGGTCGGGCGACTCGAACTCGAGCGACCCGCGGACTGCGAGCGGCTCATCGAATTGGGAGATCTGGTATCCCTTGGGCAGGTCGGGATAGAAGTAGTTCTTCCGCGCGAACACGCTGCGCGGCTGCACCGTGCAGCCGAGCGCGAGAGCGGCCCGGGCTGCGAGCCGCATGGCCTGCGCATTGGGAACCGGCAGCGCTCCCGGCAGGCCGAGACACACCGGGCACACGTTGGTGTTGGGCGGATCGCCGAAGGCTGTGGAGCACCCGCAGAACATCTTGCTCCGCGTGAGCAGCTGGACGTGCACCTCGAGGCCGATCACCGTCTCCCAGGCCATCAGCGCACCTCCGCCGCCGGCCGAAGCACTCGCTCGAGCGCCGCGGCGACCCCGAGCATCCGGGCCTCCTCGAAATCGGGAGCGATCAGCTGGGCGCCGATCGGCAGCCCGCCGTCACGGCCCACCGGCAGGCTCAGCGCCGGCAGGCCCGCGAGATTCACGGGGCACACGAAGATGTCGGCGAGATACATCTGCACGGGGTCGTCGGTCTTCTCCCCCGCCTTGAACGGAGGTGTCGGCGTCGTGGGCGTGAGGAGCAGGTCCACCCCGGTCCCGAATGCGCGCTTGAAGTCCTGCGCGACCAGCGCGCGAACTGTCTGGGCCTTGCGGTAGTACGCATCGTAGTAGCCCGCGCTCAGCACGTAGGTGCCGACCAGGATGCGGCGCCGCACCTCGGCGCCGAACCCCTCGCCGCGCGTGGCGCTATAGAGCGCCCGGATGTCTCCCTCCGGGCCCACCTTCCGGACGCCGTAGCGCACTCCGTCGTAGCGGGCGAGGTTCGCCGCCGCCTCCGCCGGCGCGATGATGTAGTAGGTGGGCACCGCGTACTTCGAGTACGGGAGGGACACCGCCTTGAGCTCGGCGCCGAGCTCCTTGAGCGCCTTGATCACCCGGTCGAGACCGGCCCGCACGCCCGGATGCAGGTTTGCCGGGAAGTATTCCTTGGGGAGACCAACCTTGAGGCCCTTGAGGTCGGCGCGCGGGGCCGGTGCCTCGAGCGCGGGCCGGTCGGCCTTGGTCGTCGCGTCCAGGGGATCGGGCCCGCTTATCACCCGGAGCACGCGGGTGGCGTCGTCCACCGTCTTCCCGAAGACCGAGATGCAGTCGAGCGAGGAGCCGAAGGCCACCAGGCCGTAGCGGCTCACTCGGCCGTAGCTGGGCTTCACACCCACGACGCCGCAAAAGCTCGCCGGCTGCCGGACCGAGCCCCCCGTCTCGGAGCCGAGCGCCGCTGGAACGACCCCGGCGGCGACCAGCGCGGCCGACCCGCCGGATGAGCCCCCCGGCACCCGCGCGGGGTCGAGCGGGTGCTTCACCCGCCCGTAGGCCGAATGCTCGGTAGACGAGCCCATGGCGAATTCGTCCAGGTTCGCCTTGCACGCGATCATGGCGCCGGCCGCTCGGAGCCGCTCAATGGCGGTGGCGGTGTAGGGCGACACGTAGCCCTCGAGAATCCGCGACGCGCAGGTAGTGGGGGCGTCGGTCGTCACGATGTTGTCCTTGACGGCGATCGGCACCGCATGGAGCGCGCCCCCCGCGGGGAGCGCGTCCACCCGGGCGGCCTCGGCGTCCAGCGCCGCCTGGGACCAGTGCAGCGTGGCGTTGAGGCCGTCTGCCTCCGCTTTGGCGAGCCGCGCTCCGGTCTCCCGCGCGACCGCGGTGGCGCTCACAGATCCTCCATGGCGCCGTGCCGCGGCACCAGGAAGAAGCCGTCTGCGAACTCGGGCGCGAGCGCGGCGGGCGGCCGGGCGAGCGGCACAGGATTCACCGCGTCCTCGCGCAGCGGCGTTGCGGGCGGGCCGGCGAGGAACGGCTCTACCTTCGCGGTGGAGGGGACGTCGTCGAGCTGAGCGACGTAGTCCACGATGCTATTGAACTGCTCCACCAGCTTGGGCAGCTCGCGGTCGTCCACTCCGATCTCCGCCAGCTTCGCGACGTGCAGCACGACGTCCGGCCCGATGTTCATGCGCTCTCCCAGTCTCGCTCCAGGCCGGCGTAGGCCACGAGCAGTTGCTTGATACCGACCTCCGCGTCGTCGAACGCCACCTCGACCTTGAGATCGCGGCCGCCCCCGCTCAACCCCCGGATGGTGCCGCTGCCGAACCGCCGATGGCGGACGCGCTCACCCTTCACGTACCGCGGAGCGTCCTGGGACGTTTCCTCGACCGCGACGTGGGCCGGTCCCGCCGCGGGCCGCTCGGCGGCCTCGCGGACGTCCCACCGGCCGCGGCCGCCGCCGGACCGCCCATCCCACCCCGGCGCCCAGAGCGCGCTGGTGCGCCGCTCCTCGACCATCGCCGGCGGCAGGGCGCGCAGGAACACCGACGGAATTCCCGGCCGGAGCTCCCCGCCCCGCCGACGAGCCCGGGCCCAGGTGAGATACAGCTTGTCCTTGGCCCGTGTGAGACCCACGTAACAGAGACGGCGCTCCTCCTCGAGGCCGTCGGGCTGCTCTTCGGCGCGGGCCAGCGGGAAGAGGCCGTGCTCCATCCCGGCGAGGACCACGACGGGCCATTCGAGGCCCTTCGCGGTGTGCAGGGTCATCAGCGTGACGCCCTCGTCGGCCCCGACCACCGTGTCGTTCGCCGTGAGCAGAGCGGCTTCGGCGAGGAACCGCTCGAGCGGGGTGGAGGGGTCCTCCGAGTCCGGCGGCACGACCTCCGACCACTCGGCCGCGCTCGCGATCAGCTCCCGGACGTTCTCCCAGCGATCCGCGCCCTCCGGTCCCTCGGCCAGCAGATAGGCCTCGTAGTCGAGCGCGCGAACCAGCTCCTCGAGCACTTCAGCCGGCGCGAGCGTGACCGCTCGTGCCCGCAACCCGTCCACCAGCCCGGCGAACCGGCGGAACGCTTCGCGCACATTGGGCCGCAGCTCCTGAATCCCGTCGGCGATGCGGGCGGCATCGAGTAGCGGCTGGCTCCACTGCAGCGCCGCACGGCCCAGCGCCGCGAGACTCGAGTCGCCCAGCCCGCGACGGGGCACGCTCACCGCGCGCAGGAGGGCCTCGTCGTCGGCCGGATTGGCGACCAGACGCAGGTAGGCGAGGAGATCCTTCACCTCCCGCCGCTCGTAGAAGCTGATCGCGCCCACCAGGCGATAGGGCACGCCGGCCCGGCGGAACGCCTCCTCGAGCGCGCGCGATTGGGCGTTGGTGCGGTAGAGCACGGCCATCTCGCCGTACGTCCAGTCGCTCGCGCGAGCGCGGCGCTCGAGCTCGCGGACGATCCACTCCGCTTCGTCCCGCTCGTCCGCGGCGGCCACCAGCGTGACCTGCTCGCCGCCCTGGCGCCGGGTGCGGAGCGTCTTCCCGAGGCGCCCCTTGTTCTCCGCGATCACGCCGTTGGCCACGTCGAGCACGATCTGGGTCGAGCGATAGTTCTCCTCGAGGCGCACGAGTCTGGTGGTGGGGAAGTCGCTCTGGAACTGCCGCATGTTCCGCACGTCGGCCCCGCGCCAGCCGTAAATGGACTGGTCGTCGTCCCCCACCGCGGCCACGTTGCCGTGCGCTCCCAGGCGCTGAATGAGCTGGTACTGGGCCTTGTTCGTGTCCTGGAACTCGTCCACCAGGATGAACGCGAACTTGTGCCGGTACGCCTCCAACCGCTCGGGGTGCCGGTCGAACAGCGTGAGCGGATGCAGCAGGAGATCGTCGAAGTCCATTGCGTTCGCGGCGCGGAGCGCCGGACCGAGGGCGCCGAAGACGTCCGCGGCGACCTGGCAGAGCCGGTCGAACGGCGAGCTCTGCTCCAGCGCGGCGGGCCCGAGCATCCGGTTCTTGGCGTGGGAGATGAGCGCCGTCACTGCGCGAGGAGCGAACTGCTTGGGGGAATGCCCCCGCTGCTCCATGAGCCGCTTGACCAGGCCGAGCCGGTCGTCCTCATCGTAGATGGTGAACCGGCGCGTGAAGCCGAGCAGCTCCGCCTCCCGGCGAAGGAGCCGGGCGGAGAGCGAGTGGAACGTCCCGATCCACAGCCCCGACGGATCGCGCGCCAGCAGCCGCCCGATCCGCTCCTTCATTTCCCCGGCCGCCTTGTTGGTGAAGGTGACCGCGAGAATCCGGTCGGGCGGCACCCCGTGGCGATCGATGAGGCTCGCGATGCGGGTGGTGAGCACGCGGGTCTTTCCGGAGCCCGCACCGGCGAGCACGAGCAGCGGGCCCTCGACGTGCTCGACCGCCTCCCGCTGCGCGGGATTCAGGCCCCGGGTCCAGTCCGGGACTTCGGCGAGCTCGCTCAGGCCGGTGTCTCGGCCAGCGGAATGCGGATCAGGAAGCACGTGCCCTTCTCGCTCGGCTCGAGCGCGAGCTCGCCCCGGTGCGCCTCTTCAACGACGCGGCGGGAGAGGGCCAACCCGATCCCCCACCCGCCG
>JBGPPG010000114.1:0-10640 GCA_041488455.1 Gemmatimonadota bacterium
CGTACACGGGAACGCGGTCGCTGGGGGGTGTGGCCTCGCGACCGCGTGCGACCTCGTGCTGGCGCGGTCCGACGCCCGGTTTGGTTACCCGGAGATCCAGCGCGGGTTCGTGCCGGCCATGGTGCTGACGCTGCTCCGGCGATCGGTAGGCGAAAAAGTAGCGTTTGATCTCGCCGCGACCGGGCGCCTCCTGTCGGCGGGGGAAGCGTGCGCCGCCGGACTCGTGTCGCGCATCATATCCCCTGAAACCTTCGAGACCGAGGTCGCGTCGGTCTGCGCGGCGCTGGCCGGCGCGAGTGCCACCGCCATCGGGCTCACCAAGAAACTCCTGTATGAGCTCGATGGTTTGGGGATGGCCGATGGTATTCGTCTCGGCGCCCGCGTGAACGCGCTGGCCCGGAGCACGCGGGAGTTTCGCGAGCTGGTGGAGAAGTTCCTGCGCCGTTGACCGGCTGGAGGACCCGAGGTGACGAGCCGCCCGAGGGTTGGGCGGCTATGCTATTGCTGCAAATTGTGTTACGGCTTGGTTAGGCAAAAAATACGGAACGTTTCCGCGCCCTCGGGCCGGGACACTATGTCCGTACGACGGGACGGGCCGCGGGCCAGGATGGCCCGCAATGGCGCTGTCCAAGGAGTTCTCGCCCTGTACCGAGCACTTCACGGCGGCAAGGGTCTTGCAATGCGGCACGTTACGCCATTTTCGGCTTCTAGTTATCGCACAACGTGTCTCGAAGTTGGGCAAACCTCTGAGGGAGGCAACCGTCATATGAAGGGTCTGCTGAAGGGTGTTGCGGCGTTCAGTTTGATGGCCGCGCTGGGGGCCTCGTCGGCCCACGCCCAGAATCTGATGACTATCGGTGTGGGTGGCGGCATTACGATCCCGACCGGCACCACTAGCGATGCGCTCAAGACCGGCTGGAACGCCGAGGGTGTCTTCCAGTATAAGCCGGCGACGAGCCCCGTCGGGCTGCAGATCGACGGCATGTACCAGCAGCTGAAGGCCAACGCGACTGGGACTGCTGCCGGCCTAGACAAGGAGAAGATCTGGAGCGGCACGGGGAACATCGTGTTCTGGTTCCCCACCTCTAAGGAAACCAAGATTCGCCCCTACGTGCTGGGTGGCGGCGGGGTCTACAACCTGAAGGATGTGCCCACCGCGGCGGCCGTGGCTGCAGGTGCGACCTCGGCCTCTGTCACCAAGTTCGGGATCAACGCCGGCGCCGGGTTCGATTTCGACATCCAGAGCAACGTGGCCTTCTTCGTCGAGGGCCGCTTCCACAACGTCTTTATCTCCGGCGGCAACGCGCACTTCATCCCGATCACCGCGGGCTTCCGCTTCAAGGCCTAAGGGCGCCCCGGTTGGTTTCCGGTACCGAACTGCCCCGCCTCGCGGCGGGGCAGTTCGCTTTTGAGACGCTGTCCGGTTCCTGGTGGGCTTGACCAATCGAGGCGCGCTCCCGAACATTGGTTATAGCTGCCACTCACGGAGCGCTCTTATGCGGCTGTCGCGTCTGTTTGCCCTTGGAATTGCGCTTACGCTGGCCGCCGGCTCGGCCGTCGCCCAGCAGCAGTCCCCCTTTACGTTCGGCGTGGCCGGGAGCGTCACCGTGCCCCTGGGCGAAGGGGGGATGGGTGATGCCGGCCCATCCCTCGCGCCCGGTTGGCAGGGCATGGGTCTCTTTCAGGTGCGTCCCTTCGGCAATAGCCTCGCCTTTCAGCTCGATGGCACCTACCAGCGGGTCGGGGCGACCGCTCTGAGCTTCGCCGGCCGCCAGCAGTTCAACAGCACGGCCAACGTCGTCTACGAGTTCGGCCGCACCCGGACCACCAAAGTCGTCCCCTACGTGATCGGGGGGGCGGGTGTCTACAGCTTCCGGGGACGCTTCGACTCCAGCTCCACTCGGTTCGGGCTCAACGCCGGCGCCGGCCTCAACCTGAACTTCGGGCCCGGCTCCCTCTTCCTCGAGAGCCGCTTCCACAACGTGTTCGGGGCGGGGTTCAACGCCGACGGGTCGAGTACGTCCGCGCAGCTCATCCCGATCACCGCCGGGTTCAAGTTCACCGGCCCCTGAAGCGTCAGGGTGGGACCGCACCGCGTCGAGGGGGCCTCCGGTTCGGGGCCCCCTCCGGCGTTTGTACCCGTTGGCGGGTTGTACCCGCGGGGCAATGACCCTAGCTTGTCAGCTGTCTAGTTCGCGCCCCTGCGGCGCCCTTGGGCCGCTCGGGCCATCGGTTTCCCTTCTGCGGCTGCTCGATCCCTCCTCCGTGCCCCGCAGGCATGTCGGGCGAGGGCCGCGCGCCCGCGGCTGTACGATAGGTCGGATGAATCCTGCGCTTCGTGTCCGGCTCGGCCTCCTCTTTCTGGTCGCGCTGGGCCTCCTCGGGACCGTCGTCGTCATCTCCTACCGCACCACCGAGCGCTTCATCGCGGCGAGCGACGAAGCGGCCCGGACCAGCCGCCTTCTGCTCCAGCTCGAGCGCACGTTCTCGGCGATGCAGGCGGTCGAGACGGGGCAGCGCGGTTTCCTCCTCACCGGAGATGAGCGCTACCTCGGGCCGTATACCGAGGCGCTGGGACGTATCGAGACCCAACGCAAGCAGCTTATGCGGCTGACCGCTGGACGACCCGACAACGTCGAATGGGTCGTGGCGGCCGATCGGCAGATCGACGCCAAGCTGGCCGAGCTGGACGAGACGATCCTGGCCTACCGCGACCGCGGCCCGGAAGCGGCCCGCGCGATTATGCTCACCGGCCGCGGGCGGCTGATCATGGATAGCCTGCGCGTGCTCATCGGCCAGATGGAGACCGAGCGCCAGGAGCAGCTGCGCTACGCCACCGCGGGATTGCGGACGGGGGCGAACGGCACGCTCCTGACTACCGTGGGGTTGGGTAGCCTCGCGCTTCTGTTGCTCGGCGCGGTATGCCTTCTCGGCGTCCGCTACATCCGGGAGCGGCAACGGGCCGAGGCGGCGCTCGAGGGGAACGTGGACCGGCTGAGCACCGATCTGGGACGCCGCACGAGCGAGTTCGAGACGCTGCTGGACGTGCTGCCGGTCGGCATCGCCGTGGGCGAGGGCCCCGACTGCGCGCGGCTCCGCGTCAACGCCGCGTTCGCCGAGATGCACGCGATGCCGCCGGACACCGACCAGGGCTGGGTCGCGCCGCCTGCCAATCCCGCGGTTCGCGCCGGAGCGCCGGTGCCGCCGGATGCGCTCCCGCTCGCGCGCGCAGCCGCAACGGGCAAGCCGGTGCATGGCGAGGAGTACGACCTTACCCGGGACGACGGCGGGCGACGCCACGTCCTGGCCTATGCGGCGCCGCTCCTGGACGAGACCGGACGCACCCGGGGCGCGGTGGGCGCGTTTCTCGACATCACCGACACGAAACGGGCGCAAGCGGAGGCGCAGCACTCGCAGCAGCTCCTCGCTATCGGTCAGCTTGCGGGCGGCGTGGCCCACGACTTTAACAACCTGCTCACCGCCATCTCCGGCTATGCCTCGCTTCTGCTCACGACCCTCGGACCGAACGATCCCCGCCGGGTGGACGTCGCGGGGATTCACGAGGCGACGGCGCGCGCAAGCGCGCTCACCCAGCAGCTCCTGGCGTTCGGCCGCAAGCAGGTCATGCAGCCGGCCGCCGTCGATTTGGGCGAGGTGCTTGCCGATACCGGGCGCATGCTGGAGCGCCTGATCGGCGAGCACATCGATCTTGCGATCGTCGCCGACCCGGCGCTGGGGACGGTCTTCGCTGATCGGAGCCAGCTAAGTCAGGTGCTCGTGAATCTCGCACTCAACGCCCGGGACGCGATGCCGGACGGTGGGCAGTTGACGATCGAGGCCCGGGAGACCCCGCTTACGGACGAGTATGCCGGCACCCACTTGGCGGTGACGCCCGGCTCGTACGTTCGCATCGCCGTCAGCGACACCGGGCACGGCATGACTCCTGACGTGCAGGCCCGGATCTTCGAGCCGTTCTTCACGACCAAACCCCACGGCAAAGGCACGGGGCTGGGCCTGTCCACGGTGTTCGGGATCGTGAAGCAGCTCGGCGGCCACATCTTCGTGTACTCGGAGCCGGACCACGGCTCGACGTTCAAGGTGTATCTCCCGCGCCTCGAGGGCGCGGCGGAGCCGGCGCCGCCGGCGCTGGAGCCTGGGACCTGGGTCGGCGGAACGGAGACGGTGCTGATCGTGGAGGACGACCCGGCGATCCGCGAGGTGGTCCGCCGAGTGCTGGAGATGGCCTCGTACACCGTGATCGAGGCCGGGACGCCCCGGGAGGCCCTGGACGCGGCGGCGCTGCACTCGGGGCCCGTCCACCTGCTGCTCACCGACGTCGTGATGCCGGAGCTCACCGGGCGCCAGCTTGCCGACCGCCTCCTCCGCGAGCGACCGCGGCTCGCCGTGCTCTACATGTCAGGCTACACCGATGACGCGATCGTGCACCAAGGTCGGCTCGATCCGGACACGGCGTTTCTCCAAAAGCCGTTCACACCCGAATGGCTGCTCCGGCGGGTCCGTGAAGTCCTGGACCAGCGCGGGGCCGGCGCCGCTGCTGTAGAGGGGTAGGCGCGCGTCGGACGATCCGCGGATCGTCGAGCGCGGGCACTAGGGAACGTTGGTTCGGTAGGCGGGGGAGCGAACCGCGCGGGTCCACACGAGCCCGCGTTGATTGACGGGCCGAAGGGCAGGGGCGGGAGTCGGGACATACGCGACCGGCCAGGCCTGTCGCTGCCCCGTGACCACGTACTCGATCGTGAGATAGGTGGTATCACCGGCCTGTCGCCTCCGCACCTGGGTGACAGGATACGGGTGTTCACGCCCCCCAATGACAAAGCTGACCTGTTGATCGTCCAATCGGACGGCCCGTCCGGCGTAGCGTGGATCACTCGTCGTCCATTCTCCCAGGACGGTCGTGGGCAAGTGGGACTCGCCGCGGGACCAGAGTCGTACTGCAAGGAAGCTGAGCACGGCGATCACCGCGCCTGCGGCCACAATTGAGGGACGCCGGTTGCGAACCACCGGTGCTGGCGCCTCCGCCTTGGTGGCCTTTTGGTCGGTACGCTGCGCGGGGAGTTGAAAGACCGTGCCCACGCCGTGCAAGAAGTCTCGCAAGTCGATGGGCTCGGCGAGACTCCCGTCAGTGATCCCGCCGGTGTACGAGCTCGACTTCCTCCCGGGCGTGCCGCGATCGGGATCTGAGGGCGTCGTCATTGGACCGCGCCCTCCGCCACCGCTGGGATCGGTTGGGCAACCGGTTCCGTCCCGCCGCTACGCTGCCCGGGACTCCATCCATTCGAAAGAGCGGCGCCGAGCGCGGTGGTGACCCTCTCGTCGAACTTGGTCCCCGCGCCGCCCTCCAGGAACGCTAGGGCGCGCTCCGAGCTCCAGCCGCTCCGGTATGGCCGATCGGACACCAATGCATCGTAGATGTCGGCCACCGTGAGGATTCGCACGACCAAGGGGATCTCGTCTGCCCGCAGCCCATCGGGATAGCCGGAGCCGTCGAGCATTTCGTGGTGGTGCAGCACCAACGGGATCGCCTCCCTGAACGCCCGAATCGGCGCGAGAATCCGCGCACCCACGGACGGATGGCTTCGGACGATCTCCATCTCGTCGGGTGTGAGCGGGCCTGGCTTGTCCAGCAGCGCCGCCGGCACTGCGATCTTTCCGATATCGTGGAGCAGCCCCCCCCGGTGGATCAGGTGGAGCGCGTCCGCACCGAGGTCAAGCTGGCGCCCAATCTCGAGCGCGGCGTGGGTGACACGCTCCGAGTGGCCGGCCGTCCAGGGTGACACCGCGTCGATGGTGCGAGCAAGGGCCGTGAGCGCCCCCCAGCTCAGCTGCTCGAGCTCGCCGACATGCCAGGCGTTGGAGAAGGCCAGCGTCACCTGGTCCGCCAGCTGGCGCGCTCGGCCAATGGCGGAGCCGCCCAGCTGGGCAGCGTGCTCGAAAGCCAGCACCCCAAACACCCCCCTGGTGGTCAACAGAGGCAGGACGACGCGCTCACCGGTCTCCGGCTCGCACGCCTCGCCCAGGTAGCTCGGGGCGGGCCGGCCCGCCGGGATCCGGAGCCCCGCGGCGTGGTCTCGCAGCTCGGCAAGCTCTTCCTGCGATGGCCTCGCCCGCACGCGCCGCTCTCCATGGGAGTGATGACATCGGGTCGTGATGCTCCACGAGGTCGGATCGTCTGGTTCGGCAATCGCCAGCGTGACGCAATCCGAGCGCACCACCACCGGGGCCGCAGCGAACACAGCGGCCGAGATCGCGTCGGCCGTCGGTACGGCGAGCGCAGCCCGGTCGATCTCGTGAAGCTTCGCGAGCGTGGTGAATTGGCCTTGAAGGTCCCGGGCCATCTGGTTGAACGATATGGCGAGCGTCTCGAACTCGTCGCCGCTTGCGACGAGGGCGGTGTGAGAGAAATCTCCAGCCGCTACGCGCTGCGTGGCGACGGTGAGCTGCTCGAGCGGGTTCATGCTCCGGCGGATGTGAATTTGGCCCAGCCCGAAGACCACCGCCAACGCCAGCGCCACTACCAGGAAAAAGCTCCGACCAAAGCTGGCAAGAGGGGCGAGTACGGCCGACTCGGGCAGCGTGAGTGCGACGATCCACGGCGATGCGCCGAAGTCGTGCCCAAGGAAAACCCGTCGGTATCCGGTCAGGAACTGCGTACCCTGCTCCTGCCACCCGAGCGTGCCGCCGTTCGGGCCCAAGCCGGCGGGGTCCAGCCTCCGGCGAATGGCCTCCGGGCAGCTGAGAGACTCGCCCACGGAGGTCAGGAGACAGAATCCCATCCCCGGCGGGGCCGGAATCCGGTCCGGCGTGAGACCCCACACGGCATCGTTCTCGGCCAAACCCCACAGGCGCATGGAGGTCCCGTTGGCCCCCCGCAGGAGGTGCACGAAGTACAGCCTTCCCCCCGCCGGGCCAGACGTCGCGAGCAGGGCCGTCTGTCCTTGCTCCAGCCGCGCCCGCTGCTTTGCGTCAAGCGCCGGCAGCACTCCCGCTTCGCCGATCAGCGACTCGGTGGAGCCGTCGGCACGCTCCAATGCCAAGGCCCGGAAGCGAGTCTTCGGCACGGGACCCCGATGCGGAGACGCGGCGCCGTCGGGCGCCACCGCGTTCGCGATGGACTCCAGCTCGGCCGCGATGCCGGTCACCCGATCGACGAGAATGAGGCCGGACGCCTTGGTCTCGTCACCCAGGCGGGCGTGGGCCTGCCCCTCGAGCGCGGTCGCCACTCGACGATACGTAAGAATCGCCAGCGCCGTGACCGGGACTAACGCGCAAAACACGAAGAGACCGACGATGCGGCGAGCGACGCGGCTCCGGGTACCGGGAAGAATCGGTGCCATGGGTCGGGTCAGTATTCCGAGGCGGGGCCGATGAACCCGCCATCGTTGGCACGCACGATGTCGTCCTGGCTGGCCTTTGCAGTAAACGGCGGGGAGCTCTTGCCGTCCGGCCCGAGACTGTAAAGGTCGAACGTAGAGTTCACCGGCACGAGGAAACGATCGCGCCTCGCTCCGGAGGGTACGCCGCCGCCACCGCCTCCTCCGCCGCCGCCGCCACCACCACCACCACCACCACCTCCTCCTCCTCCGCCGCCGCCGCCACCGCCACCACCGCCACCACCGCCACCACCGCCGGCAAGGGCGAAGTTCAGATATTGGTACGGCTGGCCCCACGGATCGAGCATCGAGCCGCGCCCGATATCTGCGAGCGTGGCCGGCAGCGGCAAGCCCTCAGCCTCCAGTGACATCAGGTCGATTTGAATCGCGTGGATGTCGCCGATGGCACGAGCGACCTTCGCCCGGTCGAGCAGGCCCCAGAGCTCCTGGGTCGCGATCGTGGCAAGAATGCCGATGATGACCATCACGCTCATGAGTTCGACCAACGTGAAGCCACGGCGCCCGGAGGCCGCCCGTGAGTGGCTTTGCCGGTCCGAACAATCGACCGAGTGGCAGCGAACGGAGCGTCTCATGAGAATCCCGAGCCCGAGCAAGAGAGAGGCCACCAGGCAACCTCATGGTGGGTCGAGATTTAAAGATCTCTCTAAGCCATTCTTTGCCGCGTTTGACGCGCCTCATCGAGCGAACGCGGTGAAGGCGCCGATGCTCGCTCCGGCAGGATCCGCGAGCTCGGCACAGAAGCCGGCCTCGTCGGGCGGCCCAGCGCTGTGCGATTGTCGACGCCGGCCACGGTTATTCGCGTACCACGCGGCGGAGCCGCGCGTCGCATCGTGAGCGATGGGAACCCTGGCCGAGGCTCGCGCCCTGCTCGAGCGCCACTTCGGGTACGCCGCCTTTCGCCCGGGCCAGCGGGACGTCGTGGCGTCCATCCTCGCGGGGCGCGATGTCCTGGCCGTGCTGCCGACCGGGGCGGGGAAGTCGGTCTGCTTTCAGGTGCCCGCTCTGGCCCTGGGCGGTCTCACCGTCGTCGTCTCTCCGTTGGTCTCCCTCATGCAGGATCAGGTCGCCGCAGCGGACGCGCGGGGCATCGCTGCCGCGGCGCTCCACAGCGCTCTCCGGCCGGACGAGCGCAATCGGGTACTGAGCCGACTCGCTGACGCTGCTGTTCGCCTCCTCTACCTCTCGCCCGAGCGGCTCGTGCGCGCGGCTCCCGAGCTTCGGCGCCTCGGCGCATCGCCGTCGCTGCTTGCCATCGACGAGGCCCATTGCATCAGCGAATGGGGCGACGATTTCCGTCCCAGCTATCGAGCGTTGCGCCGGGCGCGCTACCTCTTGGGCGAGCCCCAGACCGTCGCGCTCACCGGCAGCGCCACGCCGCGCGTGCGCAAAGACATCGCTGAGGCGGTCGGCCTGGGCCGAACGGGCGGCAGCCGGCGGCGCGAGGTGGCGGTCCACGTTGGCTCGTTCGACCGGCCCAACCTGTGGTTTGGTGCGCTCCGCGTGCACGACGAGCGCGAGCGGCTCGAGCGGCTGCTCGCGCTGCTCGATGCGGTAGACGGTCTCGCGCTGGTATATGCGCCTACCCGTCGCGCCACCGAGCGGGTCGCCGCCGCGATCCGCCGCGCGGGTTACCGCACGGCCTGCTATCACGCCGGGCTCGAGGCGGAGCGCCGGAGCAGCGTGCTTCAAGCCTTCCTCGCCGGCGCGTTCGACGTCGTGGTGGCTACCTGTGCCTTCGGGATGGGCATCGACAAGCCGGACGTGCGGCTCGTCGCCCATTGGGTGGCGCCGCCCACGCCGGAGTCCTACTACCAGGAGGCCGGCCGCGCCGGCCGGGACGGGCGCCCCAGCCGCTGCATCGCGTTCTGGCACCCGGACGACGCCGTGATCCACCGCCGCCAGCTCGATGTCACGTTCCCCGATCCGCGCCTGGTGGAGCGTGCCTGGGCTGATCCGTCCGCGCGCGCTCGGCTCCCGAGCAGGGTCGCGCGCTCGGTGGAGCGCTTGCGAGCCGAGCTCCGGCCGGACCGCGGGCGCCCCGAGTGGGGGCCGGTCCGTCGCCGTCGCCGGCACGCCGAGGCCCGGCTGGCGGTCATGAAGGCTTATCTGCAAGCGGACGGCTGCCGGCGCGGCCGGCTCGTGGGCTATTTCGGTGAGCGGCTCACCCGCTGCGCCGGGTGCGACCGCTGCGGGGAGCGGCCGGTTGCACCCAGGCTGCCGGTCCCTGCGGCCGAGCGGCTCGCCCGGCTCGTGGATGCGGTGGGGTCCCGCCAGGGTGCATGGGGCGGCGCGCTCGTCGATCCGGAGACGCTCGTGCGCCTGGCACTTCATCCACCCGCCGACGGCGCGGCGCTCGCCGCCGTTCCCGGCATCGGGACGATGCTCGCCGAGCGGCTGGGAGGCACGCTGCTCCACGCCTTGGGTTCTCTCCCCGCCGATCGAGCCAGCCCCGAGCCGTTGACATGACGGCGTCGCACGGCCTGCGGTCCCGCGTGGTCGGGGTCGTTGCCATCTCGGGCACGATGTATATTTGGGCCACCCGAACCCGGGCCGATCTCGCCTATGGATCTTTCACTCTACCTCACCGAGCAGCACCATCAGGTCCGCGACATGGTGCGCGAGTTCGCCCGCACCCACGTCGCCCCCGTCGCGCGAGAGCTGGACCGCACCTCCGAGTTTCCCTGGGAAAACGTCAAGACCATGGGCGAGTTGGGCCTGCTGGGCGTCCCGTGGAGCGAGGACCTCGGCGGCGCGGGCATGGACCAGCTCTCCTACTACATCACCATTCATGAGCTGGCCAAGGTGGACGCGAGCCACGCGCTCACCATCAGCGCCCACACCAACCTTGGCACGTCGCCCATCGTGGAGTTCGGCACCGACGAGCAGCGCCGGAAGTACGTCCCGCTGCTGGCCGCGGGTCGCGTGCTCGGCGGATTCGGGCTCACCGAGCCTGGCGCCGGCAGCGACGCGGGTGGCACGGCCACGACGGCGGTAGAGAAGGGCGACCACTACGTTCTCAACGGGACCAAGGCCCTCATCACGCACGCTGGTGTCGGCGAGATCTTCTCCGTCACCGCGCGCACCGAGCCCGGCACCGGGAACCGCGGCATCACCAGCTTCATCGTGAGCAAGGACACCGTGGATCTCGATCGCTGCCGCACACTCGGCGTCGGCCACTGCGACGATCTGCCCAAGATCCGGGGCGTCCGCGCGGGCAAGAAGGAAGAC
>JBGPPG010000115.1:0-10614 GCA_041488455.1 Gemmatimonadota bacterium
CGTGCCGAGCGCGTCAGTGGACGCCTCGGTGCCTGCCCCGGTTACGACCACTTCACCCAATTGCAGCGGATTGTCCGCCAGCGCAAAGTCGGCCGTGGCCGACCCGCCCTCGAGCGAGACCTGGGTGGTGCCGAGCTTGTAGCCGATCAGCCGGGCGGTGACCGTCACCGCTCCGGTCGGGATTCGCGCGCCCGGCACGAGGACGGTATACGACCCGTCTCCCCGCGACGTCGCGCCGATCCCCAACTGCTGGACCGTCACCTGGGCGCCCGAAAGCGGTGCGCCCGAAGCGTTCGTGACGTGTCCTGTGATGACGGCAGGTTGCTGTGCCGCGAGACCCGCGGGCAACAGCGCGGCGGCCGCCACGCCAACTAAGAACCGACGAAGACCTGGTATCATGCCTCCTCCGCAACGTGGAAACGTGAACGACACGAACGACTGGTCCTGGCGGACCATCTGCCCCCGGGCGGAGGTTCGCCCGGGAACACCATTCCCGGACTGCTGAAGCAGGCGCGGGGCGCCGGCGTGGTTGAGGATGTCCGGGATCCGATCAGGCTTTTGTTGGGCATGGCAAGACAGCAACTGCAACCATCAGAGGCGCTGCGGCATCGAAATAAGTGCTGCAAGCGAGCGGCGCAGCGCGACCAACCGAATTTGTCGGAAGTGGTTCAGATCACCGCTGGCGGAAAGCGACGGGTCGCTCCGACCTGGGTGCCTCGTAAGCCGTCAGTGATTGGGGAGATGCGCCCTAACGAGCCGACGCGTGTGCCGCGGTCGAGGCCGGACGGGCTCACCACTCCCCCGACGGGCCATCCTATGCCATTAGGAACGGCCTAATCTATCGTGCGTATGACGGTTCTGCAACACCTGCGCACACACCGCAGCAGCTGTGGCCGTCGGTTACGTTTCGGGAAGTAACGGAAGGTCCCGCAACCGGTTAGCGAGAGGAGCGGACTCGACGCCGGAGGCCGCCGGAAGCGTGGGGAAAGGTCAACCTGCGGTGAGGGGAAGAGCGGCGCACTCGCGCGCGAGCCGAGCCAGCTCGACCGCACCCCAGCCGCCCGCGTCCGTCAGACGGTCGACCATCGGAGCCGGCAGAGCCCCCGCCCCGAGGTGCGCGCCCCCCAAGGCGCCGGCCATGGCGGCCAGCGTGTCCGTGTCACCGCCGATCGCTATGGCGGTGCAAAGCGTCTCCCAGTAGTCGTCGGGCGACCGGAGAAAGGCGTAGAGGCTCCACGCTACTCCCGGTGTCACAAAGGGAGAGACCCCGGCAAAGCCCCCGCCCGCCGGCTCCGCCAGCGCCGCGACCCGGAGCGCAGCCTCGGCCGGCCCGACGTGGAGCCAGGCCGCGACACCCCCCACCGCCTCCCCCACCGACCGGTCGAACGGAAGCACCCACTCGCAGAGCTCCTCCAGCGCCTCGCCCGGCAGGAGCGGCCCCGGCCGGGCCGCGATCGCGACGGCGCCGGCGACTGCGACGGCACCCGCTACGGACCGAGGATCGTGATGCGTCACCAGCGCCTGATCCCGGACGACCACGGCCAGGCGGACAGGATCGCCCGCGTAGAGCACGCCCAGGGGACCCGCCCGCATAGCGGCCCCGTTACCGGCGTACGGTGGTGGGGTGCCGGATTCGTCCCAGCGAACGCCGGCCTGGAGCCGCTGCGCCGCAGTGCGGCTCCCCGGTCCCGCCCCGACCACGCGCCCCCCGGCGAACAGCGCAGCCAGCCGCCGCGCGAAGGCCGCGGGGTCGAAGTCGCCGGCGTCTCTGATGGAGAGGAGAAGCTCCCGGGCGAGCTGAGTGTCGTCCGAGTACTGGCCTGGAGGAAACGGGGGTCGCGCGCGGGCTCCACCGAGCCCACGCCGGAGCTCGTTCTCGACGTACGCCGCGGCTTCCGCGGGAGGCGCCGCCTCGACGACGAATCCGAGCGCGTCGCCAAGCGCGAGGCCGAGCAGGCAGCCGGCTGCCCGGTCTCCCGCCGGAAGCGTCATCGATGCCTGGTCAGGGGAACGGACAGGGTGGGATTCGAACCCACGATACCGTTACCGGTATACCGGTTTTCGAGACCGGCTCCTTCAGCCACTCGGACACCTGTCCCCGGGGAACAGCGTAAACAGTGAAGCGTGAAGCGTAAACGGGGGGTCCCCAGACGAGGAACCCCCCGTTCACTGTTCACCGATTACTGTTCACAGCTGTCATCGCCTTGCCAGAAAAAAGCGCTTCAGCAGGGCCCCGCACTCCTCCGCCATGACCCCGCCGAGAACCTCGGCGCCGTGGTTGAGCCGGGGGTGGCGGAGCACGTCGAATACCGAGCCAGCCATGCCGACCCGACTGTCGTATGCTCCGAAGACGACCCGGCCGACCTTCGCCAGGACCATCGCCCCGGCGCACTGGGCGCACGGCTCGAGGGTGACGTAGAGGGTCGCCTGCGTGAGGCGATCGGTGCGTAGCTTCGCCAGGGCGCGCTGGATGGCCAGCAGCTCGGCATGGGCCGTCGGATCGGCACGGCGCGCCATCTCGTTGTGCGCTTCCGCGATCAGCTCGCCCTCCAGCACGACGACCGCGCCGACCGGCACCTCCTCGCGGATGGAGGCGGCCAGGGCAACGCGGAGCGCGGCCTCCATCCCCGCCAGGTCGGCGGGCGTGGGTGTGCCTCTACGCACTCACCGGCTCCGCGACGCCGGCGCGACGGGAGAACCGAAGCCCGTCGCCCTTGCGCTCGACGTAGATGACGTCGCCCGCGTGATACTTGCCCTCGAGCACCTCGAGCGCGATCGGGTTCTGGAGCAGCCGCTGGATGACTCGTTTGAGCGGCCTCGCCCCGTAAACTGGGTCGTAGCCCTGCTCCGCCAGCAGTTGCCGGGCCTCCGGCGTGACCTCGATACCGAGGTGACGCTCCGCCAACAATCGGCGAAGATGGTCGAGCTGGAGATCGACGATCGCGACCAGGTCCTCCCGGCTCAGCTGATGGAAGACGATCACTTCGTCCACGCGGTTCAGGAACTCGGGCCGGAAGAAGTTCCGGAGGTCGTCCCGCACGCGCTGCTCGATGCGCCCCCAAGCCGCCTCGTTCGGCTGCGCGCCAGCGTCCACGATGAACTGACTGCCGATGTTCGACGTCATGATGATGACGGTGTTCCGGAAGTCCACCATCCGGCCCTGGCTGTCGGTGAGCCGCCCGTCGTCGAGAATCTGCAGCAGGACGTTGAACACGTCCGGATGGGCCTTCTCGATCTCGTCGAACAGCAGCACGCTATAGGGCCGCCGCCGCACCGCTTCGGTGAGCTGCCCGCCCTCGTCGTACCCCACGTAGCCCGGCGGCGCGCCGATCATCCGGGCCACCGAGTGCTTTTCCATGTACTCCGACATGTCGAGGCGCACCATCGCGCGCTCGTCATCGAAGAGGAACTCCGCGAGCGCCCGCGCCGTCTCCGTCTTGCCGACGCCGGTGGGGCCGAGGAAGATGAACGAGCCGGTCGGCCGGTTGGGATCCTGCAGCCCGGCGCGGCTCCGCCGCACGGCGTTCGCGACAGCCGTGACGGCCACCCGCTGTCCGATGACGCGGTGCGAGAGCTCCTGCTCCAGCCGGGTGAGCCGCTCCCGATCGGATTCGAGCATCTTGGACACGGGAATGCCGGTCCATTTGGCCACGATTTCCGCGATGTCCTCGGCATCCACCTCTTCCTTCAGGTACTTGGCCTTGGCCTGGACCTCCTGGAGCCGCTTCTCCTGCACCTCGATCTGGCGCTCGAGCTCGGGGATCCGGCCGTAGCGAAGCTCGGCGGCCTTCTGGAGGTCACCCCGGCGGGTCGCCTGATCGACCTCGTTCCGCAACTGCTCCAGCTCCGCCCTGCGGGTCTGGATCTCCTGGATCGCGGCCTTCTCCGCCTGCCACTGCGCCTTCATGCCCGCGCTCTGCTCCTTGAGGCCCGCGATCTCGCGCTCCAGCGCCTGCCGCCGCTCGACCGCGGCCTTGTCCTTCTCCTTCAGCAGGGCCTGGCGCTCGATCTCGAGCTGGATGATGCGCCGCTCGACCTCGTCGATCTCCTGCGGGAGGCTGTCGATCTCGATGCGCAGCCGGCTCGCGGCTTCGTCCACCAGGTCGATCGCCTTGTCGGGCAGGAACCGGTCGCCGATGTACCGGTCGGACAGGGTCGCGGCCGCGACCAGGGCGCTGTCGGTGATCCGGACCCCGTGATGCACCTCGTATTTTTCCTTGAGCCCCCGCAGGATCGCTATGGTGTCCGTCACACTGGGCTCGCCCACGAGCACCGGCTGGAAGCGGCGCTCGAGCGCGGCGTCCTTTTCCACATGCTTGCGGTACTCGTCCAGTGTGGTGGCGCCGACGACGTGCAGCTCACCCCGGGCGAGGGGCGGCTTGAGCATGTTGCTGGCGTCCACTGCGCCTTCGGCCGCGCCGGCGCCGACGATGGTGTGCAGCTCGTCGATGAAAACGACGAAGCGCCCCTCCGCCTCGGTCAGCTCCTTCACCACGGACTTGAGCCGCTCCTCGAACTCGCCCCGGTACTTGGCGCCGGCCAGCAGCTGGCCGATGTCCAGCGCCACCAGGTCCTTGTTGCGGAGGGAGTCGGGCACGTCCCCGTTCACGATCCGCTGGGCCAGACCCTCGACGATAGCGGTCTTCCCCACGCCCGGCTCGCCGATCAACACCGGGTTGTTCTTCGTGCGCCGGGAAAGCACCTGGACCACGCGACGGATCTCTTCGTCCCTGCCGATCACCGGATCCAGCTTTCCCTTCCGGGCCTGGTCGGTGAGGTTGCGCGTGTAGCGCTCGAGGGCCTGATACTGCGCTTCCGGCGACTGATCGGTGACGCGATGCGAACCCCGCACGCCTTCGAGGGCCTTGCGCAGATCGTCCGCGGAGATCTCCTCGGCGCTCAGCAGCGCGCGGGCGGTGGTCCCCTTCTCTTCGACCAGGGCAAGGAGCAGATGCTCGGTGGAGACGTACTGGTCGCCGAGCCGCTTGGCCTCCTGCTCCGCGCGGTCGAAGACCCGATTCAGCTCCCGGCTGAACGTCGGCTCCGCTCCGCCTGACTGGGTCGGGAAGCGAGCGATCTCGCGCTCGGTAGCCTCCCGCAGCCGGGCCACGTTGAGTCCGGCCTTCTGGAGCAGCGGCTGGACGATGCCCTCGTCCTGGGTCAGCAGGGCGGCGAAGAGATGGGCGTCGTTGATGACGGGGTTTCCGCGGCGGCGGGCTTCATCGCCGGCTTCGCGGAAGGCCTCCTGCGCCTTGATGGTCAGTCGTTCGGGTCGAATCATGCGGTTCCTCGTCTCACTCCGGCGCAGGTCGGTCGCCGGGGCCGTAATCGGGTGGCTCCACCTTCGAGTTGCGACCGGAAATTGGCAAGGGGTGTACCCCGAAAACCTGTCGAAATGGCAGAGGGGCGGTCAGAAGCGAGGGGTGGGACGTGAGAAGGGGGCACCGCCCGAGGACGGAGCCCCCCTCACACTATCTGTTCACCGCGGCGCGATCCGTCGCATGAGGATCATCTTGCGGGTGTATCGCTCCCCGTCAACCGTCAACTGATAGTAGTACACACCCGCGCCTGCTTCCCGCCTGCCGTCGAGGTACTTCCCATCCCAGTACGCCCGATGCTCTCCGCAACTCATCCGTACGAAATCGATCGGTTGGCCCGTCCCGGAAACCAGCACCGGGATCGCGACCGTCTGGACCAGCGAGTTGAAGATCCGCAAGCTGACGACCGGCTGATGACCTCGAACGCACAACTCCGGGCTGATCTTGAACGAAATCGTAGTTGCCGCGCCCAACGGATTGGGGTAGGGATCCTCCAGCTCGACCTTCGGCGCAGGAGCAAACACTTGGGCAGCCACTGGCGAACCTGCACCCACCATCAGACCGAGCCACCACCCCGCCCACTTGAAGCGGACCATGGAGACTCCTGTCGTACAAAGGGTTAACCGGTGGCTGCACCTCCGGGCTGATGGGAGTGAATTCTGAATGTGCGTGTGGTGAGAGTGAGAAAATATGCCCACGCGCGAAGCGCTCTGTCAAGGAAAACGACATGACCACGAGCGGGCTCAAGCTCAATGCGCGACCCGAACCAGCCGTCGCGCATCCCCCTCGCGCACTGTAATCCCGCGGGTGTCCGCCCACTCGAGGAGCGGGATCAGGAACTTCCGGCTCACGCCAACCCGGGCCCGCACGTCTGGCGGATGGATGGGTCCGGAGCGCCCGATCTCCTCCAGCGTCGTAGTGAAGTGCCGGAGCGCGTCGACCGCGTAGTAACGGTCCCGCTCGACCGCCTCGACGAGTCCGCGCGCCGCCGCGAGCCGCAGCACCGCGGCGACATCTCTGCGACCGGTCTCGCGCTCCAACTCGGAGACACTCGGAGGGCTCAGACCGGCGGTCTGCAGCATCCGTACCAGTCGGTCGATCTCGGGCTCGCCGCCCGCCACCCGGGGCTCGAATCCGGCCAGCCGGGCGATGCCACCATCGACCACCAGCCGGCGCGTGCTCGTGCCCGCCTCGATCGCGGCCTCGATCAGCCATTCGGGGCCCCGCAGCGCGCGCCGCAGCGTCTCCAGGGGCATGCCCCGTTCGACGGGCTGCCGCCGATGGAATTCCTTCAGCGATTGGAGCGCCTTCTCCGTGGCGTCGGTCACCTGGCGCCCGGGGACGAGATGTCCCCTGATGCTGCGCAGCGACGGATCGCCCTGCCCCGCGGAGTTGACCGCGCCCGCGGGCATCCCGCTCAAGATCGAGACGGCCGCCAGCTCGACCCCGAACGGCCGCCGAGCGATCAACCCCGTCAGCCGGTGCGCGGGGTCGGTCGCCCGCAGCTCATCGGGCCACGGAGCGGCGCGCGCCGGCGGCAGCGGATCGAGTACCCGCCCGCCGCCGATGGTGGTGACGGGGCTGAAGCTGCGCAGGACGAAGCGGTCCCCGCCCCGTGCCACGACCGGCTCCTCGAGGCGGAACCGCGCCAGACCGGTGGCTCCGGGTCCGATCGGTCCCCGTGGAAGCGCGCGGGCCATCACCTCCGCCGTTCCCAGGTGGAGGCGCACGCGCGTGCGCGGCGCAAGCCCGCGCGATGCCGACGGAAGCAGCGACACCTCCGCGTCGAGCGCGAGGGTCGGGGCCCAGGGTACGTCGGTCCCCACCAGAACATGGCCGCGCTGAACGTCCGCGCGGTCCACGCCCGCGATGCCGACGGCGATCCGTGCGCCCGGCTCGGTCCGCTCGACCGCGTGTCCGTGGCTCTCGATCGAGCGCACTCGTCCTTCGAGCTTACCGGGAAGCAGCCGCACCAGGTCGCCCAGGGCGACCGACCCGGACCATGCCGTGCCTGTCACGACCGTGCCGGCGCCCGCCACCGAGAAGGCGCGGTCCACCGGCAGCCGAAACGCGTCGTTCCGAAGCCGGATCTCGGTCTGGCCTGCGTGCTCCCGCAGCCTCGCCCGGAGCGCGTCCACGCCCTGCCCCGTGACCGCCGAAACGAGCATTGGGTAATCGAACCGGACGGAGCAGCAACTCAAACGCTCCGCGACGTCGCCAACGATCAGCTCCGCCCAGTCGGGCTCGACCAGGTCAGCCTTGGTGACAACCGGCACGCCGGTGGGGATGGCGAGCTGCTCCAGGATGGCCAGGTGCTCCTCGGTCTGGGGCATGATGCCTTCGTCGGCCGCGATGACGAGCAGAGCCACGTCGAAGCCGGATGCGCCGGCGACCATCGTCCGCACGAAGTCCTCGTGCCCCGGCACGTCCACCACGCCCGCGGTCACTCCATCGCCCAGGTCGAGCGGCGCAAAGTTGAGATCGATCGTGATGCCGCGCCGCCGCTCTTCGGCGAGGCGATCCATAGGGCGGCCCGTAAGCGCGGTTACGAGGGCCGACTTCCCATGGTCGATGTGGCCGGCGGTGCCGACGATCACCGCACCGTCCATGCGCGCCGGGTCCAGAAGTCGAGCGCGGGAAGCTCGGCCCCCTCGCCCAGGTGGTAGCGGATGTAGCGGGCGAGGAGCCGCTGGTGCGCGGTGAAGTGAGGAGTATCGAGCGCGGGGAGCGGGCTCTCGGGCTCGACGAGCGCGGCGAGATCCCGCCGGGCACGCTCCGGCAGCCGGACGCCGGGATCGGGCCCGGTGCAGCCGTCGCACATCACCCCGCCGTCCCCGGTGCTGAAGGCGACCTCGCCGCCCGCGGCCACCGGGGCACCGCAGTGGACGCAGTCGTCGAGCGAAGGCGCGAAGCCGAGCGAGCCCACGAGCTGCCAGACCGCGCGGAGCCCCGCCGCGCGCACTTCGTCCGCGGGTGCGGCCTCGAGCGCCGCGAGCGCGTCGCGCAGGAGGTCGAAGCTGGCGGGATGCGGGTCGGCCGGCGCGAACCGGAGCATCACCTCGGCCAGAGCGGAGGCCACGGCATACCGCTCCAGGTCCGCGGCGATGCCGACGGGCATATGGATCAGGTCGAACGCCGCGAGCGTGTGCAGCTCGCGATGGTCCTTGAGATAGAGCTGGGCCTGCCCTTCGCTGAGCACCTGGAGGGCCGCGCCGAACCGGCTCCGGGGCCGGAGCGCGCCCCGGGCGATCGCGCTCTGCACGCCCAAGTCCCGGGTCGCGAGCCGCACGATCTTGGACGACTCGCTGTAGCGGAGGGTCGAGAGCACGATGGCGGGCGTAAGGGCGAGGGCCATGGCTCAAACCTAACGCCCTGCCGGCGTTCACCCGGGCCGTCGGCTTGCGTTTCCACGGGGCGGCGACGTATTATCGGCTGGCAATTCAGTCCGCTCCACGCAAGCAGCAGATGCTCGGAAGCCGGTGCAACTCCGGCGCGGCCCCGCCACTGTAACGGGCACGATTACCTCGCTCAGACGCCACTGGGAAACCGGGAAGGCGAGCGAGGGCCCGAAGCCAGGAGACCTCTGCGCTTGCGCCACCACACTAACCCTCGGGGGAGGGAACGGTGGCGACTCAGGCCCGGCTCCAGCGGCCAGCGTCCGCCCATTCTCAGTGCCCCGAGGATGAGCGCGACCGTTGACCGGGCACCTCCCGGCACAATCGCCCATCCTCGGTGCGACGACTCGACGCCTGCTCGGCGCCGGGCCGGGGCATGCCCTCGTTTGCGCCTGTTCGCTTCGTAGGAAACCCCAGGACCTCACTGCCACCCCCGCCGCACCGCGCGCGCCTGGGCGCCGCGACCCGTCACCCGTGGAGATGCACCGATGATCCCGTTAGACCATCTGCGGAGGCGCCTGTCCGGCGCGGCCGCGCCGCTGCTCGTCCTGCTCGCCACCCGGCCACTCGGTGCTCAAACGCCCCGGGATACCGTCGCGCTGCCCGAGGTCACCGTGACGGCGACGCGCTATCCAGTCCCGTCCGATTCGCTCGCGGCTACCCTCACGGTGATCCACGGCGAGGAGCTTCGCGCCGAAGGGATCCGCTTCGTGAGCGACGCGCTCCGGCAGGTGCCGGGCGTGCAGGTCGTGCAGGGCGGCGGCTACGGGGCGACGACCTCGCTGTTCGTGCGCGGGGGCGAGAGCGACTACGTGAAGGTGCTGATCGACGGCGTGCCGGTGAACGACCCCGGCGGCGCGTACGACTTCGGCTCGCTCACGACCGACAACGTGGACCGGATCGAGATCCTGCGCGGGCCCGCGAGCGTGCTCTACGGCTCCGACGCGATCACAGGGGTGGTGCAGATCATCACGCGCCGCGGCAGCGGGTCACCGGAGTTCGATGCCTCCGCCGAGGCGGGCACCTACGGAACGGTACGGTGGGAAGGGGCTGCGCGGGGCGGCGGGGACGGGATCGGCTGGTCAGCCTCGCTGTCCCGGCTCTCGAGCGACGGGCTGTACACGTTCAACAACCAGTACCACAACACGGTCGCGAGTGCCCTGCTCCGCGCCCGCGCGGGCGCGTCCACGCAGGCCACGCTGTCCGTCCGCTATCATGACGCGCAATACAACTTCCCGACCGATTTCACCGGCGCACCGACGGACTCCAATCAGTTCAACACCGAGCGCGCCACCACCCTCTCGCTCAACCTGAGCCAGGGGTTCACGCCGGACTTCCGGGCCGAGCTCCTCCTGGGCCGCAACGAGACGACGCGCGGCTACGACGACTCGCTGCCGCCGGGCCAGGGTCCCAACGCGTTCAGCCTGAGCACCGCGTCCATCCAGCGCAACACGGTAGATGCCCGGCTCGTCTACTCGGGCCTCCGCCGGACCACCCTCCTCGGGGGCGTCGCGTTCGACGACGAGCAGGAGCAGGACTTCTCGCTGTCCGACGGGACCTTCGGACCCTCGAGCAGCTCGTTCACGGCCAACCGGCACAACTGGGGGGTCTACGGTCAGGCGACGGCCCAGCCGGACGCGAGGATCCAGATGATCGCCGGCGGCCGCGTGGATGACAACCAGCGGTTCGGAACGTTCTGGACCTACCGGGTCGCGGCGCTGGGGTTCGTCACGTCATCGACTCGAGTGCGCGCATCTGCGGGCAAGGGGTTCAAGGAGCCCGCGTTCTTCGACACCTTCTCGACCAGCCCGTTCGCCAAGGGGAATCCCGACCTCCGCCCCGAGCGGTCGACCAGCTTCGAGGCCGGCCTGGAGCAGGACCTGGCCCGGGGCTATGCCACG
>JBGPPG010000116.1:0-10584 GCA_041488455.1 Gemmatimonadota bacterium
CAAAGCAGAGTGACGCGTCCGGCAGGCTGGTCGTCCCCCCCGATGGGGCGGGGAGGGTTGCGCTGGACCGCGGGCGAGCCGCAGGAAGGGCACACCAAAGGTTTGTGGTCCCGATCGGCTGCGATCAAGATCAACGCCTCTGGTGCCCGGTACTCCTTGATACCCCGACGACCCACAGTCGGTCCTTCCGGTGGGAACGGGGGTGCTTCGTGCGGCGGAGATCCCACCTTCAGTTCAATCTACGGCCGGCCTGAAATGCGCGCAAAGCACTGGACGCGGTTGTTGCTTACATCAGGTGTCACGCTCTCTGGCGCCCGATCGGCGGCGGCCCAGGCGGTTCACATCGTGAGGCTGGAGGTGGACGTGGCGCGCGAAGTCTATCGGTTCGTGCCCGCCCGCGTGACTGCCCGTCCCGGCGACATCCTCCGGTTCCGGGTCTCGAGCGGCTCGCCGCACAACATCACCTTCGAGGACGAGGGGCTGCCCGCGGGGGCGCGCGAGGCGCTGGATGCCGCGATGCCCGGCCGCACCGGAGAGCTCAGCAGCCCGGTGCTGGACCGACCCGGCGCCGAGTACCGGATCGTGGTTCCGGCGCTGCCTCCCGGCCGATATCCCTTCTTCTGCACGCCCCACCGGGTGTACGACATGCGCGGCGAGCTGATCGTACCGAAGTGATCGGCTGATTCGGTATTTGATCGGTAGTAGTAATGGCTACGAGTCATCACTGACCTGTCAAATCAGCAGTAGCGCTCGCTTGACGTTCCCGGGGGCCCGTGATACGTTGCCGGCCACGGAGATACGGGCGCGGGCGCCTGCGCCGCACCGGTCTCCGCCTCAGGGAGGCCCGCAGTGTCGGAGCTCGGCGGCTCGCAAATCTCAACTCTGCTCGAGGCTCTTCCGGGCATCGCCAACGTGCTGCGCAGCCCGGTGGCGGACGCGCTGGTCAATACCATCCGGGCCGCGGCGCGGTTGGGAGAGTTCCAGTTGGTGGACGCCGAGGAGCTCGTGAAGTACGCGGTCCGACGGGGTCTGCTGGGCGGCGAGGAGGGTGACCGCGTCCTCGCCGACGTGCACGAGGCTCACCGGAAGCGGGTTGACCGGGCGGCCGATCGGGCTCGGGCGCACAAGGCCAAGGCGAAGGCCAAGGCGGTCAAGTCGGTGAAGGCGGTAAAGAAGGCGGCGAAGAGCGGGAAGCGCCGCTAGTCCTCAGGTCTTGAAGTCGCTCATCACGGTGGCCAGGCGCTGGGCTCCCTGAAGGAGCTCGGCGGCGGACGAGGCCATCGCTTCCGTTGAGGCGGTCTGTTCCTCCGCGGCCGCCGTCACCTCCTCGCTCATCGACGCGTGCTCCGTGGCGGTCTGCGCCGCCGCCGAGGTCTTCCGCGCCAGGTCGTCCACCATGCGGCGATGCTCCGCGGCTTCGCGCACGACGTCCGCGGCGGCGGCGGTCACCAGCGCCACCGCCTCCGCGATCTGTCTGAGACCGCCGGCGGCGGCGGCGGCTACGCCCTCCACTCCGCTCACCTTCGCCGACCCCAGCTCCATCGTTCCCGAGACGTCCCGGATCTGGTTGCGGATGTATTCGACTGTCTTGGTGACCTCCTCCGCGGCGGCCGCGCTGGAGTCGGCCAGACGCCGCACTTCCTCCGCCACAACGGCGAACCCGCGTCCGTGCTCACCGGCCCGTGCGGCCTCGATGGCGGCGTTCAAGGCGAGCAGGTTGGTCTGAGACGAGATCTGCTTGATGAGATCGATGAAGTCGGTGATGGATTCGGAGAGTCTCGCCAGCTGGTGTACCTGCGTCGCCGAGGTCTGGACCACCTCCCGGATGCCGAGCAGGGTCTCGCCAGCATTGTGCACATCGGTCTGGTGGTGCCCGGCCAGGTCCCTGATCCGGTCGCCGAGGGCCACGACCCGCGCGGCGGCCTCGGCGTTGCCCTCGGCGGCGCGGCGAAGTGTCACCAGCACCCCGTCGGCCTCCCGCATGCCGTTCACCTGCTCCTCCGCACTCGTCGCCATCCGCACCATGGCCGTCGAGATCTCGCCGCTGGACGAGGCGAGCTGCTCGCTCATGGCCGAGAAATCGCTGGCGCTGGTGCTGATCTGGCTGGCCTCGTGCACCACGGCCTGCACGACCTGCCGGAGCCGTGCCCCCATCTCGCTCATCGCGCGCCCCAGCCGGTCGAGCTCGGTCGGCATGGCGCCCAGCTTGATGGGGCGGAGATCCCCGGAGCCGAAGCGATCGGCGGCACCGACCAGGCGGCGGAGCGGCAGGCTGATCCAGCGGTCGGTGACCCAGGCGATGACCGCCGCGGCGGCGAGCGACAGGAAGAAGACCAGCCAGAGGAGGGCACGCCGCTGATCGGCTTCCGTCTTGAGCTGCTTGGCCCGGACCATCGACCGGTTGCTCTGCGCCGCGGTCAGCGCCAGCACGTCACCGATCAGCGTGTCGGCGGCCGGCCGGGTGCTTCTCGCGAATCGGCGCGCGTCGTCCACGCGGCCGAGGTCGGAGAGTGCGTGGGCCTGGGCGTAGGCGACCTCGAGGCGGGCCTGGGTGGCGCCGATGCGATTGATGATGTACCGGTCCGATGTCGTGAGCGAGGTGAGCCCGCGATACCGGCGCTGGAAGGCGTACGCGGAGTCACCGGCACGGAGGAAGCTCGTCTTCACGTCGGGTGTCGCCTGGTCGAGATACTCCTCCGCGGAACGGATCTCGGAGGACACGGAGCCCACCAGTCCGTTGCCGAGCATCGTCGTCTGGAGGAGCAAAGTCACCTCCTCGTCCACCGAGCGGTCGAGGGAGCGGATGGTACCGACCGAGAGCGAGAAGAGCACGAAGACCAGGGCGATGAGCACCCCCATTCCCGCCCACATCCGGCTCCGGAGGCTGGCCAGCACGCTCAACCGCCCTCGGCCAGGCGGATCTCGCCGCCGCGGACCACACCGATGTGCACCTCGCTGGCCGGGACGTCGCCGAGCGAATCGAAGACGACGGTGCCGGTGACGCCCTCGAATGCGGGTGTAGCGGCGCCGACGGCGGCCATGCCGCGACGGACTGCGGGGCGGCGGGTGCCGGATCGCGCGATCACGTCGCGCAACAGGTAGATCGCGTCGTAGGTCGCGGCGGCGGGCTGGTTGGGGAGACCGGCGGCGGGGTACTTGCGCCGATAGTCCGCCACGAACCTGCGATTGGCCGGCCGGTCGATAGACGGCAGGTACGCCTGGGAGACGTATACCCCTTCGGCGAGGGCGCCGGCCTCTTCGATGCCCTCGAGGCCGTCGGCCCCGAGCACGGGGACGTTCAACTTGCGGCTCCGCGCCTGCCGAAGGATCTCTTCCGCCTCGCCCCGATTGCCGGCGACGACGAGGAACTGCACCCGTCCGGCTTTGGCGAGCCGGTCGAGATAGAGCGAGACATCGGGCTTGTCGCCGAGGTAGGGATCGATCGCGAGGAGCTCGCCGTGGAGCCGGGTGAATTCCGCCACGAACGTCTGCCGCACGCCCCGGCCGTAGTCGTCGTTGAGGTACAGGACCGCGCCCCGCTCAAGTCCGAGCCGATTGCGGATCCAGCGTGCGAGCGCTGCGCCGTGCGCGAGATCGCTCGGGCAGAGGCGAAAGGTGTAGGCGCCCGCACCGCTCACGTCGGGGGACGACGAGGCGGGTGAGAGGGCGACGACCGGGTCCTCGCCGCCGTTGTACACTGGCGCGGCCGCGAGCGTCTGGCCGGAAAAGAGATGGCCGACGACCGCCGCGACGCCCGCATTATAGAGATCCGTGGCGACGAAGACGGCGGAATCGGAGTTCGCGAAGTCGTTGCGCTCGACCAGCTGAATGGGACGCCCGCTCACTCCGCCCGCTGCATTGATCTGCTCGACGGCGAGCTCGGCTGCCAGCTTCATGGGGGCGCCGACGGGGTCGGTGAACGGGCCGGCGAGACCGATGAGCACGGGCCCGCTGGATGAGCGGCAGGCGGTCGCGGCGACGAGCGGAAGAGCGCACGCGAACGCGCACCCGATGTGGCACGCGCGTCGTCGGAGGCGCTGGAGCACAGCGTGAGGGTGTGGGCGCAAGAGTCGGCGAACGTTATTCGGGCGATTGGGAGAAGGCAATGGGCATCAGCGACTGGACCGATGAGCAACCTGCCGCGACGTTCGACCTCCACGGACAGCAGGTCCTAGAAGCGGTGGCGAACGCCGAGCGGTTCCTCCGCGCGCAGGCACGTGCCAGGCCGGGGGCGATCGTGCGGCTCATCACCGGGCGCGGTCGCTCCGGGGGCGGCGCGCCGATCCGCGCGCGGACGCGGACGCTCCTCAGACAGCTCCTCGAGGCGGGAGCCGTGGTGCGGGAGTATGTGCTGGAGGACGGAGAAGGCAGCTTCCTCGTGCGGCTACGATCGTGAGGCGCCCCGGCGCGCGCGCTCGCGTCCCCACGCGTCGAGCACCGCGCCGTCCACCAACGCCACGGACGCGACCTTGCTCGTGTGGTCGATGCGCCAGGTGAGCCGGATCATCCGGTTGTGCCGGACCCACTGCATGGCCCATTGCGAGCCCTGCACTTTCGCGCCGACGCGGCCGTAGCGTGATTCGAGCCCGCTACGCCACTGATCGAGCTGGTCGGGCGCGACCTCGCCCGAGAGCGTCACCACGCTTGCGACGCTGTCGACGGCCGAGAGCCAGACCTCGACCGGGCCACCGAAGTCGGGGTCGGTCAGCGCCGCGCGGCATTCGCTGATTCGGCGATCCACCCGAGCGCGCACGCACTTGAGGCTCGTGCCATCGAGCCGTTCCACCTGCGCCGCGATGTCGGCCAGGCGCGCGCCGGCGCGGAAGCCGTGAAACTCGAGCGGGGTCGTATCACGGGACGCAGACTGCGCCGCGATGGTCCCGCCGGAGCCGGCGAGGAGGCAGAGTGCAGTGCCCAGGGTGATTCGAAGCGAACCCGACATGACCAACCTCGCCGCGATACGGTTGACGGCTCCTAGGAGTGATGAACCTGCTAAGGGAAGGACCGCAAGAACCAAGCCCTGTCCCCGTCGAGAGGAGAGGACCGCGGTCCTGCGGCCCGGATGCGGAGCAGCGCCGAAGGAGCGCTGTTGCCGCTAGACCTTCCGCACGTTGGCGGCTTGGAGGCCCTTGGGGCCCTCCACGACCTCAAACTCCACGTTGTCGCCCTCAGAAAGCGAGCGGAAGCCCTCCGCGACGATCGCCGTGTGGTGAACGAACACGTCCTTGCCGCCATCCTGCGCGATGAAGCCGAATCCCTTCGCGTCGTTGAACCACTTGACCGTGCCCTTCGGCATTGCCACAACCTCATGAAGATGGAGCCCGACGGCTCCGGAGAACCCCGGCCCTCGTGGCCGGGGCGTGAATAAAAAAAGCCGACCGACACGATCCGCGGGCGGCTGCCTGTAGCCGAGTTCTAAGCGGGCTGGACCAGGTGAAGCATACGGATAAGGTCCGGCGCGACGGGAACCTTGTCAAGACGGGCGAGCCCGCTAGCGGAGCACGACGCCGGCCTTCCGAAGCTCGTGGCCCAGAAGCCACCGCTTGGCCTCGAGCCCCCCGCTGTAGCCCACCAGACTCCCGTCCTTGCCCACCACCCGGTGGCAGGGGATGAGGAGGGCCAGATGATTGGCGGCGATGAGCCAGCCGATCTGGCGGGGATGGAGGCCCGTGGCCCTGGCGACGTCCTCATACGAGCGCGTCTCGCCGAAGCGGATCTTCCTGAGCGTCTTGTAGACCGCCACTTGGGCCGGCGAGAGGTCGAACCATTGGCGCAGATACCGGGGGAAGGCGAACGCCGCCGGCGCACCGGCGAAGTAGCGGTCCAGCCAGTCTGTGGTCCGGGTACAAGTACCTTGGATGATGTGGAGCTCAGGCACCGCCGCGCGGAGGCGGACGGTCCAGCGAATCCGATCGGCGCGGTGGGGGAACTCCACCGCGAGCGGACCCTCCGCGCACTCGATCACAGTGAGCGCGCCGATCGGTGACGCGTAGGACGTCCACTCAACGCGCAATACCGCCTCCGCGGTGCCGGGGATACTGGGAAACGTAGCGCCCGCTTAGCTTCCACGCATGTCCGCTCCCCAGACGCTCGTGGTCCGCACCTTCTCCGATCGTGCGGAGGGTCTCTCGCACTTTGTGCTGCGCGCCGGCGAGGCCCCCCGCCTGCTGGCGTTCGACGATGCTCTTGGCTGTCCGATCGAGACCGCGCTGGCCGCGCTCGAGTGGACGGGCGCCGTCGGAATCCTGATGGACGACGACCTGCTGCACGCCGCCCGGCTCACCAGCGAGACCGCCGCCGCGGTCATCGAGCGCAAGACCCATGGCGAGCGGCGGTTCGTCTATCTGGGGCCCCGCCTGGACGCTCCCCCCATGGACGTGTTCGAGGGCGCGGTCCTGTTCGACGAGCCGGGCGTCAAGGCCGTCGAGTTCACCCAGCGCGCGCACGGGCTCGCCCACTTTCTCCGGGCCACGTCGGGGGCGGGGGCGCTGCTCGCGCTGCTCGGTCGGCGTGCGCCCGAAATCCGCCACCTGCGCCGGTGGCTGGGGTCGGTCATGAAGGAGCTGGACTACCCGCGGCCGCTGATGGCGGGGTGGTTCGCGGCGACCGCGGCCGGCTGCCTCTTCGGACCGACCGAGGGCGAGCCGAACTACCGGTACATCGAGGCAGGCCTGGAATCCTGACGCCGGCGGTCGGTGTCGACAACTTGAAATGCACATCTCCACATGCTGTGGACGGGAGCGGTAGGTGTTGGCGGCTCCTAGGCTTATTTGTCCACATAGCACCCGCCGCACGATGATGTAACCCGAATAAATACGGGCACTTGCGAGATCGAATATCGCGCGCAATGTTCAGCGCTCGATTTCACGGCACCAAGCCGGAACTCCCCGTTCCGGACAGGGAGTCGGGAAGTCGGGGCGAGTCGAGTTTTCGGGGGAGGGGCCGATACTCCGCGTGTCGGCGTCCGATGATCCCGTCGGCCGACTCGATCAGGGCAAAGCCAGTCGCGCGCTTTGCCCTCTCCGATCTGGCGCCTCGGAGAGCCGTGCGAAGGGTCGGTCCGCGACCCGATCCGACTCGCAGCGCCCGCATAGACGAACCAGGTGGGATGGCCATCCGGCCTGGGGATCGTTACCGAGGCTCTGCCTAGCCCTCCCGAGTGCAACGCTCGGTGGCAGGCGGGAGAAGAACGGCGGCCTGCCGGCCCCGACCTCGGAAAGTCCGTGTGTGGGACGGCCGCCTAGCCACGACTAGGCGGCTGTTCCGCTTTCAGGGGGATCGCCTCGTCCGCCGAGAATTCCCCTCCCCCTCGATAGACGCGCCGCCGGTCCAACTGCCAGATCCGTGAGCTCAACCGACCAGAGCCGGTGAAATTCGCCGGGTCGCGCACGGCCTCGGCCATGCTGGCACTCTTGGCGCTGGCGTCGTCGGCGTAGTGGAGAATCTCCGCTTCGAGCGTCATCGGCTCGATGGCCGCGCCGAACTCGAGCCTGCCGTGATGACTCAGGACGAGGTGCAGCAACAGGTCAAGCTCAGGGCCGCTGCAGGGCGGGTCGGCGGCCTCGCGGACCCTGCGATCGAGCATACGCGCACCCAGAGCGACGTGGCCGAGGAGCGCTCCGGCCTGTGACAGCTCGAAGGGGCCGGACCAGGTGTAGGCCTCGAGCTTGCCGATGTCGTGGAGGAGGGCGCCTGCGAGGACGAGATCGCGATCGGCCCCGGCGACCGCCACTATGGCTCGCGCGATGCTGGCGACCTCGAAGGTGTGCCAGAGGAGCCCGCCCAGCGCGGCGTGATGTCCTGAAGGACTCGCAGGGCATTCCTGGTAGAGCCGGCGGAAGGTCGGGTCGTCGTAGAACAGACCGGTCACGCGCGCGAGCCCGGCGGAGCGGATCTCGGCGCGCCAGCGGTCGAGTGTGCTCCAGCAGGAGTCAGCGTTGGCGAGGGCGGGCAGCAACGTCCGCGGATCGACCAGCTCTCTCGGTATGGAGCGGATGCTCTCGATCTCGAGCTGGCGCCGTCCGCGGTACGTGCCCACCCGACCCCAGACTTCCACCACGTTACCAGGGGCAAGCCCCGCCACCTGATGCCGTGCCTCGTCCCAGAGAGGAGCGCTCGGCAGACGCCCCGACCCGTTCGCGAGCGTGAGCAGGGTGGCATCACGCGAACCCAGCCGGCGCCGCTCGATCTCGACCACGAGCAGATGGGCCCGGAGCCGCGCCCCGGGCGCGAGCGTGGGAATGCACGGACCCGTGAGTTCCGTCACGAAGTACGGACCGGCGGCAGCCAATGGCCGGTGCTCCGCGCCGGGACTAGGTTGCGCAGCATGGGCCCGGTCTTGCAGGTGCTGGTCCTCGAGCGGGACGCCGAGCGGCGGCGGCTGCTGGCGGACGCATTGCGCGCCGCAGGGCTCCGCGTCTTCGATGCGGGCGACGCTCGCAGCGCCGCGGCCTCGCTCGAGGCGGGAGGCTTCGACGCGGTCGTTGTTTCGCTGACGTGGCCGGAGCTGGACGCTGGTGCCCTCAAGGCCGCCGTCTGTCCATCGGCACCGGGGTTGCCCGTCTCCCTTGACGCTGCCGAGCGCGCGCACATAGCACGTACCCTGGCGCACACCGCCGGCAACAGACGCCAGGCGGCTATGCTTCTCGGGATCTCGCGCTCGACGCTGCTGCACAAGATCCGGAAGTACGGATTGGGCGATGTGCGCGGGCAACTACGGACCGATGGAGGACGCTGATGCGCAAAGGGAGAGTGGGCTTGGGGCTGGCGTTGCTCGCGCTGTGGTGCGGCGGCGTGCAGGCCCAGACCGCCCATCCGGCGGCGAGCGGCACCCTGGCGGAGGGCACGCTCAGCTTCGATGGGAGAGCATCGGCCGGAGACTTCACCGGGACGACGAGCAGCGTCACCGGCGAGATGAAGGGCGGCGACGGGCTCGACGCGGTGCGGGGTTGGGTGGAGGCGCCGGTGGCGACGCTCAAGACCGGCAACGATCGCCGCGATCGCGATCTGAACAAGTCCATGGAGAGCGACAAATATCCGACCATGCGCTTCGACCTTGACGGCGTGACAGCAGGCGGCGCGGGCGACAGCCTGCCGGCGACGCTCAAGGGACGGCTCACGATCCACGGCGTGGAGCACGCGGTGGAGCTGCCGGCGTCGGTGGTGCTCGGCGCGGACAATGTGCGCGTCCACAGCGACTTCCCGCTCAACCTGAAGGACTACAAGATCGGCGGGCTCACAAAACTGATGGGAATGCTCCGGATGTACGAAGACATCAAGGTACATGTGGATGTGACGTTCCGCCTTGCGCAGTAGGGTGACTGGCTCGGAGCGCTTGCAGGCCTCCGAGCCCGGCCGGCGGAAGTGCCGTCTTCCTCCGCGCGACCGCATGGACTAGCGGACGAGCCGCAGCCGACCCAGACGCGAGACGATCACCTGCCGCTGGGTGACCCCGCGCCGTAGCTCGTAGGTCGCGTTGGCGACGCCGCGCGGAATCCCCGTCGGCGCGAAGGCGAGCGGGTAATCCGGCCCCGACACGGAAACGCCGACCGCCGCAGGGCCCGCCGCGCGCCAGACGACCACCGTGTCCGCTCCGCTGAGACAGCGGACGACCAGCGATTCCGGAAACACGTCGAGCAGGGTGGGCTGCCCTCGCTGGATGGCGGTGAAGCGGGCGACGCGGTGAGCGGCCATGAGCTCGCGCGCCGCCCACTCGGTTTGCAGGCTGGTGAGAAGGCCGACGGCCGAGGGGACGGCGGTGGCGGTGAGCGCAGCGAGGATGGCCAATACGACCAGCAGCTCGGGCAGGGTGGTTCCCGTTCTCATGCCCGAACAGTACCAGAAGGGTCGCCCCCACCCGGCAGCTTTTTCCTGCAATGTGACGCCAAAACCTGCGCCACTTGCTCCGAATTGGCCGGCGGGCGATACTAGCCGATAGTCTCTTTCTAACACCCACAGCTCGGAGCTCAGTTGAGCGACTTCACTCCCCAGCGCCTCTTCGGGGACGCGGCGGAAGGGTCCTGGCACGAAGAGTTTCTGGAGCGCGCCCGGCTCGAGCGGGAGCGGGGCGACGACGCCGCGTCACGCGGCGCGCTCGCGGGCTACCTCGTCGCGCGCCTGATCGAGCGGTCTCTCGACGGCTCGGAGAGCGACGAGGAGCGGCAGGCGTACGCCTGGCAACTGGACAGCGCCCGGCGCTACGTCGGTGAGCTGGATCGTCAGATGGCGGAGGTCCGCCACCTGGAGGGCATCGTGGAGGCGCTACGCGTGTCGGACGCCGGCTGCAATGCAGCCGCGCGTCTGGCTTTGAACGCGTTCGCCTATTTTCTCGAGAACGAAGGCCGTCTGGCGGAGGCGCTCGACGTGCTCGGCCTCGCTGCCCGCACCTACGGCGCAGCCATTCCAAAGGCGGATTTCGCGGCCGTTGCCCTCGTTGCCGGGAGGCTCAACCGGCTCCAGGCGCGCTTCGAAGCCGCGACTGCCGCCTACACCGCGGCAGAGGAGAGCGCCTGCGTTGTGGGCGACGTGAACGGGCAGCTGCTCTCCCGGTTGGGCCGCGCGAACGTCCTGCGCGGGCAGGGGAAC
>JBGPPG010000117.1:0-10560 GCA_041488455.1 Gemmatimonadota bacterium
AGCTTGGCACACTCGTCGGCCAGACGCCGATGTTCGAGCCGCTCGAGTTGAGCCGCAACCGCCGCCTCAATGGCTTGGCTCCGGTTCGGATAGCGGGCGTCCCGGACGAGTCGGTCCACCCGCCGCAGGGTCTGGCTGTCGAGGGTGACGGCCACCTTGGTTTTGGCCATGGCGAAACCTCCCAGTATGAGGATATATCATACCCCGAACGGTCGCAAGGAACCTCACACCCTGCAGGCTCGTACAGCACCTCTGCCGTACAGGCCCCAGAACCCCGAACACGACCCCGAAGAGCGAAGAGGTGTCGATGCCGCACGGCATCTCGGACAACATCAAGGTCCGGGCGACCTTCGCCACGACGTTCACCGACCACGGCGCCCGGCGCCGAGCGGAGTGATGACCAGGCGGCCGCGGGCATATAGGGCATCCGTCTGCACATGGCACGGCGGACAGAGCGCCATAGGCGGTCGGTGAACAGGGCCTGCGTCGAGTTCAGCCAGGAGGCCAGGGTACAGGTGGAACGAGCGAAGCGTGTCGCGACGCCAAGCAACGGAGTTTCGTATATACTGAAGCGTGTTCGAGTGGGACGCGCGGAAGGCCGCAGTCAATCGCACCAAGCACGGGGTCTCGTTCGAAGAGGCGGGGACCGTGTTCGGTGATCCGGAGGCCCTCGACGGCCCGGACCTGCGTCACTCTGAGAAGGAGTCCCGATTCCTACGACTGGGACGCGCGGCAACTGGCCGCGTGCTCATCGTGGCTTATACCGTGAGGAGGCGACGCGATGGCCAAAGCATCCGCATCATCAGCGCACGCCGTGCGAGCCGGAAGGAGCGGGCGGCCTTTGCGGCGGCGTCACCGGATTGACTTCTCCGACATCCCGGAGGCTTCGCCTGCGCAGCTCCGAGCGATGCGACGGGTGGGGCGGCCCCCGTTGGGAGCCAAAGCGAGGCGCCTAATCGCTATCCGGATCGATCCCCAGGTGCTGGAGGCCGTGCGGCGCGAGGCGAAGCGGCGGGGGTTGGGCTACCAATCCCTCATCAACAATCTGCTCGCGAGGCACGTCGGACGCAAGCGGAGCGCCTGAACGCCCCGACAGCTGAATGGCGCGGCGTGGAGCGCAACGCCGGTGGCCATGGCCGCTTCGTTGACCACCATCCGGTTCGAGTGGCCGGGGATGGCGGCCGCGTCACCGTCTGGCCGCGTGCCGAGAAACATCAGGGTCCCCGGGACGCGGCGCCCCCCTCCGCGCGTCGGTCGCCTACGAGAAGCCAGCCTGAGCCGGGACTGAGCCGGGTGTCCGTCTTGGCGGGCCCGGCGCGTGCGCCGGTCCGGCACGGTCAGGCCGGCGCGAAGATGCCGTCGGACCGCTGACCGGCCGGCGACGCGCCACTCGGAGCCGGCGCCGCGGGCTGCGCGAGCGCGGCGTCATACTGGAGCGCCGGCATGACGCGATCGGCGAAGAGCCGCATGTTGAGCAGGGCCTCGTGGTGAGGCATCCCGCCGAAGCACGGCGCGCTCGTGGGCCTCGGTCCGGGTCTCTGCGACCGAGATGTTGGTGAGGATGATGTGCCGGGCGAAAAGCCGGGGCGCGAGGGGCGGGCTGAGGGTGCCGGGTGACCTATACTCGGTCCGTGGCGTTGGCACCCCCGTCGTCGTTCCGGGCGCGCTGGGCGCCCCGGCTCGCGCTGATCGGCTACGCCGCCCTCCTGGCGACCTCGGTGCTCGACCATCAGAACGACGGAACAATCCTACGGAAGGGGTCTCGTGTCCGCGCTCGGCTGGCCGCTTTGGTTGGTCGCGGCGCTGGGCGTCAGAGGCCGGTAGTCCGGGCAATTCCAGAGGCGCCGTTCGACCTCCGCGGCGTACTGGCGGAACAGGCGTCCCCCCGAACGCGTGGTTCGCTGGTAGGCCGGCTGCGTGCGTAGGGGGCATCCGTTTGGGCATGGCCTGGAGGACAGAGCGCCACCAGCCGGTCGAGATCGCGGTCCGAGACCCACCCCGGCCTGGCGGGCTCTGGTACGATCTCGATCGGAATGCCCAGGCGAACGAGTGTGGCCCATCACGGTCACCACCTACGACAGCGCCTGGATCCACATGAAGGAGATCGGCAACCGCTACCGGCTCGTGGTCTTCGACGAGGCCCATCACCTGCCGGGGCCGAGCCTTCACGAGAGCGCCCTCGACTGCCTGGCGCCCATGCGCCTCGGGCTCACGGCGATCCCGACGCGCGCCGACCGCCGCGACCAGCTGCTGGACGAGCTCATCGGTCCCGTCGCCTTCCGGGAGGAGATCCCGGAGGCCAAGGGCCGGACGCTCGCCGACTACAGCGTGATCCGGGTGCCGATCCACCTCGACTCCAAAGAGCAGGAGGAATTCGACCGCTGCTCGCGCCAGGTCCGCGCCTACCTGGCCGACCGCCGCCGGGAGGAGCCCGACTTCGAGTGGACCGACCTCACCCGCCGTTCACGAACCGACGCCCCGGCGCGGGAGGTGCTGCGGGCCTACCGACGCAAGCTCACCCTCATCCATCGCTCGGCGGAGAAGCTGCGCGTCGTCGAGGACATCCTGCGCCTGCACCCCGACGAGCAGGCGTGATCTTCACCGCCTCCACCCGCATGGCGCTCGACGTCTCCGCCCGCTTCCTCATCCCGGCGCTCACGGCCCACTCGGACAAGCGCGAGCGCAATGCCGTGCTCGACGGCTTCGCCCGGGGGACGATCCGCGCGCTGGCGGCCTGCGAGGTGCTCAACGAGGGGTGGGACGCTCCCGCGCTGAAGCTGGGGGTGGTGCTGGGGGGCGAGAAGGGCGTCAAGGAGGCGATCCAGCGCATTGGCCGGCTGCTGCGCCGTTCCGGGGACCGGGCGGCGCGCCTCTACGAGGTCGTGGTCCAGGAGACGCCGGACGTGGCCCGGGCGCGCCGGCGGGGACGGAGCGATGCTTACCAGGCAGCAACGCGTCTATCACTGGGACAGGCGAGCCAGCTCGATCTCTTCTGACCGCCTGGACGAGGCGGATCTGCCGTACCTCGAGCGGGCCCTCGGCGTCTACCGGTCCGTGACGGGGGAGCGGCTGGGCCGTGTCCGGGACGCGGCCCGCGCCGTGCTGGAGGGGCTGCGCCCCGATCGCGTCGAGGCCGTGGTCCAGCTCCTCGATGACGCGGCCACCTACGAGTGGCCACGCGGCGGCCAGCAGGCAGAGCGCCGCGTCCGCCTCTTCGAGCTGGCCTCCCGCCAGCATCCGTCGCTCGACCCGGGGGTCGGCGGCTCCCTCGTGAGCGAGGTCTTCGGGGCGGCGCCGCGCCAGCATGGCGAGCGCGTCGCCCTGCTCTACGCCGACTACCCGGAGTTCCACCGGCTCCGCGCGTTCCCGGCCGACTACACCGCCCAGGACCTGCGGGCCGACTACGACCTGGGCCAGGCCCAGGCCCTGCTCTACTCCGCGGTGCGCGTGACCGTGAGGACCCGGGCCGACTTCAAGCACATCGTCCAGTACGCGGGGCTCTCCCGGCTCCTGCACCGGATCGAGCCCGCGCCGGGCGAGGGCTACCGGTTCACCTTCGACGGCCCCAACTCCCTGCTGCGCCACACCCATGCCTACGGCGTGGACTTCGCCCGCTTCCTGGCGGCGCTGGTCCAGGCTCGGGACTGGGAGCTCACGGCCGAGATCGAGCTCCGGAAGGGCTGGCGCCCGCTCCTGTTCCGCCTCTGCTCCGCCGACGGGCTGCGCTCCCGCGTCCCGGCCCCCGGCCTGTTCGACTCGGCCATCGAGGCCGCGCTGGCGGAAAAGTTCGGCGCCGAGCGGGACGGCTGGCGGCTGAGCCGCGAGGGCGCGGTCCTCGAGGCGGGCGGCGCGCTCCTCGTGCCCGACTTCGTCTTCACCCACGACGACGGTAGCCGGGTCGCGCTGGAGGTCGTCGGCTACTGGACGCCAGAGTATCTCGCCGAGAAGCTCCGCAAGCTGCGCCGCGTGCAGGGCGTGAACCTCCTCGTTGCCGTCCGGAAGTCCCTGGCCCTCCAGCCCGGCGCCCTGCCCCAGGCCGCGCTCCTCTTCAAGAGCCGCATCCTGCTCCGCGACCTCCTGCCTCGGCTCGAGGCCTTCCGCAAGCGCTGACCGCGTCCGAGCGGCTGCTTCCGGTGGCGGACGCGGCGGTCTTCGGCGTGCCGAACGCCGACCTTGGGGAAGAGGTCAATGCGGTCGTGCAGGCGATGCGGGGCGTCGAGAGCGTCGGCTCGGCGTCGACGCGAGGGGGCGTCGAATTGTAGTTGGGCCGACAGCGCCGGAGCTACAGCTTGCCAAGAAGACGATCGTACTCAGCGTGCGACCCGATCCAAAACCAGGTGATGTCCTCATCCTCCAGAAGCCCGAGGGCACGATATCCGAGGGTCACGCGGGCGGAGTAGATGGGGTCGCGGTTGTGAACCTTCTTGAAGTGGAGGCTGGGATGCCCGGGGTTCTCGAGGAACAACCGATACGCTTTCCGAGCGAACTCTCGGATCTCAGGTGGCAGCTCGCGATACGCCGCCCAGAAGCGCGGCGTCGCGCGCGATCTCACAGCTTATCGGGGTCGAGTTCCGTTGCTCTGCCAGCGGCGCGCTCAGCCCGAGCCTCGCCTGCTAACTGGCTCAGGGCTTCCTGTGAGGTTGAGAACTGGCGCGCCCAGTGCTCCTCGTCGCGAAGCTCATCGAGCAGCCACTGGGCGATCCGGTCCTGTTCGTCGGCAGGTAGCGTCGCGAGTTTCGCAAGAGCAGAATCCAGGGCTCGGCTCATTGGACGTAGTATACACATTCTACGCGGACGCGGCCCAACAACCGGTTGCAGCGTCACCGCCTCGTGCAGCTCGCGCTCCACGCGCCGCCGCCGCTCGTGCTGCTCACTGACCGCGCGCGCGTACTCCTGGAACACGATCTGCTGCGGTGGGGTCGGGCACACCACCTCGGCCAGCCAGCGCAGATGGGCGGCGTTCCAGGTGACCCGGCCCTCGTAGCGAATGTCCTGCCGCAGCAGGAACGACTTCAGCCGGCGCTTGCTCCTTGATCTCTCCGTGAACAAGAGCATCTTCGCCGGCGCCTGAGTCTTGGCGCGACTCACGCCGCGTACGGCAGGATCTGGCGATGGAACATCGCGAAGATCAGCTCCCAGTCGCGCGCGGCCGCGCGCGCGTCGAAGATGTCGCGATTGGGCAATGCGTACCCGTGGACGGCGCCGTCGTGGATCGCGTAGCGATAGCCGACCGGGCCCGGGCGCAACAGCGCGTCGAGCTCCTTCACCATGGAGAGCGGGGCGTAGGGATCGGTTGCCGCGAAGCCGCAGTAGAGCTCGCCGCGGAGCTGCCTGGCCCGGCGATGCGGGGAGTCGGCGGCGTCGCTCATGAGGTAGGTGCCGTGCAAGCTCGCGGAGGCCCGGACGTGCGCCGAGTAGTGGCCGGCCACGCACAGCACGTGCCGGCCGCCCATGCAGTAGCCGATCGCGCCCACTCCCCCGGGGCGCACCGGCTCGCCGCGCCGGACGAACTCGAGGATGGCGCCGGTGTCGTCGACGACCATCGCATTGGCGAGCCGACTGCCGGGCGCGATCACCCGCTGCCGGCGTTCCTCGTCGGCCGACAGCTCGCGCGGGGGGTGCGCCGGCTCCTGCTCCCGGGGAGGTCGGAGGCCGCGAAACACGAGGAAGCCGCGGTGGAGTCGTGCCGTGTCCCTTGACCGTCCCACCTAACATGGCTAACATGGCCATATGAAGAAAGCCAAGATTGCCGAGCTCAAGAACCACCTGTCCCGCTACCTCGATCACGTCCGGAGCGGAGAGTCCGTCCTGGTGCTGGACCGGGATCAGCCCGTCGCGCAGATCGTCCCCCTCGCGCGGCCGACGGGGGGTGCCCGCGGCCACGCCGGGCGGCTGGCGCGGCTCGAGCGGCGGGGCCTGATCCGGCGCGGGTCTGGGGGCCTCCCCGAGTGGCTCGGGAAGCGCAAGCCTCCCCGCCTGCGGGGCAGCGTGCTCAAGGACCTGCTGGCCGAGCGCGGGGCGGGGTGGTGAGGTTCTGGGACACCTCCGCCCTCATCCCGCTGGTCGTGGCCGAGCGCGGCACCGCGCTGGCGGAGCGTCTGCTCCGTGCCGATTCCGCCGTCGTGGTCTGGACCCTGACCCGCGTCGAGCTGCTCTCAGCGCTGGCGCGCCGCCGGCGCGAGGAGCCGGCCGCTGCGCGGCGGCTACTGGGGGCCAAGCGGGAGATCCTGGCGGCCTGGCCGCGCTGGTCCGAGGTGACAGCGGTGGAGGTCGTTCGGCGGCATGCGGAGCGCGTGGTGGACACGCATGCGATAAGGGCTGCCGACGCGCTGCAGATCGGCGCGGCCCTCGTCGCCGCCGCCGAAGATCCCGCCACGTTGGAGTTCGTCACCTTCGACCAGCCCCAGGCCGCGGCCGCGGAGCGCGAGGGATTCCACGTGCGCGGCGCGAGCTGAAGTCGCCACGCTCCGAGCCCGAGAGCGTCCCAGCGCGACGGGTGGGCGTTGCCGCTCTACGTCCAAGAGCTGCCGTTCTCTTGCCGACGGGGACAGTCTGGGGCTGAGCTTCGAGGGGCTCACGCTCACCACCGGGGTCGCGAGCAGACCGAGCGACGTTGTGACTGCTGGGAGATGGCGGCTGGCCGTCGCCGTCGCCCAGTACGCGACCGCGGTGCCCACGATGCCCGGATAGAGGAGCAGCACGACGAACGACGGGGGCCAGTCCGCCGGCGCCGGCGGCGTGGTTGAGAGCGCGATCGCCACGCCACCGCGCGACGCGGACGCACAGGCCTCCGCGTGTCGGCGGCGCGGGCGGAGGCGGTCAAGAGCGATCCACTCCCGATCCTGAAGAGCGGCGCCGCCCCGCGCGGGGTCACTGCATCAGGAGGCGCTGGCGGCTGACGAGCGGCTCGCCGAGTGACGCCCTTGGCCTCCGGCGGGAACGACCCTACAATGAAGCCATGGCCGACGACTCCGCGGACGCGCTCGCGACACGGTTGCGTACGGCCTTCGACCTCTGCGAACTGGGCGAGTCGATGCGCCGCGCGCAACTTTGCCGCGAGCACCCCGACGCCACCGGCGAGGAGATCGAAGCCCTGCTGGTGACCTGGCTCGAGACGCGCCCGGGCGCCGAGCACGGTGACAGCTGGGGGCGCTCCATTTCCTGGCCGCCGTCGCGTTCTTGAGCCGCGCCGAGGCCGCGCTCCGTCGCATCGCTGCGGACCTTCGGGAGCTCGGTCGTCGGTTTGCGCTGGTCGGCGGCCTGGCGGTGTCGGCGCGGACCGAGCCCCGACTCACGCGTGACGCCGATCTCGCCGTGCTCGTCGCCGACGATCGGGACGCCGAGGCGCTGGTTCGCGACCTCCAGGCGCGCGGCTGGAAGGTCGTCGCAGCAATCGAACAGCACGTCGCGGGGCGCCTGGCGACCGTCCGGCTGGCGCTCGCGGGCGAGGACGTCCGCGGGGCGGTCGTCGACCTGCTCTTCGCCTCGTCCGGGATCGAACCCGAGGTCGTGGCCGCCGCCGACCGGATCGAAGCCGTCCCGGGGTTCACTGTGCCGGTCGCGCGGCTCGGCCACCTCATTGCCTTGAAGGTGCTCGCGCGAGACGACCGCACGCGTCCGCAGGACCGGGTCGATCTCGCCGCGCTCCTGACCCAGGCCGATGCCGCCGCGCTGGGCGAGGCGCGGGAGGCGCTCACGCTCGTCGCCCGGCGCGGGTTCCAACGGGGACGCGACCTGCTTGCCGGGTTGGACGCCGCCCTGAACGAGTTCCGCGAGTAGCGCTCCCCGTCCGCTGTCACAGAGCCTGGTCGTCTGGGGACGCGGGGACCGGATCGTGCCGGCGATCGGCGGGGAGCAGTAGAGGCCGCGATCGCCGCGAGGAAGCGCCTGTCTCCCGAGGGACCGCCGGGGGCAGCGGATTCTCGTTCGGCGATCTCCTGGCCGACCGGGCGGGCACCGCGTTCGCCCTCCTGGCCACCCGCGACGACGCCGCGAGAGGGGCCGCAGATCGGTAACCTGCCAGGCCGAAGCCGGAGGAGGACCCACCATGCCCCCTGACCCTGTCCATCGGGGCGCGGGAGCGCGTCCGCGGTCAAGCACGCCCGGGAGGCGATGCGCGAGGCCCTCGCCCAGGAGGTGCAGCGCTTCGGGATCCGGGTGGCGATCGTCGAGCCGGGCGTCGTCGTCACGCCGATCTTCAGCAAGGCCCGGCGCTTCGCCGATCCGGCGTCGCCCTACTTCGACCACGTCCGGCGCCTGCTGCTCCTCTACCAGAAGCAGATGCCGCACGCGGCGCAACCGGCCGACGCCGCCCGGGTGATCTACGAGGCGGCCACCAGCCCCGAGCTGCGTCTGCGCTGGCTGGTCGGGGAGGACGCCCGGCTCCTCGTCGCCGGCCGGTAGCGGATGAGCGACGAGGAGTACGTCGCCGGCGGCCGAGCCATGCCGGACGATCAGTACCTCGAGGAGATACGGCAGCGCTTCGGCGTCACCTGGTGAGCGGTCAGGATGAGGGGGCTCAGCGCACCCCCCTGGCGAACGCGCTTTCCTGGATGAAGCGCCATCCTGCGCGCTCCGCAGCGCCACGGTCGTCGCTCGCACCGGAAATGCCGAGGATGTTGCCGACCATCACGTAGTCATGCCCCGGAATGTACTGCCGCAGCTGGCGCAAGAAGTCGTGCTTCTCGATGCCACATGGCCCCACGACCGAGCAGATGTGGTGCCAGTCCGGACAGTGCAGCGTCACCATCGCCCAGTTCCCACAGAGTCCGACGATGTGGCCTTGCTCGCGCAACTTGACGAGATCGAACAGCTTCACGGGCCCGTTGCTGACCTCCAGCGTCTCATCCACGTCGAACGCGTACACGACTACAATGGGTTCCTCCAGCTACAGCATGGGCACCATAGTCCATTGTCCGAAGGCTAGCCGACCGCGATGGGTCCTTCGTGACCCGTCGCGTCAACGCGGGACTAGGCCTGGGCGCAGGGCGGGCTGGTGCCGGGATGGGGGGCTGGACCAAAGGCCAATAGGCGGCGTTCCGACTGGGCTGTTAGCATCATATGCACGGATGCAGTCGGCTTGAACAGCAACGCATCCCATCGCATTCCGGAGGGGGCCCCATGCGTGCACGGCCCGGATCCACCCGCCCGACGGGTCGTCGTTCGATGTCGAGGTACCGGCGCTTTTCCTTCGCGTACCGGGGCCCCAGGGCCGGCTTCGCGGTGATGTCCAGGATGGTGGTCACGTAGGTCGGTTGCTGGGGTTGCGTGCGAAATCTCGCGATCGTGTCGACTTGCTCCGAGCTCACGCCGGGCAACTCCAGGAGTTCGCTCGCCACGTGTTCATCACGCATCACCATTCCGACCACAACGCCGACTACGGCACGCTGCTGCTGCTCGCATGGGCCAGCGGCCTGCGGACGCGCGTTGATACCTGGGGCCCGCCGCCGCTCGAGAAGCCGCTCGGTAGGCAACCGCGGCCGAGATGCGCGCCGAGCATAGGCGCGGAAGGACTACTCGGTGACTCGGCCACCCTCAGCAGAGCCCTAAGACCGCCCGCGCGGCCGCGGGCCGATGACCGAACGCTCCTAAACTATGCGGAACGGAAGCGGCACGCCCGGCTATTGTGGTAAAGTTCATCCCCACGCCGACTGACGGAGAGGGCTGAGCGGCGACAGCGGGAGGGCAGATGAGAGCCCTCAACTGGATCTGGATTGCCGTCGGTCCGCTCGTCGTTGTCTTTGCCTGCCCGGCGGCGGATGCTCGGCGGAGGTCGCGGTCCCAGGTCGTGCTGACCATGGCCCGGACGGGCATTCGCCCAGTCGGCTTTGAGCGCCCGCCATGAATTGCCACGATGCCCGCGAGGGGTTCTCTGCCCTCTTCCACGGCGGGATGGGCCTGACGGAGTGGGCCCTCCTGGACGCCCATGTGAGGCAATGCGTGGAATGCAGGAAGGAACGAGAATCTGTCCAGGCGGTGGTGAACGCTCGTCAGCAAGGTACGCCATCTCGCGCTCTGCTGCACGGCCTCGGGAAGATGCTCGACGCCATCCGTCTCCGGACTACCAGCCTCGCCACATGGCTGACGCGGGTCGGCATGCCGCTAGCGATCTCCTTGACCGTGGCAGGGCTAGCCGCGATCGAAGCCAGCCGCGTCGTAGCCACGAGGATTGTCGATCCGCTCACGCGAGCGCGCTGGCTGCTACCGGCACTCTTGAAGCTGTCCGAGCGCACCGCGGCGAGCGTGATCGAGGCCACCCGCGTCGGAATCACGTGGGATGTCGGCCTGCTCGCGCGAACGCGCTGCGTGCTGCCGTCACTCTGTACGCTGTCGGAGCGGACCGCAGTCAAGGCAATCGGGGCCACCTGGGTCGTCGGACGAATCGTCGTGACGACGTCCGGCCGCGCCCGATCGCTTCTCGGATTGAGCCCCTGGACGTCCCCGCTTTCGCACGCTTGCTCTTTCCGCAGGGTCTCCACCGGGATCGCGAGCCTGGCGATCCTCGTCGCGACAATCGTGTTCTTGTGGCCGCGCGAGTGGCCTGACAATCTCAAGCCCCGG
>JBGPPG010000118.1:0-10550 GCA_041488455.1 Gemmatimonadota bacterium
CTCGCGCGAGAGCTGCATCGTGCCGTCCTCCCCCTTCCGGATGACGATGTTGAACTTCCCGTACGCCGGGTCCTTGTCCGGGTAGTCATCGCGGAAGTGCCCGCCCCGGCTCTCCCTTCGCTCGACGGCGGCCCGCGCCACTGCCTCCGAGATCGTGAGCAGGTTGCCCAGGTCGAGCGCGGTGTGCCATCCGGGATTGTACTCTCGGTTTCCGGTGACTCCGACGCGCTGCGCCCGCTCCCTCAACTGTCCGATCCCCTCCAGCGCGCGCTCCATTTCCGGCCCACGTCGCACAATGCCCACCAGCTCCTGCATCATCACCTGGAGCTCCTGCATTACCTGATACGGGCCGCCGCCGTTGCCGGCGGCGGCCCGCTCGAACGGCGCGAGCGCCCCTCGGCCGGCCTCGTCGACCTGCGCGCTGTCGATGGCCGCCGAGCCCTTGTCCCGCGCGAACTGGGCCGCGAAGTCTCCCGCCCGTTTGCCGAACACGAGCAGGTCGGACAACGAATTCCCGCCCAGCCGGTTGGCACCGTGCAGCCCGGCGGCGCACTCACCCGCCGCGAACAGACCCGGCAGGGTGGACATCTGCGTGTCGCCGTCCACCCGCACGCCGCCCATGACGTAGTGCGTGGTGGGCCCGACCTCCATCGGTGTGGTGGTGATGTCGATGTCCGCGAGCTGCTTGAACTGGTGGTACATGCTCGGGAGCTTCCGCATGATGTGCTTCCGGGCATCGGGGATTTTCTGCTTGATCCATGAAATATCGAGAATCACGCCGCCGTGCGGACTGCCCCGGCCCTCGCGGACCTCACGCACGATGCAGCGGGCGACATGGTCGCGGGTCAACAGCTCGGGCGGCCGGCGGGCGTTCTTGTCGCCCTGGGTGTAGCGCCACCCCTCCTCTTCGTTGTCCGCGGTCTGGCTCCGGTAGTTCTCCGGGATGTCGTCGAACATGAAGCGGCGCCCGTCCTTATTGAGGAGGACCCCGCCTTCACCCCGTACGCCCTCGGTGACCAGGATGCCGCGCACGCTGGGCGGCCAGATCATCCCGGTCGGGTGGAACTGGATGAACTCCATATCCTGCAGCGCGGCGCCGGCGTGATAGGCGAGCGCGTGGCCGTCGCCCGTGTATTCCCAGCTGTTGCTGGTGATCGAGTAGGCTCGGCCGATTCCGCCCGTCGCGAGGACGATCGCCTTGCACCGGAACAGCCGGAAGCGCCCCCGCTCGCGGTCGTAGGCGAAGGCACCCGCGACGCGGCCGCCGTCGGTGAGGAGCCGGAGAACGGTGCACTCCATGTGCACGTCGATGCCTTGATGGATGCTGTGGTCCTGGAGCGTGCGGATCATCTCCAGCCCGGTCCGATCGCCGACGTGCGCCAGGCGGGGATACTTGTGGCCGCCGAAGTTGCGCTGGAGAATGCGCCCGTCGGGGGTGCGGTCGAAGAGCGCTCCCCACGCTTCCAGCTCGCGCACCCGGTCGGGCGCTTCCCTCGCGTGCAGCTCGGCCATGCGCCAGTTGTTGACGTACTGCCCGCCGCGCATCGTGTCGGCGAAGTGCACGTGCCAATTGTCGCGGTCGTCCACGTTCGCCAGCGCGGCCGCGACTCCGCCCTCCGCCATCACGGTATGCGCCTTCCCGAGAAGGGACTTGCACACCAGCCCGACCGAGACCCCGGCCGCCGACGCGGCGATCGCCGCGCGGAGCCCTGCCCCGCCGGCTCCGATCACCAGCACGTCGTGGTCGATGGTCTCGTAGTCGGTCGTCATGCCGGGACCCGCGTCACAAGATCCGCCAATCGGTCCAGATGCCCATCGAGCAGAGGCGGACGTAGAGGTCCGCGAATGCGACGGAGAACAGGCTGGCCCACGCCCATCGCATGTGCGCGCGGTTCAGGCAGCTCGAGCAATCGTACACCCGCTTTCGCACCGGCGACCGCGACAGTCGGTCCCGGTACCCGCCCACGACGTGGCGCAGGGAGTGGCAGCCCAGCGTGTAACCGGTGAGCAGCGTCACGTTCAGCGCGAGCACGAGCGTGCCCACACCGACGCCGAGCGCTGTCCGGCCGGTCGCCGGGTCGGTGAACCACAAGGCCTTGTAGACATCGTGGGCGAGCACGACGAGGAAGCAGAGTCCGACGTACAGAAAGTAGCGGTGGATGTTTTGCACGATGAGCGGAAACGCGGTCTCTCCGCAATACCGCTGCCGCGGCTCACCGACGGCACAGGCAGGCGGGTCCGCCCAGAACGCCTTGTAGTAGGCGCCGCGGTAGTAGTAGCAGGTGACCCGGAAGATTCCCGGAAACGGGAGGATCAGGAGCGCCGGCGAGAACACCAGCCAGCTGGGCCACCACCCCGGCTTCGGCCCGAACCAGGCGTGGGGCGAGCTCCCGAACAGCTCGGGCGAGTAGAACGGGGAGAGATACGGGCCATAGGCATAGTGCCGGCCCTGGAACGCGGCCCACGTGGCGTAGACGATGAACGCCGAGAGGATGAGGAAGACCACCGCGGGCTGCACCCACCAGGCGTCGGGGCGCCGGGTCTCGCCGAAGCCGCGTTGGATCAGCGGCAGCTCCGCATGTGCCATGACAGGTGCCTTGTGCCTGGGGGAGTCCGGACAGGCGTTCAACGCCGCACATCGCTGGGCGCGCGAGTTACGGAGGGATATTCGAGCTTACGGGCGGGAGTGTCAATGCCGGAGCAGTCGCGGAACCGACGTGCAGCCGCCTACGTCTCGAGGAGATGGTCGTGCCATCCAAGTCTGCCGAGGATATTCGATGTTTGCCGAGCGATTGAGCGTTGGGCGCAATCAGTTGCTGGGAAACAGCCGGACGTCCCACGTCACGGGAGCCGGCGGTCGAAGCGTGATCCGGGAAAAGGCCGGATGCACCGGATTGAGCAGGATGTGTTGCTGGAGCGGGCGGGCCGTGGCGGCGGGCACCAGGAGAACGGCCGTACGCGCCTCCGTGAGCCACCGGTCGCCGTACGCCCGCGCCGCCGGCGACTCCGGCGTGTCCCAGCCGGGGAGAGCGTCCGCCGATAGCACCTCCCGCGCGATGCTGTCCGGGATCTCCGCTACGGCCGCGTGGTGCCGGCCCGGCAAGCCAACGCGCCCCAGCTGCACGACGATCTCGAGAAGCGCGCCGGCCAGGCACGTGCTGGCGTAGATGAGCGGCCAGCCCGGGGAGTGCCAGCGTCCGCCCGTTCGCCGGGCGCCCTCCCCGTCGAACACCGGGTAGCGGACCTTCACGGCCCGGAACGCCGCGAGCACCATCAGGCCGGCAGACTGTATTCGAGTCGCCAGAGCAGGTCCTCGACCTGGCGCGCGCCAAGCTCCGTGCGGGCGAGGGCGGCCGGCTTCTCGCCGCGGAACAATGGGTGGGGCCGAAACAGAAAGGCGCGTGCGTCCGTCTCGGACTCCAGCACCGTCGCCGCGAGCGATGCGAGCCGGGCCAGGCGCTCCAGGCGCTCGCTCTCCTCCGGCGACAGCCGTCCCTCGCGCTCGCGCCGGATGCGCGTGGTGCGCGGCGCGACGATGTCGGCAAGCCAGCCCTGCTCCTGCGGGCCAAGTGCCGTGGCCGTCAGAAAGACCCGAAGCGCGCGCCAGGGGAGCCCTTGCCGGACCACGGCTTCGAGGTCGGCAACAGAGCGGATGGTGCGGCGGAGCACCGGCCGGCCACCGAGGCGTCGGGCCACGCGGGGTGCGTCGACAGTCGGCATTGTGTTCCTTTCCGTCCAAGTGGACATATGGATGATACCACTTGGACAGCCCGCTTACAAGCACGTTCCTACCCCGGCACCGCGACCGCCCCACGCGCCCGATCCAGGCTCCGGTACTGGATTGCCTCGCTCACGTGCGCCGTCGTGATCTCGGCCGCACCCCCCAGATCCGCGATGGTGCGGGCCAGCTTCAGCACGCGCGAGTGCGCGCGGGCCGACAGTCCGAGCCGGCCCATCGCCTGCCGGAGGAGCCGCTCGGCGGGCTCGCCGAGGCGACAGTGGGTCCGGACGTCACGGGCGGACATATGTGCGTTGGCGTGGAGGCCGGGGCTGTCGCGGAAGCGCTCGCGCTGGATTCGGCGCGCGGCCTCCACGCGGGCTCGGATCGCCGCGCTCGGCTCGGCGGGCGGCGCGCCGGCGGAGAGGTCGGCGGCGGGCACCGCAGGCACGGGCAGGTGGATGTCGATCCGGTCGAGCAGCGGGCCCGAGACTCGCGCGCGATAGCGCTCGACCGCCACCGGCTCGCAGCGGCAGGAGCGCACGGGATCCCCGTGGTGACCGCAGGGACACGGGTTCATCGCCGCGGCCAGCATGAAGCGTGCGGGGAACGACAGGCTCATCGCTGCCCGGCTCAGCGTCACCACACCGTCTTCCAGCGGTTGGCGCAGCGCCTCGAGCACGTTGCGCCGGAACTCGGGCAGCTCGTCGAGGAAGAGCACGCCGCCGTGGCTCAGGCTCACCTCGCCCGGCCGGGGCCACGAGCCACCACCGATCATCCCCGCATCGCTGACCGTGTGGTGCGGCGCGCGAAACGGCCGCGCCGCGATGAGCGGCAGTCCGGGTGGCAGCGTGCCCGCCACGCTGTGGATCTTGGTTGCCTCGAGCGCCTCCTCGAGACTGAGGCTCGGCAGGATCGTCGGCAGCCGCCGGGCGAGCATCGTCTTGCCCGCGCCGGGCGGACCGATCATCAACAGGTTGTGCCCGCCCGCGGCCGCGATCTCGAGCGCGCGTTTCGCCACCGCCTGGCTTCGCACCTCGGCGAAGTCCACGCAGTCTTCCGCCGCTGCTCGAAGCGCCGCGCCGGCATCGGCCCGCGCCACGGGCAGGTCAGACTTTCCTGAGAGAAAGCCGCACACCTCGCCCAGCGTTTTCGCGGCACGGATGTCGAGCCCTTCAACCAGCGCCGCCTCGGGGGCATTGACGGCCGGAAGCACCACGCATCGCGCCCCGGACGCGCGGGCGCAGAGCGCGACCGGCAACGCGCCACGCACCGGCCGGAGATCCCCCTCGAGCCCGATCTCGCCCAGGACGACCAGCTCGCCGAGCCTGCCGCCGGGTACCTGGTCGCTGGCCACGAGGATGCCGAGCGCGATGGCGAGGTCGAAGCCGGAGCCGGCCTTCGGGCGATCCGCCGGGGCGAGATTGACTGTGATGCGCCGAAGCGGGAACTCGAAACCGGCGTTGAGGATCGCGGCGTGGACCCGCTCCCGCCCTTCCTTAACGGCGCTCTGCGGCAACCCCACGGTGGAGAGCGAGGGCAGTCCGTTGGAGAGGTCTACCTCGACCTCGACCGGATAGGCATCGACGCCGAGCACGGCGGCGGAGCGGACGCGAGCGAGCATGGCGGCGGGTGGTGGCGACGTTGTCGAGCATACCCGCCGCCGCACCCGCCTCATGCATCGGACGCACGCCGACCGGTGCCGGGCAGTGCACCGCCCGGGCCGTCACAACGATCAGCCGGGGCGCGCCGGCATCAGGTCGTCGGCCACTTGCTCGCCTTGGCCCGCACAAAGGCGTAGGTCAGAAGCGGAAGCACGTTCGCGTTCGCCGCGCGGTCAGCGAATTCCTTCGCCTTGTCCCCGTCGCCCTTGCCCTTGTAGGCGAGCGCGGTGCGGTAGAGAACCTGCGGATCCTGCTGGTTGGCCTGACCCAGCTCCGCGATCGCGGTGGCGAAGCTCTTTTCCTTGAGCGCGATGGTGCCCGCCAGCTCGTGTGCCTGACGGATGCGGATGGGGTTGTGCCTCGCCTCGGCGCCGCTGGCGTACGCGGCGGCATGGCTCTTGGCAGCGGCCACATCGCCCTTCGCGAGCGCCACGCGCGCGGTGTTGTAGTGGGCCGCGAGCCTGGCGTCTTCCTTGACGTCGGAGGAGAGTCCGGACTTTTCGATCACGTCCAGCGACTGCTGAAACCGCTTCTCGGCGTCGGCCGGGCGCCCCGCATCGAGGAGGATGTTGCCGACGAGAAGCGCATCGCCGCTCATGTTGGCCGAGTCGGCTTGCCGGGTGTCGAGCGCAAGCTCCTTCTCGGCTTCGGCCAGCGCCGCGGACGTGCGGTTCCCGTCCACGTAGATGACCGCGCGCGCGAACAGGGCGAAGCGGCGATCGCCGTCGTCGCGCGCCGCGTCATAGAGCTTCTGCGCCTCGGCGGCCGCCGCGTCGTGCTTGCCCTGGAGCATCAGGTCGGTCGCGATGCCGATGCGGGAGTTCCCAAAGTGCGGATCGACTGACAGCGCCTTTCCGTACTGAGCGATGGACTCGTCGAAGCGCCCCGTCTTCATCAGCAGCTCGGCGTACGAGTCGTACGGGTTGGGATCGTTGGGGATGAGCTCGATGTACTTCTTGAAGGCCTGCTCCGCGTTGTCGTACTTCTCGACCGACCGGTACGAGTACCCGAGCAGGTTGTAGGCGCCCGAGAACGACGGATTGATCGCGATGGACTTCTGGAGCTCCGCGATCGCGCGATCATAGTCCTGCCGGCCGAAGTAGCCGGTGCCCAGGAGGAAGTGCGCCCGCTCGTCGTTGGGGAACTTCGCGACCAGCTCCTCGGAGTACTCCAGCGCCTCCTTCGGCTTGGCGTTGCCGCCGGCCTCGAGGTTCCGGATCATCAGCCGCTCCCCCTCGGAGGCTTTGTCCGAGAGGGCCACGGCCTGCGCCATGTGGGCGAAGAAATCCTTGGCCGTGGCCGAGGTCACCGCCAGCTGGTAGTGCGCCATCGCGAAGGATGGATCCTTGGCCGTGGCCTGCTCGAAGAGCTTGCGCCCGTCCTGGAATCGGAGCTGCTCGGCCAGCGCGCGGCCCTGGAGATACAGGTCCCGGGCTTCGGCGGAGCTGGTCGTGAGCGCGACCGTCCTGGCGCCCGCGTGGGCATCGCCGGCCACCGTATCGGTGCCGGACCCGGCACTGGCCGCCGAGGTCGCGCTTGCGGTTTCGGGAGAGGATTTTGTCGAGCTGCAGCCGGCGAGGACGGCGAGCACGCTGCAGGCGGCGAAGAGGCGTGACGAGGCGAACGCGCGGGGCATGGGGATCCTCCTGCAACGTTTCAGTTTTCTACGCGTGTTTGGTATCGGTGGGTGTACTCCTTTCGCCTTACGCGGGGAGAATCGGGTGGTTTCACCGGCGCAGCATCCGCCGCCCCCTCGTACCTCTCACTTCTCACCTCTCACTTCTCACTGCATTGCTGTTTGAGCATCGCAAGCACGTCCAGCCGGTTCTCCATCGCCCCGGCCTGCGCCGAGATCCGGAGCGCGTACTCCCGGAGCGTCGCGTCCCGGTCAGCGCCTCGCTGCTTCACCACCTGCCATTGCGCGCAGTAGGCCGGAATCTCCACCTCCACCACGCGCCGGGCCGATACCAGGCTCGCGAAGAACCCCTCGCAGCTCGGCGCTTCCTCCGCCTGCCGCCGGTGCACCGCCTCGTGCGCAAGCACCTCGTCCGCCTGCGGCGTCCCGACGATGTCCGCCCGAATCCACGTCTCCGCCAGGCCCGCCCGGCAGAAGGTGTAGCCCAGGTAGCCGTTCGGAATGGCGGGACCACGGACCGGTCCGGTGGTTTGTGCCTGTACCGGGGACGCCAAGGCCAAGGCCAAGAGCCACAATCGGTTCACTCGCTCCTCCTCAGGTGATTCCTCTGGCTCCTCGGGTGCCTCGACGGATGCTCGCGTTCTTCGCCGCCGACCGTGCCGCGCTCGAGCAGGCGAGACGGACGCTGGCCCAAGGTTCGGCCCCGGTTTTGCCAGATCAGGGCCCTGGACGAACCCAAGTGGCGTCGTGACGGCGGTTTAGAGCCGACGCCCTCCCCGGCAACCGGCAGGAGTCGCTGGCAATTCGCGGCAACACTTTCCCTATGATGCAACGTCTCGGCACACTCGCGCTCGTGGCAGTCCTCTCCTTCGTTTCCGGAGGGTGGCTGCTGCATCGCGAGCCGACCGAGCGTGAGGCCTTGTACGAGCAGGCGCGGGTGCTCGAAACTGTGCTCTCGGTGATCCACGATCACTCGCTCGACTCGCCCGACCAGACCGAGATGTTCGAGAACACCGCGCGGACGCTCGTGTCGCAGCTCAAGGATCCCTACGCCGAGCTGCTGGTCGGTGAGGGCTACCGGCAGTTCAGCCGGCAGATGTCCGGCACCGGCGAGCTCGATACGCCGGCGACGCGCGCCGCCAAGCGCGGCGTGCGCGTTCCGGCGACGTCGCCCGGCGTGATGCTGACGCCGACGACCGGCTACGTGGCACTGCACTCCCTCAGCGAGGGCTCGGCCGACGAGCTGCAGGCCACGGTGTGGGATCTGCGCAAGCGAGGCATGCGGACACTGGTGCTCGATCTCCGGAACAACCCGGGCGGCCTGATCAAGCAGGGCGTCCAGGCGGCGGAGCTCTTTCTGCCCAAGGGCGACACGATCGTCCGCACCCGCGGGCGCACGGCCGAGCATTCCAAGACCTACGTCGCCGGCATCGGCTCGCGCTGGCCCGATCTCGGGCTCGTGCTGCTGGTCAACGACGGCACCGCAAGCTCCGCCGAGCTGATCGCCGGCGCGCTCCAGGACCATGACCGCGCGGTGGTCGTGGGCCTGCCGACCTACGGCAAGGGCGTCCTCCAGACCACGTACCCGCTCGACAGCGACATGGCGATCAAGCTCACGACTGCGCGCTGGTTCACGCCGAGCGGGCGGAGCATCAACCGGGCGCGGACCCATTCCGACAGCGTGCTCGCCGACGCGCGTCTCTTCGCCACGATGCACGGCGTACGCTTCCGGACCGACCAGGGCCGGCCCCTGCCCGAGGGCAAGGGGATCCAGCCCGACCTCATCGTCCGCCGGGACGCGTACACGGCCGGCGAGCGGGCATTCCTGGATTCGCTAGGGAGCAACTACGCGGCCTTCCGAGGCGCGCTCGCCGACTGCGCCCTGGCGGTGAAGGCCCAGGCAGAGCTCAGCTCCGAGGACTTCGCGGTCACCCCGGCGATGCGCGAGCGGGTTCGCGCCGAGCTGGTGGCCCGGGACGTCCACGTGGCGCCGGCCGTCTTCGACAGCGCCGCCACCTACGTGGACCGCCAACTGGGTTACGAGATTGCCCGCGAGGTGTTCGGCGACGCCGCTGCAAGCCGCCGCCGGCTGCTGGACGATCGGCAGATGCAGGCAGCGCTCGATCTGCTCGCCCGTGGGTCCACCGAAGATGAGCTGATCCGCCTCGCCCAGGCCACGAGCGACTAGAGCCCCGCCGACCGCGCCGGGAGGTTGACCGGCGCCAGCCGCACCACCACCGTCGTACCCCGCCCCGCCGCCGACTCCACATCCACCGTTCCGCCCCAGCTTTCCACCAGCCGCCGCACGATCGCGAGGCCCAGCCCCGACCCGCTGGTCGTCGTGGAGAACCTCGGCTCGAAGATGCGCGGCAGCAGGTCCGGCGGGATGCCGGAGCCGTCATCCCGGACCTCCAGCCGCCCCGGTGCGACCGCAACCACGATCGTGAGCGCGCCGGCGTTCCGCGCGTTCTCGAGCAGGTTCACCAGCACTTCCTTAATCTCGTCCCGGCGCGCGTCGCCGAACGCGGCCTCCGCGACCTCGAGCCGTACGGTCGCCGCCCCTTCCCCGGCCAGCTGGTAGAGCTGGACCACCTCGTCCGCCACCTCCGCGAGATCCACCGGCTCGAGCGGCTCCTGCGCCGGCCCGGGTGCGGCGAAGCGGCTGAACGCCCGTGCGATCGTGTCCAGCCGGTCGATCTCGCCGAGAATCCGGCGCGCCGTGTCTTCCAGGGTCCCGTCGAACTCGCTCGGCCGGTCGCGCCAGACCCGGCGCAGGTGCTGGACGCCGAGCCGCATCGGCGTGAGCGGATTCTTGATCTCGTGCGCGACCTGCCGCGCCATCTCGCCCCAGGCCAGCACCCGTTCGGCGCGGGAGATGTCGCTCACGTCGTTCAGCGCGAGCACCGCTCCCCGGAGATCCGGTCCCAGCGCGGCGAGCTGCACCGTGAGGCGCCGGCCGCCCACCGTCAGCTCGGCGCTGGCGCCGGGCACCCCCGGCGCGGCGAGGAACGCCCGGACCGCCTCCGCCAACGGACTCCATTCCGGATCCAGCCGCTCCAGCAGCGGGTCGCCTTCGGCGAGCGGGACGCCCAGCAGGTCCACCGCCTGACGGTTGGCGATGATCACCCGACCGTCCGGGTCGAGGCCCACCACGCCGGTCGCGACCGTCGCGAGCACCGTGGCGGTGCGGCGCCGGGCCTCCTCGAGCGCGGTCTGGCTCGACCGGATGTCGGCGGCCATCCGCTCGAAGGCGCCGAACACCGGCTCGAACTCGAGCGGCGGATGCGCCGAGTGGGCCGGCATCGCCTGGCCCCGGCCCAGAGCGATCGCCGAGCGCCGGAGCTCGGACACCGGGCGCGACAGGGCAAGCGCGGCCCGCCGCGCACCGATCAGCGCGGCAACGACACCGATGATCGTGGCGAGAAGGAGGACCAGCGCGAGATCGAGCTGCCGGGCTCCCAGGTTCGAGTCGTCCGCCACCTGCGGCGTCGCCAGCACACCCAGCGTGGCGGGCATGCCGGGCTGCACCACC
>JBGPPG010000119.1:0-10476 GCA_041488455.1 Gemmatimonadota bacterium
GACCTGCTTGGGGGGCGCCCCTGCGTTCGGTCAGGGTTCGAGTCGGTGCCTTACCGCGAAGAGGGCGGCCTGCGTGCGATCCGCGCAGTGGATCTTGGGCAGGATCGCGCTCACGTAGCCCTTCACGGTGCCGACGCTCAGATTGAGCTGCGCGGCGATCTGCTTGTTCCCCACGCCCCGGGCGACCAGGCGCAGGACGTCCAGCTCGCGGGGCGTCAGCTCTGCAAAAGGCGACGGCTCGGGTACGGTGGCTACCTGCCGCATGAGGTGCTGCTGCGCCCGGGGGTCGAGGGTGGGGACCCCGACCGCTGCGGAATGGATCGCCTGCACCAGCTGCGCCCTCAGTACGTCCTTGAGCAGATATCCGGTGGCACCTGCCCGGATGGCGTCCCGCACCCGCTCATCGTCCACGTAGGTGGTGAGCACCAGCACGCGCGGTCCGGCGCCCCCGGCGTGCAGGCGTGCCGTCGCCTCGACGCCGTCGAGCCCGGGCATCAGCAAGTCCATCAGCACCACGTCCGGGCGGAGCCGTTCGGCCAGGCGGACCGCCTCCAGGCCGTCGGCCGCCTCGCCGACGATCTCGATGGTCTCGCGCTCTTCCGAAAGGATCAGACGAAGGCCTTCGCGTACGACCGGGTGATCGTCGGCGATGAGCACCCGGACGGGGCCCCGATGGCTGCGCTGCTCGTGGCTCACGCCGGGCACTCCTCACCGAGCGGCACCACCGCCCGCACGGTCGTGCCCCCGCCGGCCTGGGATTCGATGCGGAGAGTTCCCCCGATCGCGGTCGCGCGCTCCCGCATCGTCAGAAGGCCAAGCCCGCCCATCTGGATCGCGTGCTCACCGGTCCGCGCGATGTCCGCGGCGAAGCCGGCGCCGTCGTCCGTGACGCTCAGGACCGTGGCGCCCGCCGCGCTCGTGAGCGTCAGTCGAGCGTGCGTCGCGCCGGCGTGCTTCACGACGTTGCTCAGCGCCTCCTGGGCGATCCGGTAGAGCGCCTCCTCTTGCGCGAGCGGCCTCGATCCGTAGGCGACGAGGTCCGTGCGAACGGGCAGGCCGGCTCGCGACACGTCCTCCGCCAACAGGCCTAGCGCGACCGCGAGTCCGTGCCGCCGGAGTCGGGCGCGCGCGGAGCGGGCCGGCGCTTCGGTGGCGGCCGCTCCGTCCGCGTCGCGACCACCTCGGCGCGGCCGCAACTCGGCCAGGAGCACGCGCATCTCGTCGAGAGCCACCTGGCTCAGCTCCACCACTCGGCGCGCCCGCTCTTCCCCTTCGGCGTGATCCCGGGCGTACGCGGGCCCGAGCGTCTGGGTGATCAGCGTGAGGGTCGAGAGGTGCTGGGTCACCGCGTCGTGCAGCTCGCGGGCGAGACGCTGGCGTTCCTCGAGCACGGCGACGTCCTGCGCGCTCGCGTAGAGCCGGGCGTTCTCGATCGCGACTGCGAGCTGATCCGCGATGACGCCCACGACGGCGGCATCCTCCGCGTCGAACGGCTCCTGGCGCTCGACGTTCACCACGCCAAGGACCCGGTCACCGAGGAGGATCGGGATGGCAAGCTCGGCGCCCTCGGCGGGGGCGCCGGGCGTCGGCAAGTACCGTGGATCAACGCTGACGTCGTTGACGACGACGGTCATCCGTGTCCGGGCCGCCTCGCCCATGATCCCCGCGGTGATGGGGATCCGGTACTCGCCCTTGATCAGCTGCTTGTAGTGGCCGCCGAACGTGCGGATCACGAGCGTGCCCGGCTGCTCCGGGTCGATGAGCGGGATGGCGATGTTGGGAAAGCCGAGCAGCTCGTGAATCGCATCGGCGGCGCGCTGAAGCAATTCGTCGAGGCGAAGATCGGCGGTGACGAGCCGGGCCACGTGTGCCACGACGGCCATACGCTCGCTGCGGTGCCGCTCATCCTGGTAGCGCTGAGCGTTCGCGATGGCGATCGCCGCCGACCGCGCGAGCAGGGCCAGCGTCTCGACGGCCGTCTCGGCGAACGGCGGCTCACCCAGGCCGGCGTCGCGAGCGGGGGCCTTCCCGACCGCGAGAACGCCGATCATCTGGCCCTGCCACTCGATCGGCATGCCGATGGCGGGGTGATCGCGCAGGGCGAGTTGCGTGGGAGAGGGGAGGTCGCCGTACCGGTCGATGACCACCGGGGCACCGCGCTCGAGCACCATGCCCGCTAGGCCGACGCCCCGCGGCATCTCGGCACCGACTTCATCCGGCGGCATGCGCCAGGCAGCGGCAGTGCGGACGACATCGCCGGTGGCATCGACCAACCCGATCGTGCCGTGCTCCGCGCCGATCAGGTCGCACGCGTGGGAAATGATGCGCTCGAGCAGCGGCTGCAGCTCCAGCTCGCCGCTGATCGACTCCACCACGGCGCGTACAGTCTCCTGCTGCCGCAGGAGGCGTCGGAGCTGCCCGGTGCTCGACTCGGGTACCGCAGCGTTCGGCGTATGGCTCGCCATCGGGTCACCAGGGCCTACGAAAGAGATGATTTACCGCCGCGCCCCTGACTTCGGTAGGGGTCTGACCCCTCTTCCGGCACCTTCGCAGCCAGCGATCGTGCGGGCGAAATCCGGTCGGTCAGCGGATAGTCCGCTTCCTTGCCGCGTCCAATATTGCCGGCGTCACAAAACGACCCGCCACTCAGGCTGGCGCCGACCCACACGCAGCCAGGAGGCTGTTTCCAATGAAGACAAGCCACATCGCCATCGCCGCCCTGCTCGGCGCGGCACTCGCCCAGGCCTGCAGCACTTACTCCGGCGCCGGCCCTACCGCGCCCGGGCAAACGCCGCCGCCCCAGCGAATCGTCGCCCTCAGCGGCGAGGTCGACCGGCACATCCCCGAGTTCGGGGCCCTGGTTGGGGCCGTCAACAACAAGAACGAGCGCGGCTTCCACGCGGCGGGCCGGCGCGAGATCAACTGGGACGGCGTTCCGGCGCAGTTCACGAATACGTCCAACTTCCCCGCGAACTTCTTCAATGTGAACGCCCCGCGTGGCGCGGTCTACGTGAGCCCGGCGGGCCTCCGGGTGAGCGATAACCATTTCGCGGACATCAACCCGACCTACGCGAAGGACCTCATCCCGTTCAGCAACCCGCGGATGTTCGCGCCGATCGGCACGACCAGGTTCGAGCTGACCTTCCGGATCCCCGGGACCGACACGGTGGCGGCTGTGCGGGCCTTCGGTGCGGTGGTGGTGGACGTTGACAAGCCGAATACCTCGAGGCTCCAAGCGTACGACAAGAACGGCACCTTGATTGCCGACGTGCCCGTGCCGGTGCGGAAAGACCCGGATGAGTACAGCCTCGTCGGCGTCACGTTCGATGCGCCGGTGATCGCCCGGGTGGCACTGACGCTCGGTGACGCTCCGATCGGCCCGGATGTCGACGACGTGAGCAGCGGGGGCATGGCCGATGTCGTCGTGCTGGACGATTTCCTCTACAGCGAGCCGCAGCCGTTGCAGTAGCTCGCGTCGGAGGCCGGACGGCAATGCGCCCCTGCCGCATCGGTGCGGCAGGGGCGCACGCCGACCATCGCCTCAGTCCCGGGGCGCGGTCAGCGCGACAAAGTCCCGACGGGCCCGCAACGGGGCGAGGGCGGGCTCCTGGTGAAGCCACCTCGGCCATGCCCCTTCGTCCAGCGCTTCGCGGGTACGCGCGACGGCATCGTCGCGCCGGCCGAGCAGCGCGGCCACGCGCGCGCGGTACATGCTGGCGGTCCAGCTGACGCGCGCGACCGGTTGCGCGGCGAGCCAGCGGTCCAGCGAATCCGCCAGTGCGGTATCTCCACGCTCCGCCGCGAGTCCGGCGAGCTCCCCTCGAAAATCGACGTTCATCGAGTCTTCCGCGATGAGCTGCCGCGCCATCTTTTCGGCGTCGGCGTACTCGCCGAGCATCTCCAGCGACCACGTCGCGACCAGTCGTTCCTCCAACGTGGAGCGCTCCTCGGGGGGGCGGCTCCGGTACCATGCCACGGCCCGCGTCGCGGCCTGGCGTGAGGCAACGGTGTCGCCGTGGAACGCAAGCTCGCGTGAAATCCAGTTGGCGACCCATCCGGGCGTGACGGTGTACTGCGGCCGTCCATCTGTGTATGGGGCAAGCCCGATATCGCTCACCGTCTCGACGGGAAGGACGAGTGCGCTGTCGAGCAGAGCCAGCGCCGCGGTGGGACGCGACAGGGCGGCCAGCGCGGAGCCTCGCAGCCAAATCCGACCCAGCGGCGCGCCGGGCGGCACGCGATCGGCGGCGGCCAGCTCGTCGTCGTGGCGGCCGAGCAGATGAAGCGCCTCGGTGAGCCCGCCCCAATAGACGAAGTGGGTCGTGTCCGTGCTCCAGGCCAGGTCAACCGCGGGGTCAACGCGGTCCAGCATCTCCAGGGCCCGCTTCGGGCGATTGGCCCACAGTGCGGCCGCGGCAGCGGACATCTGGGAGCTGGAATTGCCTGGCTCGAGGTCGGCACGGTCGAGCGTCAGCCGCAACATCTCTTCATTGCGGCCACGGCACCGCGCATCGGCGATCTGCAGCGACAGGCGATCCACCCGATCGAGCGGCTGGGAACGGACGCCGAGCGCGGAGGCGAGCGAGTCGACGAGGGGACAGCCATTGGAGTTTGCAGCGACGACCGCAGCGGCGATGGCCGCGGTCGTGAACAGGCTGTCGCGATGGGCCGCCTGGAGGAACAGCGCTTGCGCGCGCCGGCCATCGCCGTGCCAGTAGGCGTCCAGTCCTTCCACGTAAGCCTGGTACGCGTCGAACGGAGGGACCTCGCCGCCCGGGTCGAGAGTCTGGCTCGTGCGCGGATCGACGGCGGACGCGAGCGCGGTCATCACCCGGGACCGCAGCTCGTCGAGCCCGGCGACGGGAGTGCGCGCGCTGGACAGGATGGGCCCTACGACGCGCGCGATGCGTCCGGTGCGCGCGTCGGTGACTGCCGCCTCGAAGAAGAGAGTGTCGCCCGTGCGATAGTAGCTGCCCGAGACCACCAGCGCCGCCCCGGTTCGACGGGCGAGCGTGACCGGGTCCACCGCCGCGCCGGCTCCGGCCCGGCCCTGCTCGAACACGGCGCGGGGGTCCACGACGTCGACGAGGTGGGTGCGCACGATCCCCTGGGCGAGCCAGTCCTGCGCCATTCGCCCGAGCGATTGAAGCCCGGAGTCCCCTGACCGATTGTCGAAGACGGCGACGAGCACCCGCGCCCGGGGTGCGACCGTGTGATGCTTGGCGCTCGCGCCGCGCGCGAGCAGCAGGGAGATGGCGACGGCACCAAGCGCGGCCGCGAAGAACAGCGCAAGGCGCCCGCGCCTCGGCCGTGCAACCGGCGGCTCGGCGGCTAACGGCTCAACGGCTAACGGCTCAACGGCCACCGCCAGCGGCTTCCGGCCGCCGTCGCGGATCCGCGCCGCCAGCGCCTCCGTCTCCGCGCTCGGCGTGGCGTCGAACTCCGTGGCGAGGCGGCGCGCGGTCGTTTCATATAGACGAAGGGCCCCACCGGTGTCGCCGCCCTGGTCGAGCAGCGCCATGGCCCGCCGGAGCCGGCTCTCGTCGCCCGGCGCCAGCACGCACGCCCGCTGAGCCCAGTGGGCGGCGGCGATCAGGTTGCCCGCCCGCTCCTCGCGCTCGACCAGCGCCCGCACCGCCTGCATGACCAGGTCGGTGACCCGCAGGCGCTCCCGAGACAGCCATTCCTCGAACGCCTCCCCGGCGTTCACGAAGTGAAGCCCCGCCAGCAGCTCGCCGCCGAAGCAATCGACGGCCTCCTCGTACCGAGCCGCGGCCACGGCCTCGCCGAGCCGGGTCACGTCGCACGTCAGCAGGCCGGGGTCGATGGCGACTGCGTCATCGCCATGGGTGACGATCACCCCGTCGCCGAGCGCTTCCCGCAGATGGTAGAGGGTGTTTCGGAGGGCCCGCCGGGCCGCGGACTGATCCAGGTCGGGCCAGAACATGGCGGCGAGACTGTCACGCCGGTGATAGCCGCTGCCGCCACCGATGGCCAGGTACGCGAGGAGCGCGAACCGCTTGGGTTGCGCCAATAAGGAGGAAAGCTCCCGTCCATCCGACCCGCGGACGGCGTGAAGCCCCAACAGACTGAGCTCGATCATGAACGCTCGAATGTACGTGCCGCCCCGTCACCCGGCAACAGACGGTGAAGAGACGGTGGAGAGACGCGCCCCGCCCAGTTTGTCACGCACGGACCGCGATACCGACGCGCTCACCGAGGAGTAAATGATACCACGCCTTGCTTTGCCCGTTGCCGCCCTGACCCTGCTGGCGGCCTGCGGCGGGAAGATCTCGCTCTCATCGCACGACTCCTGCACCCTGCTCGCTGCCTCCGAGGCCGAGCCGTACGTCGGGCCCCTCGCCATCCCGCCGTATCGAACCAGTGACGGCGCGGCCGACGCAAGCGGCGACGAGTGCATGTACCGGGGCAAGGACGGGCGGCAGGTCACCGTCCGGCCGGCATGGCACGGCGGCCAGATGATAGGCCGGGTGCTCACGGACGTCCCCAACGCGCTCGGCAGCGTGCTGGGCAAGGGGGCGCCCGGACTGGATTCCCTGACCCACCGCGTCATGCAGCAGGCGCCGGCCGGTCCCTGGGACCAGGCCACCTGGATCCCCGGGGGGTCGCTGTTCGCGTCCAAGGGTGAAACCCAGGTGAGCATCGACGTGAGCGGCGCGAGCGGGCGGAAGGATGACGCGGTCGCACTGGCCCGAATCGCCATGCCGCGGTTCGACCATCCGCTCGACTACGACGGCGCCAAGGCCGTAGCGCTGGTGCCCAAGCCCCGCGCGCACCCGGCCAAGGCCTGCGACCTGGTGCCCCGCTCGGAGGTCGAGGCCGCGATCGGCCCGCTCGACGGCGCGCCCGCCTCTGACTCGCCCGAAACCTCGTGCACCTGGCGCGTCGCGACCCCGCAGGGTGAGCGGTCCTATGCCGTGGGGCTGGTGTGGCAGGGCGGCCAGAAGAACTACCGGATGCTTACCCACGGGATGGAGATGGTGAGCGGGATGCTGGGCACGCCCGCGAGCACGCCGCTCGACACGATGAAGCCGCCGCCCGAGATGCAGGCGGCGATCGGCGGGCTGATGAAGATGGTCGCGGGCGGCTCGGCCGGCGGCGCGGGGAGCGCGCCTGGCGCCGCGGCGACCGAAGGGTTCCGAACCGACACGATGCTCAAGGGCTCGTGGGACCACGCCGCGTTGCTGCACGGAACGCAGCTCCTGGCCGTGCGGGGCGACGTGTTCGTCGGCATGGCCCTCGAGTCGGCCGACTACGGCAAGGCGAAGGCCTTGATGGGAGCGATCTGTGCTCACCTCTAGCCGACAGTCCGCGATCGCCGCGGCCTGCGGACTGGCGCTGCTCGCCGCCTGCTCCAAAGGGGCGCCCAATGCGGCAGGACAGACGACGGGCCAGACGGCGCACGCCACCCGTCAGCAGCCGGCCAACACCGGCAACGCATGCGACCGGAAGCTGCTGACGCCCGCCGACGTGGACGGGATCCTCAAGGACCCTATCACCGGCAGCAAGCCCATCGTCGGCGACCCCCAAACCTGCCGCTTCACCACCGCCGGTCTCGCGGCCATCTCGGTGACGCTCCGCCCAGTGCTCGGCCGGACGACGGTCGAGACCTGGAAGAGCGGGCGCATGCCCGTCCCGGCGACGCCGCTCGCGGGCGTGGGCGACGCGGCCGTGTGGGTGGGCGAGCTCCTCGAGGTCGTCGCCCAGAAGAACGACATCCTCTGTGACGTGCGGGTGGAAGCTATCCCGACGATGCTCCGGAGCGGATCCACGGCTGTGCAGCAGAAGGCGACCGGCCAGTTGTGCAACACGATCTTCGGGAGGATTCGATGAGGGCCCACGTTCCAGCATCACTTCTTGCGGCGCTCGGCCTCGCCATCGCACCGGCCGCCGCGCGGGCGCAGAACGTCCCGGCCGCCTGCCGGCCGCTGATCGACGCGGAGAAGAAGGAGATCATGACGCCGCACCACATGTACATGACGGAGACCGCGGACGGCCCGGGCACCAAGCCGACGGCGAGCGAAGCGATCAGCACCGGTGACGTGACCTACATCATGACCCGCGGCAAGTGGATCAAGAGCCCGATGGGCCCGAAAGAGTCGCTGGACCGGCTCCAGGAGAATCTGGCGACTGCCAAGAGCTACGCTTGCCAGCACGCGGGCGACGAATCGGTGAACGGCGAGGCCGCCGCGGTCTACACCGCCCAGAGCGACAACGAAGATGTGAAGGCTTCGACGCGCACCTGGATCGGCAAGGGCAGCGGGCTGATGCTGCGCCAGGAGGAAGACATGGACATCGGGGGACCGGGCGGCAAGCGACACATGTCGGTGCGGTGGGAGTACACGGGCGTGCGGGCGCCGGCGGGAGTGAGCGCGCCATGATCCCGCCGCTGCGGTGCATTCTGCCAGGTCTGTCGGCCCTCGTGCTTGCCTCGTGGCCGGCGCCTGCCACGGCACCGGCCACGGCCGGCGGCCGGACCCGGACCTACTACATCGCCGCCGACCCGGTTTCCTGGGACTACGTGCCGGGCGGGCGGGACGAGATCGCCGGCCGGCCCTATGCCGACTCCGCGTTCTTCGCCGCAGCCAAGCCCGAGTCGGTGAGCACCGTCTACAAGAAAGTGCTCTACCGCGAGTACACCGACAGCACGTTCCAGACCCTCAAGCCCAGGCCCCCCGCGTGGGAGCACCTCGGCTTCCTCGGCCCGGTGATTCATGCCGCGGTCGGCGACACGATCCGGGTGGTGTTCCGGAACAACGCACACCGCCCGTTCAGCATGCACCCGCACGGCGTGTTCTACGAGAAGGGGTCGGAGGGGGCGCCGTACAACGATGGCGGCGCGGACGGGCGCACCGGCAACGGCGTGCCGCCGGGCGGGACGTTCGTCTACGTGTGGCCGGTGCCCGCGCGTGCCGGTCCCGGCCCGATGGACGGCAGCTCGGTGATGTGGATGTATCACTCGCACGTGGACGAGACCCGCGACATCAACACCGGCCTCCTGGGCGCGATGATCATCACCGCGCGCGCGATGGCGCGGCCGGACGGCTCGCCCAAGGACGTCGATCGCGAGATCGTGGTGACCTATGCCCAGGTTCACGAGGAGGACAGCTGGCTGGCCGGCGAGAACCTGCCCTCACGCGATTCCCTGCGGGCTCGGCAACCCATCCCGAAGGGCTCGGAGACGCAGGCGAGCTATCCCTGGTTCGTGAAGTTCACGATCAACGGGTTCATCCACGGGAGCCTGCCGCTCTCCGCGCTCACCGTACGACGTGGCCAGCATGTTCGCTGGTACGTGATGTCGTCCACCAATGATTTCGACGTGCATGCGCCCCACTGGCACGGCAACAGCGTGCTGGTCGGGGGCATGCGGACCGACGTACTCACGCTGTCCTTCATGGGCATGGCGGTTGCCGACATGGTGCCGGACAACGTGGGCACCTGGCTCTTCCACTGCCACGTCTCGTTCCACAACTCAGCCGGGATGGCCGTCCGCTATCGGGTGACCACATGAAAACGAAATTCAGCTCGGTGCTCGCGCTCGTCCTCGCGTTCGCTCTATCGCGCCGGCTGCGCGGCGGCCGACCGCTGCAACATCCACCGGTATAGCCAGACGATCACGCCCACGAACGCGAGCAAGCCGAGCCAGCGGGCGGGCGCGAACGTCTCGGGCACGATCGCGATCGGCGCCTCCCTGGAGAAGCCGACGATCAGCCCGGCGTTGAGCACGCCCCAGATGCTCTCGCCCACGATCAACCCCGAGGCCACCAGCGTCCCCAGCCGCTCGGCCCGCTCGGGGTTCGGCGCCAGCCGCGCGCGCCCGTCGTACCAGTGGGAGATCACCGCACCCACGACCACGGCGAAGGTCGCCGACATCGGGAGATAGATCCCGATCCCGACCGCCAGGGGCGGAATGCGGAGCTTCTTCAACGCGCCGAGCGTCGCGTCGAGCAGAATGAGCCCCACGCCGACGAGTCCGCCGATGCCGATCATCTTCCAGTCCAGGTGGCCACCGACGACGCCCTGCGCCAGCGCCGAGATGAGCGTGGCCTGCGGCGCCGGGAGCGGATTGGGCGCGATGACCCCGACGTTGGCCGCTCCCGCGAACCCATAGGCCTTGGCGAGCAGGTTGAGCACCGACGGAATCACGGCGGCGCCGGCCGCCACGCCCACGATGAGCGCGATCTGCTGACGCATCGGTGAGGCGCCGACGAGCTGCCCGGTCTTCAGGTCCTGGAGGTTGTCGTTCGAGATGGTGGCGCAGGCGAAGACGATCGCCGTGATGAAGAGCGCGAACGCGACCAGCGCGGGCCGCGTCTCCTCGGTCGGCGTCACGGTGAGCGCGACCGCCGAGGCGCAAATGACGATCGAGAGGATGCCGACGCCGGAGATCGGACTGTTGGACGCCCCGATGAGCCCCGCCATGTAGCCGCAGATCCCGGCGATGAGAAAGCCGAC
>JBGPPG010000120.1:0-10442 GCA_041488455.1 Gemmatimonadota bacterium
GGCTCGGGCCGCCGCTTGACCACGGGCTCGGGCCGCCGATCGACGACAGGTTCAGGCGGCGCCACCTGGATCGCGGGCCCGGGACCCGACGGCGTGACGAACGCGGCCACGGGCCCCAAAGTGGCGCCGGTGGAGGACCCAGCCGTGCCGCCGCCGGCCACGATCTCGAGCGCTTGCTTGTAGTGGGGATGGAACTCGATCGGCAGCCACTTGTCGGTGGCCTGGTGGTAGATGCGCGCGCGCGTGGTGATCACGCCGCTCTTGATGGCGGTCGCGATCTCCTCAACGCTACGGAATACCCCGACGTCGCCGGGTTCGAATTCGATTCGGTACATGCGGAGCTCCGATGGCGGCCCCGACCGGGCGCGCGGACCTTCCTCAGATACTGCGATTTTCGTGCTGTCGATGACTGCAAATTATTGCGTGCCATCGCATTTCCGGACGTGCGAAATGCTGGTTCGGAATGGGTGTGACGCGCGTCGGCAAACGTCAGCTTTCACTTGTGGTTGCGGCCACACACGAGAGGCTGCCAACCCAGCGATCGATTTTCGGCCAGCCGGCTGCCCGACTTGAGCGGTCCGGGCGCGGCCGAACCGGCCATGGCGTGCCCCGCGATTTGCAGCATCAGGAAGCGGGTTGCGCTGTTAGACTTCTGCCCGACCTTCTGCCCCGACCGCACGCTCCGGAGCCCTTCGTGCCCCCACGCGCCCCGTCTCCGTCATCCGTCTTCGCCGCCTCCGTGCTCGGCCGCATCGGCTTGCCCGAGCCGATCTCCGTGCTCGCCGCTCGCCGGTGGGACGCGATCATCGTCGGCGCCGGCCACAACGGGCTCACCTGCGCCGCCTACCTCGCCCGCGCGGGGAAACGCGTGCTGGTGCTGGAGGCGCGCGAGAACGTGGGCGGCGCCTGCACGCTCGAGGAGACCTGGCCCGGAGTGCGGTTCTCACCCTGCGCGTATGTGGTCGGTCTGCTGCACCCACGGGTCATGGAGGAGCTCGACCTCAAGGGCCATGGCTTCCGGTGGCATCCCGCCGTGGGCGGGATGTTCGTCCCCTTCGAGGACGGCTCGAGCATCCAGCTCTGGACCGACACCGCACGGTGCGAGGCTGAGGTGCGGCGCTTCGCCCCTGGTGACTTCGACGGGTGGGAGCGCATGGTGGACGTGAAGCGCCGTCTGCGGGACGCGCTGCGGCCCGAGGGGGACGACGATCTCTGGCTTGACCCCGCGCCCTCGCGGGAGGCGATCGAGCGCCGGCTTGCCGGGGACGATGAGGCCCGGGCGCTTCTGTTCGATTGGTCGATGGTCGAGTACGTGGAGCAGTATCTGACGGACGAGCGGCTCCAGATGGCGTACCTGGGCCAGGGCGTGATCGGGACCAACGCCAGCCCGCACGATGCGGGAACGGCATCGATCTACTATCACCACGCCTCCGGCAGGATGGATGGGATGCCCGGCACCTGGGGCTACGTGGTCGGCGGCATGGGCATGATCTCGTTCATCCTGTGCGACATCGCGCGCGAAGCGGGCGCGCTGGTGGCGGCCGGTGTGCCGGTGGGGCGGATCCTGCCGGGCGAGGGCGTCGAGCTGGCGGACGGCACGCGGATCGCCGCGCCTCGGGTCGTGTCCAATGCCGACCCCCGGGTCACGCTCCGGCTGCTGGACGGCGCCGCCGATCCGGCGTGGCGCGCGCGCGTGGAGGAGGTGCCGATCGAGGGCGTGACGGTCAAGGTGAACATGACGCTCCGCGAGCTGCCCAACTTCACCGCCCGGCCGGGCACCTTTGAGCCGCACCACACGGGGCAGGTCAACACGCCGCTCACCAAGGCGGAGTGGAAGGCGCACCATCGCACCGCGCAGGCCGGTGACCTCCCGGCGCGCATGTGGACGGAGCTCTATCTCCAGACCGCGTACGACCCGAGCGTGAGCCGGCCTGGAGTGCACACGCTCACGGTCTTCTCCCAGTACGTCCCCAACCGTTTCCGCGAAGGCACCTGGGACACACGGCGGGTGGAAGTGGGCGGGCGGGTCGTGGACTCGATCGCCCGGTTCACGTCCAACCTGCCGGAGGCGATTCTCGACATGCAGGTGCTCGGGCCGCCGGACATCGAGCAGCGAGTGGGGCTCTCCGGCGGGCACATCTTCCAGGGCGAGATCCTGCCGCAGTACATGTGGGAGCGGCGGCTTACGGCCCGCACGCCGATGCGCGGGGTCTATCTCTGCGGAGCGTGCACCCATCCAGGCGGCAGCGTGATCGCGGTCAACGGCCGCAACGCGGCGATGGAGGTCCTGCGCGACATGGGGTGACGCGGCGCACCGTGATCGGCGTGATCGGCCCGGGCGACGACGCCCGCGCGGGAGAGCGCGAGGCGGCGCGGCGCGTGGGCCAGCTCGTGGCGGCGGCGGGGTGGGTGACGCTCACCGGCGGGTGGAACGCGGGAGTGATGGATGCGGCAAGCCGGGGCGCCCGCGAGGCCGGCGGACTGACGGTGGGACTGCTCCCTGGACGGGATGCCGAGGGTGCCTCGCCCGGCGTAGAGATCGTGATCCCCACCGGGCTGGGCGAAGCACGCAACAACCTGGTAGTGCTCGCGAGCGACGCGCTGGTTTGCTGCGGGATGAGCGCGGGTACCGCGTCGGAAGCGGCGCTCGCTCTGAGGGCGGGGAAGCCGCTGGTGCTCGTGGCGCCCGCGTCGGGGACCGCGGCTTTCCTCCGCTCGCTCCGCCGGGGCGACCCGATCGCGGTGGCCGATGCCGAGGCGGCGATTGTCGCCCTGAGGCAGCTGCTCGAGCCTCCCTAGACGCTTTCTACCGCTGCCAGACTCGTGATTAGGTTTCCCGCCTCCCGACTTGGCCCCAGGGCATAGACCGATGACCCACGCGCACCCCGAGCCGTACACACCGATCCCGGCTCGGGGACGCCTGCCGACGCGTGGAGAGCTGGCGGACCTGCTCCGGCTGGCGCTGCCCGTCGTGGTGGTCCAGGTAGGTCTGATGGCGATGGGCGTGGTGGACTCCATCATGGTGGGCCACGTGTCCCCGACCGCGCTGGCCAGCGTGGCGATCGGGAACCTCTACTTCTTCGGCCTCGCCGTGTTCGGCATGGGCGTGCTCATGGCGCTCGATCCGGTAGTGGCCCAGGCGGTGGGCGCGGGCGACGAGCCGGCCATCGCCCGCGCGGTGCAACGCGGGCTGCTGCTCGCCGCGGGCCTCAGCATTCCCACGTGCAGTCTGCTCCTCACGGCCCGGCGCTTCCTCACCTGGGTCGGCGAGCCCGCCGCGGTGATCCCCGACGCGGCGCTCTTTGCCCGGATCATGATCCCGGGCGTGCTGCCGTTCTTCGCGTTCGTGGTGTTCCGCCAGTCGCTCCAGGCGATGGGGCGCATGCGGCCCATCGTGCTGGCGATCGTGATCTCTAACCTGCTCAACGCGCTCCTCGATTGGGTGCTGATCTTCGGCCACCTGGGCGCGCCGGCGATGGGCGTGCCCGGCTCCGCCTGGGCCACCACCACCAGCCGCTGGGTGATGGCGGCGCTCCTGCTTTCACTCTCCTGGCCCGAGCTTCGGCGCCGTCTGTTCCCGCTCCGCCCCGAGATCGCCGAATGGCGCCCGTTCGTTCGCATGCTGGTGCTCGGGGTGCCGATCGGGCTTCAGTACGCGCTCGAGTGGGGTGTATTCGGCACGGTCCTCCTGCTCATGGGACGGATCAGTACCGTCGCCGTCGCCGCGCACCAGATCGCCATCAACGTCGCGTCACTCACGTTCATGGTGCCGTTGGGCGTCTCCGCCGCGGCTACCGTGCTCGTGGGTCATGCAGTTGGCCGGGGCGATGCCGGCGGCGCGCGCCGTTCGGCGGGAGCGGCGCTTGCGACGGGTGTCGCGTTCATGGCGCTGATGGCGCTGCTGTTCCTGCTGGTGCCGGAGGCGATCGCCCGCGTGTACTCGGAGGACGCCGCGGTCATCGCCCTCGCCGCGACGCTTCTGCCCATCGCCGGCGCGTTTCAGATCTTCGACGGAACCCAGGTGGTCTCGATCGGCATCCTGCGTGGCCTGGCCGACACCCGCGCGCCCTTCGTGATCGCCGTGCTGGGGTTCTGGCTGGTGGGGTTTCCGGTGAGCCTCTGGCTCGGCTTCCGCACGCCGCTCGGTCCGGCGGGGCTGTGGTGGGGCCTGGTGGTGGGTCTGGCCGCGGTCGCGGTGCTGCTTCTGCTCCGGACCCGCGCGCGCTTCCGCCGGGAGATCACGCGGGTGGTGATCGACCATACGGGGGAGATGGAAGTGGCGTGATACACGTCTCGATTCTTACTTCCCACTTCTCACTGTCTTTTCGACCGCCCCCAATCCCGCATCTACGACGAGCGCTAACGCCGCTGCCGGAATCGCCCCCGACAGGATCATCCGCGTGTCCGAGAGCGAGAGGCCCGCGACGATCGGGTCGCCCAGGCCGCCCGCGCCGATGAACGCCGCCAGGGTCGCCGTGCCGACGTTGATCACGGCGGCTGTGCGGATCCCCGCCATGATCACCGGCGCGGCCAGCGGCAGCCGCACGTAGCGGAGCACCTGTCCCGGCGTCATGCCGATCGCGAGCGCGGCGCTCACGGCGTCGGGGTCCGCGTTCCGGACGCCGGTGTAAGTGTTCCGGAGGATCGGATAGAGCGAGTAGAGGAAGAGCGCCACCAGCGCCGGTACGACGCCGATGCCAAGCAGCGGGATCATGAACGCCAGGAGCGCGATGCCGGGGATCGTCTGGAGCAGGCCCACCGCGCGAATCGTGGTTTCGGCGACGCGTTGCGTCCGCTCGAGCAAAAGGCCGAGCGGCGCGGCGACCAGCACCGCTGCCGCGAGCGACACCGCGACCAGGAGCAGATGGCGCAGCGTGAGCCGGGCAAGCGTCGGTGCCTGCGCGACGAGGTACGCGCCGAGGGGCTCGCGTCCCGAGCGGGCCACCCGAGTCCCGCCCCCGGCGCCGCCGCCTGCTCCGAGCCCCAGGTCGCTCAGGGCGTCCGCCGCCACCCGGGCGATCGGCTCGTTGTCCACCTCCACGCGGCGGTTGAGCCGCCGCATGGTCGCCTCGGTGAGCCGCCCGCTCAGATCCTCCAGCGCGAGTACGGCGCCGGGCGTCTCGCGCGGCAGCCGCGCCCCGACCAGCGCCGCGGCCTGGTAGGGCGGGAAGAACCGGCGGTCATCGGTGAGCACCACCAGGTCGTACTTCACGATGAAGCCGTCGGTCGCGTAACCATCGATCACGTCCACCTCGCCGGCCGCGAGCGCCTGGTACTTCACGGCCGGCACCAGTGCACGGACCGCCTTGAAAGCGATCCCATACGCCTGCCCGATCCCCGGAAGCCCGTCCGGCCGCCCGATGAAATCGGGTGTGAGGCCGGCAGTGAGGCCCGGCGCTGCGCGCGCCAGGTCCGAGAGCGTCCGGAGGCCGAGCCGCTCGGCCGTCTCCCGCCGGACGGCGATGGCGTAGGTGTTCTCGAACCCGAGCGGGGGCAACCAGCGAATGCCCCAACGGCGGGCGAACTCGGTGGCCACGTGGGCAAACGCCTCGCGCGGATCGACGATGGGCTGCTCGTGCAGGATGGCGGTAAGTCCGGTGCCGGTGTACTCGGGATAGACGTCGATCGCGCCGCTGCGGAGCGCCTCGAATGCCAGCTCCGTGGCTCCGAGACCGGGGCGGCGCTCCACGCTGAACCCGCGTGCCTCGAGCAGCTGCGCGAACATCTCGGCCAGCAAGTACGACTCGCCGAACGGCTTGGAAGCGACCACGACCGGTCGGTCGGCCGGTGCCAGCGCGATCAGCACTGCGGCCGCGAGGCTCGCCGTTGGGCCGCGGCGGCCCGGGAACGCCGGCCTCACCCGTCTCTCACCCGCGCCCGGGCGAGCAGCTCGGCCACGTACGGCGTCGCCGGGGCGTGCAGGAGGGTCGCGGGGGCCGCGGCCTGCTCGATTCGGCCCGCCCGCATCACCACCACCCGGTCGCCGAGGTCCAGCGCCTCGCGCAGGTCGTGCGTCACCAGGACGGCCGTGAGCTCGAGCCGGCGCTGAAGCGCGCGGAACGTCATCTGGAGCTCTGCGCGGGTGATCGCGTCGAGCGCGCCGAACGGCTCGTCCAGCAGCACGACGTCGGGCCTGGCAGCCAGCGCGCGGGCGATCGCCGCGCGCTGCCGCTGCCCGCCGGACAACTCCCGTGGCCGGCGATCGGCGAACCGCTCCGGGTCGAGCCCAACCAGCTCGAGCGCCTCTCGTGCGAGCCGGCTCGCGTCGGGATCGCCGCCCAGCCAGGGCACGACCCCCACGTTGCGGGCGATCCGCCAGTGAGGCAGGAGACCGCCTTCCTGCGGCACGTAGCCTATGCTGCGGCGAAGCAGGATGGGATCCACATCGCGGACCAGGCGCCCGCGCACCGACACGGTGCCGGCGTCGGGCTCGACCAAGCGGTTGAAGCAGCGGAGCAGCGTGGACTTTCCCGCGCCGCTCTCCCCCACCAGAGCGACGCACTCGGCCCGGTCCACCGACAGCGAGACGCCATCGAGAGCCGCGGCAGCGCCGAAGCGCTTCGTCACCGCCTCGGCCGCCAGGTGCGCGGCCATCAGCCGGGGACGAGCACGGCCACGCCCCGGAGCCTTCCGCTCCGGAGCCGGTCGAGCGCCTCGTTGGCTCGGATGAGGGGAAGCGCTTCCGTCTCCGTGCGCACTCCCGCTTGCGGCGCAAGGGCCAGGAACTCCTCGCCGTCGCGGCGGGTGAGGTTGGCCACCGAGCGCACGGTGCGCTCGCCCCAGAGAATGTCGTAAGGGAAGGACGGAATCGGGCTCATGTGGATCCCCGCACAGACAACGGTGCCCCCCTTGGCCACTGCGTGGAGCGCCGCGGGGACCAGCGCGCCCACCGGGGCGAAGATGATGGCCGCGTCGAGCGGTTCGGGCGGCGACTCCTCCGACGACCCCGCCCATTCGGCACCCATCTCGCGCGCGAATCCCTGCGCGGCGGCATCGCCGGCGCGGGTGAAGGCGAACACGCGCCGGCCCTGGTGCCGGGCCACCTGGGCCACGAGATGCGCCGCAGCGCCGAAACCGTAGAGCCCGAGCCGCGGGGCGTCGCCCGCGGCGGCCAACGCCCGGTAGCCGATGAGCCCGGCACACAGGAGCGGGGCCGCCTCGACGTCGCTATATCCCGGCGGCAGCGGGAAGCAGTAGCGCTCGTCGGCCACCGCGAATTCCGCGTATCCGCCGTCGAGCTGCCAGCCGGTAAAGCGCGCGCGGTCGCAGAGATTCTCCCGGCCGGACCGGCAGAACACGCACACGCCGCAGGTCCAGCCGAGCCAGGGCACGCCGACCCGATCGCCCACGGCGAAACGCGCGGCGCCCTGTCCCCGCTCCACCACCCGGCCCACGACTTCGTGGCCGAGGACGAGCGGCAGCTTCGGATCGGCGAGCTCGCCGTCGGCGACGTGGAGATCGGTGCGGCACACCCCGCAGGCCCGGACCTCCAGCAGCACCTGGCCGGGCCCCACCCCGGGCCGGGGCAGGGTCGCGTCACGGAGCGGCGCCCCGGGCCGATCGAGCAGCATCGCGCGCATGGAGGGTCGGAGGTTGGCCCGGGCGGCGGCCCGGCGCAAGCGTGCCGGTGCAGGAAACCTTCTAACCGGCAAAACCGTCTATATTGGTTACTTCGAAACCGTAACACCGGGACGCAAAGACGCCATGATCGAAGCCCTCCGGACCGCCCTCGCCGACCGCTACCGCGTCGATCGCGAGCTGGCGCGCGGGGGGATGGGGACGGTGTTCGCCGCCGAGGATCTCCGGCACGGGCGCACCGTGGCGATCAAGGTGCTCCGGGCCGAATTGGCGGGCCGGGGGCTGGCCGAGCGGTTCCTGCGGGAGGTGCGGATCGCGGCCCGGCTCACGCATCCGCAGATCGTCCCCCTCCACGACTCGGGCGAGTGCGCCGGCTTCCTCTATTACGTCATGCCGTTCCTGGGTGGCGAGTCGCTCCGGCAGCGGATCGAGCGGGAAGGCCGCCTTCCGGTAGCGGATGCCGTCCGTATCGGGCGCGAGGTGGCCAGCGCGCTCGACTACGCCCATCGGTCCGGCGTCCTCCATCGGGACATCAAGCCGGAGAACATCCTCCTCCACGAGGGCGAGGCGCTCGTCGCCGACTTCGGCGTGGCCCGGGCGCTGTCCGCGGCCGTTGCAGGCCGGGAAGGCGTCTCGGAGCCGGGCATGGCCATCGGGACTCCCGCGTACATGAGCCCCGAGCAGGCGAGCGCGGACGAGGAGCTCGACGGCCGGAGCGACGTGTACAGCCTGGCGTGCGTGGTGTACGAGATGATAGCCGGCCGACCGCCGTTCGCGGGCACGAGCCCGCGCCAGACCATGGCCCGGCACGTGGTTGAGCCGCCGCCCGCCCTCCGGACGCTCCGGCCGGAGGCCCCCGTAGCGCTCGAGCAGGCGCTGCTGCGGGCGCTGGCCAAGAGCCCGTCAGACCGTTTCGCCACGGCGGGCGAGTTCGCCCGTGCCCTGGAGGCTGCTCCGCTCACCACCGGCGTCTTCGCCGGAGTAGCGCCGCCGCTCCGGGCCGACCTTCGCGCGGTGGGCGTCCTTCCGTTCGTGAACGCAAGTCCCGACCCCGATACGGAGTATTTCGCCGACGGGATGACGGACGAGCTGATCGACGCGCTGACCAAAGTCGCCGGGCTGCACGTGGCGTCGCGTACGTCGGCGTTCGCGCTCAAGGGCAAGCAGAGCGACGTGCGGACCCTCGGCGCGCTGCTGGGTGTGGCCGTGGTGCTCGAGGGGACGGTGCGCAAGTCCGGTTCCCGGCTCCGCATCACCGCGCGGCTCACCGACGTGCGGGACGGACGGCACCTCTGGTCCCAGCGCTACGATCGCGACGTCAGCGACGTCTTCGCGGTGCAGGACGAGATCGCGCAGACGATCGTCACCACGCTCCGCGCGACGCTCCTGGGCGACATCGGCGATCCGACGCCACGCCGGTACACCGCGGATCTCACGGCGTACAACCTGTACCTCAAGGGCCGGTACGCCTGGAACAAGCGCACCAACGAGGGGATCGCGGAGGGGGTGCGGTACTTCGAGGAGGCGATCGAGCGGGACGAGAGCTACGCGCTGGCCTACACCGGGCTGGCCGACTGCTTCGCATTGCAGCTCGACTACCGGGGCGTGCCAGTGGCGGAGGGCATGCGCCGCGCCAAGGAGTTCGCGCTCCGGGCGCTTGCGATCGACGAGACGCTGGCGGAGGCGCACACGTCGCTCGGCTGGGTTCTCTTCATCTACGAGTGGGACTGGGAGCCGGCGACCGCGGAGTTCCGCAGGGCGCTCGAGCTCAACCCGCGCTACGCCACGGCACGGCAGTGGCATTCCTGGTCGCTGATGGCGCAGGGCCGGCTGGAGGAGGCCATCGCGGAAGGGCGACTCGCCCTCGAGCTCGACCCGGCCTCGGTCTCGATCCGGCGGAGCCTGGGCTGGCTGCTCTACTACGCGCGGCAGTACGAGGCGGCCGCCGAGCAGCTGCGCCGCGCGGTGGAGCTCAATCCCACCGCCGAGGAGACCCACCGAATCCTCGGACTCGTCCGTCTCCAGCAGGGGAAGCTGGACGAGGCGGAGATCGCGTTCCGCGAAGCGATCGCCCTCTCGACCGAGCTGGCCTATGCCCGGGCCGGGCTGGCGCAGACGGCGGCCCGCGCCGGCCGCACCGACGAGGCCCGCGCCATCCTCGACTACCTCTATCGCGAGGCCAAGGCGCGCTACGTCTCGCCGGTTGCCTTCGTCACCGTACATCTCGGGCTGGGCGAGATGGACCAGGCGTTCGCGTGGCTGGAACGGGCCCACGAAGAGCGCCGGGGCTGGCTCTGCTACCTCAAGGTGGAGCCGCTGCTCGACGAAGTGCGCGGCGACCCCCGGTTCACCCGCCTCCTCGAGACCATGCGCCTCGGCTGATCCCGCCCGACGCATGTCCTGGGGCAAGGGGTTCCCTATCTCTCCGGGCTGCTGGACCGGAAGTCCGGAGAGTGCTATTTCACAGGTTCCAACAGGGGAGGAACCAATGGCGGGTGTGCGATCGCAGTGGCCCGGGTGGGCGCTGGTTGCGCTGCTGGCGGGTCCGGTCTCCGGCTGCGTCGCGGCGGCGGCCGCGGCGGCGGGCGCAGGGACCGGCATCTACCTCACGAGCCGGGGCGTGGCTTCCGTGGTCAGCGGGTCGGTGAACGACGTCGCCGCGCGTGCACGCTCGGCGATGGACGCGGAGGGGATCACGATCACGGAGACGAAGACGGAGGCCGAGGGGGACAAGCGCTCCTTCCGGGGCAAGAAGGACGACCTCGACATCTCGGTCGAGCTGGAGCGGCAGAGCCCGAGCACCACCAAGGCCGAGGTGACCGCGCGAAAGAACGTGGCGGAGTGGGACAAGGACTACGCGAAGA
>JBGPPG010000121.1:0-10308 GCA_041488455.1 Gemmatimonadota bacterium
CAAGCGCACCTGCTTGCCGTCCCTGGCCCCGGCCCCGGCGTCGGTGACCGCGACCACGCCGGGCACGTCCCCGATCCCGGGCCGGCTGCCCTACGGCCTGACCGAGATCAACGCCAACCCCAACACGCCGGCCACCAGCTCGGCCGGGGTGACGATCACGTCGGTGAGTATCAACCCCAACCAGCCGGCGTCGTGTCCGGTGCTCAACTACACGACCTCGACCCCGCTGGCGAACTAGTCGCCACGGGGTGACGTCACGTCGCGCGCGCCGGTCCCGCGAGGGACCGGCGTTCGCACACTTCGGAGACTGTGGTATGAAGGCACTGCTCATTGCCGGCCTGGCCTGTGCCCTCCTGGCCGGCTGCTATACCTACCGCCCGCTGCCCTCGGTGGATGCGGCCATGCCGGCACCAGGCAGCAAGATCGAGGTCCATCTCACGACCGCCGGTGCGTCCGCTCTTGCCAACCAGGTCGGGCCGGACATCCTGTACCTCGAGGGAACGCTGGTTTCTGCCGATGCGACCGGGCTCACTCTGGCGGTTACGCGGAGCATTTCCAATCGTCGCGCGGAGACAGATTGGAAAGGCGAGCACGTGGTGCTGCTGCGGGAGCACATCGCGAGTGTGGGAGAACGGAAGCTCTCCGTCGGTGGGACCGCCCTCCTGGGCGGGCTCGCGGGCGGCGGTCTCGTGGCCGCGTATGCTCTGCTCGGGGGTGCTGGGGGCTCGTCGGCCAACAGCCCTCCGCCGGGCCCGGGGCCCCAATAGACGCGAGCCTGCGACAGCCATGAACCAGAGCGGCCCGCCGTGAGGCGGGCCGCTCTGCTCTTTGGTGAGTGGAGTACAATGCCGCGCCGGTGTCAGTACACCGCGACCGTAGATCTCGCCAGCTGGCTCTCCAGCCGCCACTCGATGAACTGTCCGGGCTGAATGTGCAGGGTCTCCGTCCGGGCCGATGCGTCGGACCCGATCGGGTCGGCCAGGAGCCGGATGTTCCGGGACTGACCGATCATCCAGTTCGGGAGGAAGAAGTTCGTGGAAGATGCGGCCGTGACGGTGCCGACCCTGGACAGCTCTCCGTCGTGGAAGACGAAGATGACCACATCCAGCCAGTTGTTGTTTTCGACCGTGAGCGGGGTTGGGGCGTAGAGGTCTTCCTCCGGCTCGGCGGCGTCCTCGACGGAGTGGCGGGCACACCCCATCGTCAGGCCCGCCACGGCGGCAAGCAGCACCAGAGTCCGGGTTACGCGCCCCATGGCAAAGGCTCGGCGCATCGTCGGCTCCTGCGAGTCAAATGACTGTTTCGCACGCTCTACCAATGATGGGTTCCCGGCTCGATTTCGTCCAGACGCGGCATCGGTGTTTCGTGGTGCAACGCCTTGCAGGCTCGCGATCTAGTGCTCCTTCAGGTTCTTTCGGAGCGCGGCCAGATCGAGCAGCGGGAGCCCCCCCTCCGTCGGCACCATGACGATCAGGCTGTTCGAGGTCCGCATGTCATGCAGCACCTCGAGGTACTGCTTGGTCAGGGCCTCCGCGGTCAGCGTCTGATTCAGCAGGCGCTGCTGCTCCGACTGGAGCCGGGCTACCTCGACTCGATGCCGCTCGGTCTCGATCTGCTGCTCCTGGGCGATCTTGTTGTTGATGGCCTGGACCACCTGCGCCGGCGGCTCGAGGTTCCGGAGGAAGAAGGCCGAGAGCCGCGCGATCCGGAAGGTCGCCTCGGCACCCCGCGGCCGGGTGACGAGGGCGGAATCCACCTCGGCTTCCATGGCCCCGGCGATCTTGTTGCGCTGCTGGATGTCGTTGATGGAATACTGGACCATCCCGTCGCGCACGCCTTTGCGGAGCGCGTTGAGCACTACGTTCCGGATCTGATCTTCGTTTCCGATCTCGTTGAAGATGTGCGGCGCGTCGCGGGCGTCGATCTGCCACCGCACCGCGACGTCGACGTTCATGGCCATCTGCTCGCTCGACAGCGCGGGGATCGTCTCCGCGGCCCGCCCGGCCTCCGGGTACTGCTCCTCGCGGGTGGAGTACCGCTCGATCTCGGACCAGGGGCTCACGAACCGCACACCCGAAAGCAGCGGCGTGGGATCCACGGTGCCGAAGGCGTGCCGGACACCGACCTGGCCCGGCTCGATGACGACGACGGCGGAGCCGATGACCAGGAGGATGCCGACCGCGGCCAGGAGCAGGCCGATCACCCGAAGGAGCGCGGCCGCGGGGCGGCTCCCCTGACCCGGTCCTGAGGCGAGGGCCGCGCGTCCGACCATCACGAACAACGCGGCGAAGAGCAGGGCGCCGCCCAGCATGAGCTTGCCCATCGTGACTCCAGGGAGGGGACGGTTCGAAGATACGCGCCGGCGGTATGGGTGCCACCCGAACGACAGCTTGACGCGCCCTCCCGGGGCCGGTAACGTCGAGGCATGTTGGCCTTGCTGCTCGCGCTCGCGCAGGCGCCCCTGCCGGCCGCCTCCGGTTGGATGCTGGAAGGAGGCGGTGGCTACTGTGTCGCCACCGGATACTGTACCAGCGGGCCGGGAGATTCCGGCCGTCCCGCCGGTCCGATGTATCTGGCCATCGGACTCGTCGGGGCGGGCCTGGCGGCGCTCCGGCGGGAGCGCCAAGCATAGCCCAGGCATCCGGAACTCCCGGTCCGCGCGAGCCCCAGGCCGTGTGGCCGGGGCTCGTTCGCTTTCGAGCCGCTGTACCCCAGCCTTTCGCCTCAGAGGAGCGTATGCCCCACGGCAAGATTTACCAGAATGTCATCGAGACGGTCGGCAACACGCCGCTCATCCAGCTCAACCGGCTGACGGCGGGCCTCGGCGCACGGATCGCGGTCAAGCACGAGGGCTACAACCCGTTCGACTCCGTCAAGGACCGCATCGGGATGGCCATGGTGCAGGACGCGATCCAGCGGGGCGCGCTCAAACCCGGGATGGTCATCGTCGAGCCGACCAGCGGCAATACGGGTATCGGCCTGGCGTACGTCGCAGCCGCGCTCGGCTATCGCTGCATCTTCACCATGCCGGACACCATGACCCTGGAGCGGCGGCACATGCTTCGCGCCCTCGGCTCCAAGGTGGTCCTCACCGAGGGCGCCAAGGGCATGAAAGGGGCGATCGCGCGGGCGCAGGAGATCCTCACCCGCCTCGGGCCCAAGGGCTGGATGCCGCGGCAGTTCGACAACCCGGCCAATCCCGCCATCCACTACCAGACCACCGGGCCGGAAATCTGGGCCGATACCGAGGGGAAGGTGGACATCTTCGTGTCCGGCGTCGGCACCGGGGGGACGATCTCGGGAGCGGGGAAGTTCCTAAAGGAGAAGAAGCCGAGCATCCGGGTCATCGCGGTCGAGCCGGCGGAAAGCCCGGTCATCTCAGGTGGTCAGCCCGGCCCGCACAAGCAGCAGGGCATCGGTGCCGGATTCATCCCGGCGAACCTCGATACCAAGATCTACGACGAGGTGATCAAGGTGACCAACGACGACGCGATCGCGACTGCCCGGCGGCTCGCCCGCGAGGAGGCCATTTTCGCCGGGATCTCGACCGGCTCGATCACCTGGGCCGCGCTCCAGGTCGCGAAACGCCCGGAAAGCAAGGGCAAGCTGATCGTCTCCATCACCTGTGACTTCGGCGAACGCTATCTCTCGCACCCCGTCTACACCGAGCTCGCTGACCCCGACTACTCGGATCTCGAGGCGGCGATCGCGCCGGAGCCGGCAACCGTCTGACAGCGTGAACAGTGAAGCGTGAACAGTGAACAGGGGGCTCCGAGCGATCATCGGGGCCCCTGTTCACGGCTCACCATTCACTGTTTACTGGCCCTTCCTCCCTACCATTTTACCCCCCGCCCGGCGACATTCCTGCTCCACGTTCCGCACGGTCCCCGCGATGGCCGACCACAAGTACCCTCTAGGGCACGTCTTCTACCGTAAGCTCAATAAGCGCCTGCCGTTGATCATCCGCGGCGAGGGCTGCTGGCTGGTGGATGAGAGCGGCAAGCGCTACCTCGACGCCTGCGGGGGGGCGTTCGTGGCCAACCTTGGGCACGGCCTCGCCGAGATCGGCGAAGCGATGGCCCAGCAGGCGAGCCGCGTCGGCTACGTCAACGGGACGACCTTCACCCACCAGGCGGTCGAGGACTTCGCGGCGGAAGTAGCCGCCCTCTCCCCGGGCGATCTCAACCACGTGTACCCGCTGTCGAGCGGCTCCGAGGCGGTCGAGGCCGCCCTCAAGTTCGCCCGGCAGTACTGGGTCGAGTCCGGCAAGCCGGGCAAGCATCGGATCGTCGCCCTGGCGCCAGCCTACCACGGGAACACCCTCCTCGCGCTCAGCGCATCTGCCCGGGAGCACTACAAGACCTACTTCCGGGAATGGCTGGTGGACGTTACCCGCGTCCCGGCGCCGTACACCTATCGCTGCGCCTGCCGCGGGCGGCCGCCGCTCTGTCCCGCCTGCGACGGCTCCGCGGTGGAGCAGGCGATCCTCTCACTCGGCCCGGAGCAGGTGGCGGCGTTCATCGCGGAGCCCGTGGGCGGCTCCTCAAGCGGTGCGACCGTTCCGCATCCGGACTATTTCCGGCGGATCCGGGAGATCTGCGACCGGCACGAGGTCCTGTTCGTGGCTGACGAGGTGCTCACCGGGGCGGGCCGCACCGGCACCTGGGCCGCCATCGAGCCGTTCGGCGTAGTCCCCGACCTGATGACGCTGGGGAAGGGCCTGGGGGGCGGCTATGTCCCCATCTCCGCCCTCGTGGCTCCCGGCCGGCTGGTAGACCGCCTCGCCAAGGGCTCGGGCAGTCTCCTGCACGCGCAGACGTATTCCCACCACCCGGTACTCACCGCCGGCGCCCTCGCGGCGGTTCGCCATCTTCGCCGGCACGGGTTGATCGAGCGGTGCGCACGGATGGGGGTGTTGCTGCACCGGGAGCTTCAGGCTCTGAGAGGCCTGCCGCACGTCGGGGACATCCGGGGCCGGGGGCTGCTGGCCGCGGTTGAGCTCGTCGCCGATGTGGAGTCGCGGGCGCCTTTCCGTCGGGCCGCCGGCTTCGCCGAACGGCTCGCGGCCGCTGCGCTGGATGAGGGGCTGGTCCTCTGGCCCAACGTCGGGCAGGCCGACGGGACCAACGGGGACCTCGTCATGATCGCCCCGCCGTTCGTGATCACCGAGGAAGAAGTGGGCGAGCTGGTCCGGCGACTCGCCCGGGCGCTCGAGCAGACGGCTACGGCAACGAAGGCTGTGGAGGCGGTATGACGGCGACGGCACCCGGCAAAATCACGTATACGTCGGCCTCGGGCGACCTCGAGGCGTTCCACGCCCAGTTTGACTCGGCGCTCGCCGCGGTGCGGGCCGCCGCGGGGAGGCGGCATCCGTTCTACATCGCGGGGCGCGCGGTGGATACGCCGGCGGAGCCGCTGGTGGACCGGTCGCCGATCGACACGGCGCTCGTCCTCGGGACGTTTGCCGCGGCGAGCGCGGGCCATGTGGACGAGGCGGTGCGGGCCGCGCGGGCGGCGCAGCCGGCTTGGGCGCGGCTGCCCTGGCGGGAGCGCCTGGCCACGCTCCGCCGCGCCGCGACGCTCATCCGGGAGCGGAAGTACGAGCTTGCGGCGATCATGGCGCTCGAGGTCGGCAAGAGCCGCCTGGAGGCGATGGGCGACGCGGAGGAGTCGGCGGATCTCATCGACTACTACTGCCAGCAGGTGGAGGACGCCGACGGATTCGTGCGCCCGATGGGGCGGGTGACCCCGGTCGAGCGGAACACCGACGTGCTGCGTCCCTACGGCGTGTTCGCCTGCATCGCGCCCTTCAACTTCCCGCTGGCGCTCTCGGCCGGGATGTCGTCAGCGGCGCTCGCCGCCGGCAACGCGGTGGTCTACAAGCCGGCCGAGGACACGCCCTGGACCGGCCTCAAGATGTACGAGGTCTATCGCGACGCCGGCGTGCCCGCCGGAGTGTTCAACCTCCTCTTCGGACACGGGACGGAGATCGGCGACCCGCTGTGGCAGCACCCGGGTGTAGATGGCGTCGTGTTCACTGGGTCGAAGGCCATCGGGCTCCGTATCCACCACGGGATCTCCCAGCGGTGGATCAAGCCCTGCCTGCTCGAGCTCGGCGGCAAGAACGCCGCGATCGTCATGGACACGGCCGATCTCGATGCCGCAGCCGAGGGCGTGATGCGCTCGGCGTTCGGCCTCCAGAACCAGAAGTGCAGCGCCACCTCGCGGGTCTACGTGCACCGGGACGTGGCGCGGCCGTTCGTGGAGGCCCTGCTCGCGAAGACCGCCGCCATCAGGATGGGCGACCCGAGCGAGCGCGACGTCTATTTCGGGCCGGTGATCAACGAGCGCTCGGTCGCACGCTTCGAGGGCGCCGTTGCCCAGGCTCAGAAGGAGGGCACGGTCCTCGCCGGCGGCACGCGGCTCAAGGGCGGCGTGTTCGACCGGGGGCATTTCGTGGCTCCGACCGTGGCGCGGTTGCCGCTCGCGAGCTCGCTGTTCAGCGAGGAGCTGTTCGTCCCCTTCCTCGCCATTGGCGAGGTCGGGACGCTCGGCGAGGCGCTGGCCGAAACCAACAAAGTGGAGTACGGGCTCACCGCCGGAATCTTCTCCTCGCGGCCCGAGGAGGTTCAGCGCTTCTTCGATGAGGTGGAGGCCGGCGTGTGCTACGCCAACAAGCGCACCGGTGCCACGACTGGCGCGTGGCCCGGGGCGCAGGCGTTCTGCGGGTGGAAGGGCTCCGGCTCGACGGGGAAGGGGGGCTGCGGGCCGTATTACGTCGCCCAGTTCCTGAGGGAGCAGAGCAGGACGGTGATAGAACAGTGAACGGTAAACGGTAAACGGGGGGCTCCGTGCCGAGCGGAGCCCCCCGTTCACTGTTCACCGTTCACTGTTTACCGCAGTTCAGTCCTCTTCCCTCAGACATTCTTCCAACAGACCCAGCCCCGTGTCCACGTCGTATTCGTCGATCACGAGCGGTGGGGCGAGGCGGAGGACGCTCTTGCCCGCGCCCAGCAAGAGCAGGCCCTTACCGAACGCGCGCTGGACGAGCCGCTGCACCAGCTCGCCATCCGGCTCGCGGGTTCCGCGGTCCTTGACGAACTCCACGCCGATCATCAGCCCGCGTCCGCGCACATCGCCGATCGAGGGATAGCGGTCCTGGAGCCGCCGAAGGCCCGTGATCAGCCGCTCACCCATGGCGAGCACGTGGGGGAGGTTCTTCTCGACGATGTCCAGCGTGGCGAGGGCGGCGGCACAGCTCACCGGGTTGCCCCCGAAGGTCGAGCCGTGCGAGCCGGCGCCCCACGTCATGACCGATTCCTTGGCGATGAACGCGCCAATCGGCATGCCGGAGCCGAGGCCCTTGGCCGAGAGCAGGATGTCGGGCTCGATGCCTTCCCACTCGGACGCCCACATCTTGCCGGTGCGGCCGACCCCGCTCTGCACCTCGTCGCAGACCAGCAGAATGCCGTGCTGGTCGCAGAGGGAGCGCAGGGCGCGGAGGAAGCCGGGCTCGGGGACGACGTAGCCGCCCTCGCCCTGAATCGGCTCGACGAAGATCCCGGCCACGTCGGTCGGGTCGAGCTGGCGGCTGAACAGCTCCTCGATCCGGGCGATAGCGCCGAGGGAGCAGGGATTTCCCTGACCGCAGGCGCGGCACCGGTAGGGGGTGCAGTACGGCACGTGGTACACCTCGGGCACCAGCGGCCCGAAATGCGCGCGTTGCCGGGCCTTGCTCGAGGTGAGGCTCATCGCGCCGTAGGTGCGACCGTGGAACGAGCCGTGAAAGGCGATCAGCGCCGGGCGGCGGGTGTGGAAGCGCGCCAGCTTCATGGCCCCCTCGACCGTCTCCGCGCCGGAGTTGGTGAGGAACACGCGCTTCTTGCTCGGGCCCGGGGCCAGCCGGGCGAGCCGCTCGGCGAGCTTCGCGAATCCATCGAAATAGAAATCGGTCCCGCAGATGTGCAGGAACTTGGATGCTGCGTCGCGAATGGCCTCGACCACGACGGGGTGGTTGTACCCCGTCGACGTGACGGCGATGCCCGCCATCAAATCGAGGAACCGGTTGCCATCCACGTCCACGGCGCAGGCACCGGACCCGCCCGCGATTACGAGCGGGTATTCCTTGATGTACGATGTGGAGGTCCAGATCTCGTCACGATCGATGATCGCCTTGGCCTTCGGGCCGGGCGGCGCCACGACGATCCGGGGGTAGTCGCGCTGGGTCATGCCGATGCCTTTCGGGGTGGCGTGCCGTCTACGCCCGGGACCCTACCTGCTCGTACGCTCGCCACCACGCCTGGCCCGAGGGGGGCAGCAGATAGATGGGGTCGTAGTATTCGTACCGTCGCGTGAGCGCATCAGGGTCCTCGAGCTCCAGCCCGGTCCGGTAGTTCTTGGTCCACCGGGAAATTCCGAGCTCGCGGTCATATTCTGCGAATTGGTGCACCCAGCGCTTGCCGACGAAGGGAACGTCGCAGACGATTCGGGGCGTCGCGAACCCCGGAAGATAACCCATGATATCGTGTTGCAACTGCTGTGCCTCGAACACACCGAGCCGCCAGTGCTCCGAGTTGGGGATCATGTCGCACAGATAGAAGTAATAGGGCATAATCTTGGCATGGTCGAGCAGCATGAAGCACAGCTCGACCAGATCGCGCGTGGTCGTGTTCACACCCCGGAGCAGCACTCCCTGATTACGGACGTCCCGGAAACCGATCTCGAGCAGCCTGCGCGCGGCGCGCCCCACGAGCGGCGTCACCTGCTGCGCGTGATTGGCGTGGGTGTGCAGTGCCAGGTCCACGCCGCGGGAGAACGCCTTCTTGGCGAGGCGCTCGAGCCCCGCCACGACGTCGTCCTGGAGGAAGTGCTGCGGCAGACCGATGAGCCCCTTGGAGGCGAGCCGAATGTCCCGGATGTTCGGGATGTCGAGCAGCGCGCTCACGAACGGCTCGAGCTGCGTGATGTGCAGGTTGGCGATATCGCCGCCCGACACCACGACGTCCCGCACCCCGGGAGTCCGCTGGAGATACTCGAGAATCTGCTGGTGCCGGTTCTTCTGGGGGATGTGGAACTTGAGCTTCTCCACTTGGGGGACGTCGTTTCCCACGAGGTCCATGCGAGTGCAGTGCCCGCAGTACTGCGGGCAAGTGGAGAGCAGCTCCGCGAGGACCTTGGTAGGATACCGGTGCGTGAGCCCCTCGACGACCCACATCTCGGCCTCGTGCAGGCTGTCGCGTGAGGCCTTCGGGTGGTTGGCCCAATCGGTGCGCCGGTCGGCGATCGCCGGCGCCATGTACCGTCGAATCGGATCCCGCCAGAGGTCCGCCACATTCATCGTGTTCAGCATGTGCGGCGGGATCAGCATCGACATCGTCGCCCGGAGCTCGTGATCCTTGGCGATGCTGGTGGCGAGGTCGTCGGGCAGCAGGTCGCCGAGGACGGCCTTCAGCTCGCTGAGGCTCTTCACCGTTTGCCGTCGCTGCCAGGTGGCGCTCTCCCAGTCGCTGGCGCTCACATTCCGGAACCCGGGGATGCGGGTCCAGTCAGGCTCGGCGTAGTCGCGCGCGAGCGGGTAACGAATCGGCTGGGCGGCGCTGAAGCCCTCGGACCTCTGCGTCAGCGTTTCCATCGGAGCCTCGGCGAACCGGTTGGATGACGAGTTCAAGCGGCTGTTGTGCTTGACGATAGCAAAACTAATATATAATATATTCGTACGCAACACCCTGAGACTTTAGCCCGAACGGAGCCACCGGTGGATCTCGATCGCGTGCTCGCCAACCTCCCGCGCCGGCGGCGCCAGGCCAGCCATGAGTTGGTCGCCGATGTGCTGCGCGAGGCGATCACCACGGGCCACCTCCTGGCGAATCAGCCCCTGCCGCAGGACGAGATCGCGAGCCAGCTCCGCGTGAGTCACATCCCGGTCCGGGAGGCGCTCCGGCAGCTCCAGTCGGAGGGCCTGGTCACCTACCAGGCCAACCGTGGTGCCACGGTCACGGCGCTCAGCCCGCTCGAGATCCGGGAGATCTACGAGATCCGGGTGATCCTCGAGACCGCCGCCATTCGGGCGGCAGCGCCCCGGCTTACGCCCGCGCAGCTGGAGCAGGCACACGTCATTCTGCTCAAGGCCGAGCGAGCGACCGACGGGGCTACGTGGGGGGCGCTGGACGTGCAGTTTCACCAATTGATCTACGACCTCGATGATCGCCCGCGTCTGGGCGAGATGATCGCAGGGCTCCTGCGGCGAGTCGATCGGTACTGGCTCTCGCACGGACTCATGCTCAAGCATCGCGAGGAGTTCGAAGCCGA
>JBGPPG010000122.1:0-10220 GCA_041488455.1 Gemmatimonadota bacterium
CCGCGGGCCGGCCGGCTCGGCGGCGAGGTCGTGGCCGAGGGGACCGTGGACGAGATCCTGCGGCATCCGACGTCGCTCACGGCTCGGTATCTCCGTGGGGATCTCCGCATCCCGGTGCCGCCGGGGCGGAGGCTCGCCGACCGGAAGCGCCGGCTGCGGCTCGTCGGGGCCCGGGCCAACAATCTCCAGAACGTGACGGTGGAAATCCCCCTGGGCCTGTTCGTGACCGTGACCGGCGTCTCCGGATCGGGGAAGTCCACGCTCGTGACCGACATCCTCTACCGCGCGCTGGCCCGCCACCTTTACCGGGCCAAGGTCGTGCCCGGCGCTCACGCCCGGCTCGAGGGGCTCGACCTGATCGACAAGGTGATCGACATCGATCAGAGCCCGATCGGACGGACGCCCCGGTCGAACCCCGCCACCTACACCGGTCTGTTCACACCCATCCGCGAGCTGTTCACCGCGCTGCCCGAGGCGAAGATGCGGGGCTACGGGCCGGGGCGGTTCTCATTCAACGTCAAGGGCGGCCGCTGCGAGGCGTGCCAGGGCGACGGGCTGGTGAAGATCGAGATGCACTTCCTCCCCGACGTCTATGTGCCGTGCGAGGTCTGCAAGGGGCGGCGGTACAACCGCGAGACTCTCGAGGTCCGCTACAAGGGGCGGAGCATCGCCGACGTCCTCGACCTCACCGTGGCGGACGCGCTCGAGTTCTTCGGGGCGCAGCGCCGAATCGCGGAGAAGCTCGAGCTGCTAAACGACGTCGGGCTCGGTTACATCCATCTGGGCCAGGCCGCCACCACCTTGTCGGGCGGTGAGGCGCAGCGGGTCAAACTCGCGACCGAGCTCGCCAAGCGCGACACCGGCCGCACCCTCTACATCCTCGACGAGCCGACGACCGGCCTCCACTTCGAGGATGTGCGCCTGCTGCTGGAAGTGCTCCACCGTCTGGTGGACAAGGGAAACAGCGTCGTCGTGATCGAGCACAACCTCGACGTCATCAAGACCGCGGACTGGATCATCGATCTGGGACCGGAGGGTGGCGAGGACGGGGGCAGGATCGTGGCGCAGGGGACGCCCGAGGAGGTTGCCGCGACGCCGGAGAGCTATACCGGGGGGTTTCTGGGGAAGGCGCTGAACCGCGGTAAAGGGTGAACTTACCGTTCACCGTTCACTGCTTTTTTTGTCGCCCCGAAGCTCGGCGCCTTCGCTCCCGGGTCCACCTTGAACCAGATCCACATCCCCGAGAGGCCGTGACCCGGGACGCCGCAGAAGATGCGGTACTCGCCCTGGTCGGGCGCCGTGAACCGCAGCACGTCCTTTCCGAACTGCGGCAGCCCCTGCGTCACGTCTCGGGTGTATGCCGTGGGGATCGCCGGGTCGCCGCCCATGTTCGGAATGGCGCCCGTGCCGCTGATGACCTCCGCGCTGTGGGGCGTGCCGTCCTCGTTGACGAAGTTCACCACCACGCGGGCCTTGGGCGGAACGACCAGGGCCGCATCGCCGTTGTTGTACCCGTTGAAGTTGAAGGGTCCCGCCGCCCCTGGCGCTCCCGCCACGAGCTGGAAGGTGACCGTATTCGTGGCCGCGTCGAAGCTGAGCCACTGGGATCCGCCCGCCTGGGCGGAGGCCGTCGCCGTGGCCGCGGCCGCGTGCGTCCCGTGCGATGTCGTATCCTTGGCCTGGGCGCAGGCGATACTGGTCGCGCCGAGCAGGAGAGTAAGCGTCAGAGCGGAGGTCATCGGACGTAACCTAGCGATCTTCGAGAGAATCGGCATCCTCGCGCCGAGGATGCCTGCGCTCTACATTAGCGTTTGAGAGCCCGTAAGGCTGGGTGTTCTGGTACTTTCTTGCGGAGGCAGCATGACCTACGACGAGATCGTAGCCCTGCTGGCCTATGCGGGCGGCAACGAGCAGACCGTCCGCATCACCACAACCGACCGGGGCGAAGTCGTCGGCGTGCCCACCAGTGTGGACACGCACGTCACCGCCCACGAGGTCTTTCTCCGGCCGCTCGGTCAGGACGATACCGAGATCGCCGTCTCCCTCGGCGCCATCAGCGCGGTCGAGCTGGTCTGACCCCAGCGTTCGTCTCGAACTGAAACATTCGGCATCCCCGGGCCGTAAGCGTGCTCGGGTACCCCCGCGGCCGGCAAGCGAGTCCTGATGATAGGCGAGCTCATCCCGATCTTCGGCATGCTCACCGGTCTGGCGATCTGCCTCGCCGGGATCTTCGGATTCGTCCGGTTCTCCCAGGGTCCGGTAGGCCAGGCACTCGCCCGGCGTATCCAGGGGCACGCCGGGGGCGACCCCGAGACCTCGGCGGAGGTGGCCCACCTCAGGGACGAAATGGATCAGCTGCGGCGCCAGCTCGAGGAAACCCAGGAGCGAGTGGATTTTGCCGAGCGCCTCCTGAGCCAGCGGCCGGCCGCACGGCTCCCGGAAGCCGGTACCTGATGGAAGACATCCTTGCGATCGTCTTCATCTTCGGTGGTGGCACGGCCATCCTGCTGGCGTTCAGTCCGATCGGGCGGGCGATGGCCGATCGGATCCGCCACGGGGTGAGCGGAGGCGGGCCTGACCCGGCGGTGCAGGAAGAGCTCGCGCGGTTGCGCGACGACGTCGTGGAGCTTCAGGAGCGGCTGGACTTCACCGAGCGCATGCTCGCCCAGAGTAAGGAGCCGGGACGGCTCCCGGCGGACTCGTGAGGTAGCGATGGCGATCCCGGCATCCGACATCGCCCCGATGGTGATTACGACCGTGCTCACGATCGCGGTGGCGGGCACGATCATCCTGCGTGGACCGCTCGGACGCGCGCTCGCCAGGGCGATCGAGCTGGGTGCCGGGCATTCGCCGGAGGACGACGGCCGCCTGGCTCAGCTGGAACACCGCATCGCGGAGCTGGAGGCCGGTCAAGCGCGCCTGGCCGAGCTGGAGGAGCGGGTGGACTTCGCCGAGCGGCTGCTCGCCCGCACCGACGCCCCGGTTCGGATTCCGGGTCGCGGAGAGGTTGGATGAGCGAGCGGAACGACGTGGCCGGCAATGTCGCGCTGGCCGTCACGCTGACCGCCGCGTCACTCGCCGCCGGCTTCGCCGTCGTGGCGGTTCACCTCGGCGTCGCCTTCGCGATCCCGGTTGGCATCGTCGCTCTGGTGGCCGCGGGCGTGATCTTCCGGGGCCCGCTGGGCAAGGCGCTCGCCCGCCGCCTCGAGGGCGGGGCGGTGCAGGGCGACCCGGACGCGACGATGCACGCGCTCGATGAGATGCGGGGGCGGATGGCCGAGCTGGAGGAGCGGGTGGACTTCGCCGAGCGGCTCCTGGCCCAATCGCGTGAGCCGGACAGGTTGCGGGAGTAGGCATGCACGACAACGACATGATCGCCCTCATCGTCATCGTCATGGCGGTCGTCCTCGTGAAGCTTTTCAGAGGGCCGTTCGGCCAGGCGATCGCCGATCGGCTCCGCGGGACGGCGCCGCCCGATCACGCCGTGGTCGACGAGCTGGAGGCAGTGAAGGCGCGGTTGGCGGAGGTCGAGGAACGGTTAGATTTCGCCGAGCGCATGCTGGCAAAGGGCGAGCAAGGCGAACGGCTCCCGGGACGAGGAACCACATGATCACTCGAGAAGACATTCAAGCCTGGCTCGACCGCATCGAGGCCGGTGCGGCCGCGGTCGAGGAGCTTGAGCCCAACATCTGGCGTGTGCGTATGACGGAAGGCGCCGAGGTTGTAGTCCACTACGCGCCGCCCGTGGTGATCCTGCGAGTGCGCGTGATGGAGCTCCCCGCGAGCGAGCCGCGGCGCGGCGAGCTCTTTCGGCAGCTGCTCGAGCTCAATGCTCGGGAGCTCGTGCACGGCTCCTACGGTCTGGAAGGCGACCACATCGTCCTGACCGACGCCCTCGAGCTCGCCAACCTCGATTACAACGAATTCGAGGCGAGCTTCGATTCGATCGCTTTGGCCCTGGCCACGCACCTGGGCGCGCTCGCGCCCTACCGGGAAGGGTGACCGCGATGGGAATCTTTGACCGTCTGTCCACCATGATCCGGTCGAATCTCAACGACCTGATCACTCGGGCCGAGAACCCGGAGAAGATGCTCAACCAGCTGATCGTGGACATGAAGGGCCAGCTGGGCAAGGCCAAGCAGCAGGTCGCCTCGGCCATCGCGGACGAGAAGAAGCTCCAGGCCGACGCCGAGAGCATGAAGAAGCAGGCGGAGGATTGGGAGCGCCGGGCCATGCTGGCCGTGCAGGAAGCGCGCGACGATCTGGCCAAGCAGGCGCTCGTCCGGTACAACGAGCATCTCCAGGGCGCGCAGCAGCTCCAGGAGACCTGGGTCAAGCACAAGGCGGAGACCGAGCAGCTCAAGCTCGCGCTGCGCCAGCTCAACGACAAGATCGAGGAGGCCAAGCGGAAGAAGAACATCCTGATCGCGCGCGCCAAGCGGGCCGAGGCGCAGCAGCGGATTCAGGAGACCATGTCCGGCATGTCGGACAAGAGCGCGTTCGAGTCGTTCGACCGCATGGCCGAGAAGATCGAAGAGACCGAACGAAAGGCGCTGGCGGCGGCCGAGCTCCAGGAGGAGTTCACCGGCGATGCGCTCGCCAAGCAGTTCGAGGCGCTGGAGTACCACGGCACCGCCGACCAGCAGCTCCTCGCCCTGAAGCAGCGGATGGGGCTGCTCCCCTCCGGCGGTGGCGGCTCCGCCAAGCAGCTCGGCACCGGGCTGGGTGGCACCGTGCACGATGCCGAGGTGATCGAGGGGAGCGGCGGCGACACCAAGCCGTGAGTGCGCCGGCGCCAAGCCTCGGAGCCATCCGGTATCTCATAGTCGCCGACGGCGACTTTGGTCCCATGACGTCCAAGACGGCCAACGCAATCGTCCGCTATCAGCCCGATCGGGTGGTGGCGGTGATGGATCGGCGTCTGGCCGGCCGGACCGTTCAGGATGTGCTGGGCTTCGGGGGCGCGATCCCGCTCGTCGCCTCGGTGCGCGAAGGGCTCGTGCGCGGCGCGAACGCGGTGCTGATCGGTATCGCACCCGTGGGTGGGCGTCTCCCCGACGAGTGGCGCGACTGGCTGGCCGAGGCGCTGGACGGCGGCTGCGACCTGGTGAGCGGCCTGCACACCTTCCTTGCTGACGATCCCCTCCTCGCCACCAAAGCGAAGGCACGTGGACGCCGCATCCTCGACCTCCGGCGGCCGCCGGCTGATCTGCCGGTCGCCGCGGGCCGCGTCAAAGAGCTGGACGCGTACGTCGTCCTCACCGTGGGCACCGACTGCAACGTCGGCAAGATGACGGCCCAGCTCCAGCTCGTCAGCGAGCTCAACCGCCGGGGAACCCGGGCCCGCTTCGTGGCGACCGGGCAGACGGGGATCATGCTCGAGGGCTGGGGTATCGCCGTGGACGCGGTGATCGCCGATTTCATCGCCGGCGCCGCGGAGCGGATCACGCTCGAGGGCGCGGTCGATGCCGACGTTGTGCTGGTCGAGGGGCAGGGCAGCATCAACCACCCGGGCTACTCCGGAGTGACACTGGGCCTCCTCCACGGCTCGTGCCCCGACGGGCTTCTGCTCTGCCATCAGGCGAGCCGCGAGTACATCGGCGACTATCGGGAAGAGGCCTGGCTCAGGATCCCCCCGCTCGCCGACTACGTCCGGATCTACGAGGCCATCGGTTCCATGGTCCATCCCACCAGAGTTCTCGGCATCTGCCTGAATACGGTCGACCTCTCGGAGGCCGAAGCACGCCGGGCGTGCGAGGCGGCGGCGCGCGAGACCGGCCTGGCCGCGACCGACCCGGTCCGGTTCGATCCCTCCCCGCTGGTGGACGCCGTGCTTCGCGGGCGGGAGGCCAAGCTCGGCCAGCGCGCGGTGGCGAAATAGCGTCGGCCGGCGTCGGCGCGGTACGGCGGGGGGCTGCGCCTGACCGTACCGTGGCATGTGCCCCGGCGTGTGCTGCCCATCCCCTCCGCCTTCCCCCTCGCCCGCCTGATCGCGCTTGGCCGAGTTGCTGAGCCGTTGGGTGTCTGGCTCGAGGCGGCGCGCCCGCCCGTTCGGCTCGTAGTGCCGGGGCCGGGCGGCCGCCGCCTCCTTCTCTTCGCTTCCGATCTGGGAACGCTGCTGGCGCTTGCGCCCCGTGTCGTCGTGTGGGACGGGTGCTCCCTCCGGGTGATCGCGGCTCGGGCCCTGGCCCGGTTCCGTCGGCTGGCGCTCCGGCTCGAGGGCGCCTCCCCAACCCGGTCCGACGCCGTCGTCGCGATGGTCCGGGCGGGGCGATCAGCCCCCGGCCGGCGGGATGTCCCGTTCCCGCAACCGATTGACTGCGTCGGCGAGGGCCGCCTAGCTTAGCGGCGTGCCTTTCCTCCTAGACGTCGAAGCGCTCGCGGCCCGCCTCGCGCAATTCCTCCGACTCGACGGTGCGGAGCTGACGCGGAAGATCGTCCAGGTTGCCATCATCTGGGTCCTGGCCTGGGCCGCCATGCGTCTCATCCGGCTCACCGCCCGCCGGATCGAGCGCATGGTGAACGAGGGCGATTCGACGGTCACCTCGCTCCGAGAGAAGCGCGGCATCACGATCGCCCAGCTGCTGCGTACCGTGGGCGGCACCACCGTGCTGGTCGTCGCGTTCCTCCTGACGCTCAATCTCTTCGTCGAGATCGGTCCCCTGCTGGCGGGCGCGGGGATCATCGGTCTCGCCATCTCCTTCGGCGCCCAGAGCCTGGTGAAAGACTTCATTTCCGGCTTCTTCATTCTGTTCGAGGATCAGTTCGCCGTGGGCGACGTGATCGAGGCGGCGGGAAAGAGCGGCGTGGTCGAGCGCATGTCGCTCCGGGTCGTGGTGCTGCGCGATGTCCAGGGTGTCCTGCACATGATCCCCAACGGCGAGATCAAGGTCGTGAGCAACAAGACCCGGGGCTGGTCGCGGGCGGTGATCGACGTTGGGATCGCCTACGACGCGGACATCGATCACGCGCTGGACGTCCTGCGCGACGAGGGCGCGCGCTTCTCGGCGGATCCCGTCTGGAAGGCACGGCTCGAGGGGCCGGTGGAGGTGCCGGGGGTCGAGTCACTGGGCGACAGTGCCGTCGTCGTCCGGGTCTTGGCGCGAACCCACCCCGGGAGCCAGTGGGACGTCGCCCGCGAGCTCCGGCGCCGGCTGAAGAAGCGACTCGACGGCGAGGGGCTCGAGATCCCGTTCCCGCAGCGCAGGGTCCACGTCAAGGTGGAGGGCTCAGCCGCACCCGCCGGCACGGTTGAAACCGCGGCGGCGGCCGGGAGCGCCTGATGCTCCGGCTCTACAACACGCTCTCGCGCACCGTCGAGACGTTCCGTCCCGTCGCAGCTCCCCGCGTGAGCTTCTACACCTGCGGCCCCACGATCTACAGCTACGCCCACATCGGCAACTTCCGGACGTTCCTGTTCGAGGACCTCCTCCGTCGCTGGCTGGAGGCGAGCGGGTACGAGGTCTTCCATGTCATGAACCTCACCGACGTGGACGACCGGACCATCGCCGCCGCCAACGCGCGCGGCGTGTCGATGCGCGAGCATGTGGAACCGTTCGCCCGGGCGTTCTTCGAGGATCGCGACTACCTCCGGATCCACCCGGCGCACGCCTACCCGCGCGCCACCGAATATGTCGGTCCGATGATCGCGCTCACCCAGTCGCTGCTCGACAAGCGAGTCGCGTATCGGGGGGAGGACAAGTCGATCTATTTTGCGATCGCGAAGTTTCCCGCGTACGGTCGGCTCTCGCAGCTGGACCGGCGGGAGCTCAAGGCCGGCGCGAGCGAGCGGGTCTCCGCCGACGAATACGCCAAGGAAGACGCGCGCGACTTCGTGCTATGGAAGGCGGCCAAGCCGGAGGACGAAGCGGTCGGGGCCGCCTGGGACGCGCCCTTCGGGCGGGGCCGGCCGGGCTGGCACCTCGAGTGCTCCGCCATGGCGCTCGAGCTGATCGGGAAGAAATGGGGTGTAGACGTGCTCGATCTGCACGCGGGCGGCGTGGACCTGATCTTTCCGCACCATGAAGACGAGATCGCGCAGAGCTGCGCCCACACCGGGAAACCCGAGTTCGCGCGCTGCTGGCTCCACGGAGAATTTCTGGACATCGGCGGGACCAAGATGTCCAAACGGTATGGCAACGTCCTCACGCCCCGAGACCTCCGGGAGCAGGGGGTGGACGCGGGCGCGATCCGCCTGCTGATGTTCCAGACCCACTACCAGCAGAAGCTGGACTGGAGCGATGACGCGCTCGCGGCCGCGGCCCAGGGCTCCGCCAGGCTCGGCCGGTTCCGGGACCGCCTCGCCGCCGCCCCCGAGGTGGCCGCTGGGGTGGAGGACCCGGAGAGCAGCCAGGTAGCCGAGCGGTTCCGGGAGCGGTTCGCGGCCGCACTAGACGACAACCTGAACGCCCCGCAGGCCGTGGCGGCGGTTTTTGACGGGCTGCTGCCGGAGGGCAACCGGCTCATGGATGCAGGGGCCAAGGTGGGCCCGCTCCTTCGGGATGCCTGGGCGCTGGTGGAGCAGGTGCTGGACGTAGCGCCGACCGCACGGAGCCAGACAGTCCGGATCGACGCCGGGGGCGTCGGAGCCTCGACGCCAGCGGCGCAGGACGGGGTCGTGTCAGAAGACGGGGTCCTGACCACCCCGCCCGAGGTGCCCCCGCCGGACTTGGAGGGTCGGCAGCTCTGGGCTCGCCGGTGGGCCGAGGTCCTGGTAGCAGAAAGGCGGCGGCGCAACTTCGCCGAGGCCGACCGGATCCGGGACCTGCTCCGGAAGCACAGTTTTGAGGTCCGGTACGGGAAGGACGGGGCGGTCCAGATCGTCCAGACCCGGCTGCCGGCCCCCGGATAATGGATCGGCAGGTCAATTGATGCGCGACCCTGTTGACGTGCGCTAAATCACCGTCTATCATATGGGTCTGCTCTTTTCGGCCTGCTTTGGCTGACGTAGCTCAATTGGCAGAGCGCCTGTTTTGTAAACAGGGGGTTAGGGGTTCGATTCCCCTCGTCAGCTCGGTGATGCCGAACGCCCGCAGGACGACGTGACCGAACCCCGCCAGGGCGGCGGGGTTCTGTCTCGAAAGGGTGAGTGGAGCGGCTTGGGTGGGGTGGCCGAGTGGCTAATGGCAGCAGACTGTAAATCTGCCGGGCTTCGCCCTACGTAGGTTCGAATCCTACCCCCACCACTCGAGCGGGGCGGTCGCGGCGGGCGGGACGCAAGGCAGCAGGGACACGCGGGCGTAGCTCAGTTGGTAGAGCGTCAGCCTTCCAAGCTGAGGGTCACGGGTTCGAGTCCCGTCGCCCGCTTATCGGTTGAGCGGTTCGCTCGCGTAGCTCAGTCGGTAGAGCGCATCCTTGGTAAGGATGAGGTCACCGGTTCGATCCCGGTCGCGAGCTTGGTGGGGAGCCGTTAGCCGTCAGCTATTGGCCGTTAGCTCGTTCCGGTGGCGCGCGGCTCTGCGGTGATCCGCTGACGGTTAGACGCTAACGGCTCAAGGCTAAAGGCTAACGGCTAAAGGCTCCCGATGCCCCGCGACAAGATCATTCTCGAGTGCACCGAGTGTAAGAACCGAAACTTTTTCCAGGATAAGAATCGGCGGAAGCACCCGGAGCGCGTCGAATACCGGAAGTACTGCCCCCGCTGCGACCAGCACCGGGTGCACAAGGAGTCGAAGTGAGCAGTGAAGCGCAAACCGCGGCACCGGTCGGCCGGCTCGCCGGCGTGGTGGCGCAGGCGGGTGGATTTCTCAAGGCGGTCCGGGCCGAGCTCGAGAAGGTGACCTGGCCCAGCCGGCCCGAGCTGATCAAGGCCACCCGCATGATCGTGGTGCTCTCGATCGCGCTGGGCGTGGCGATCGGCCTGCTCGACTGGGTCCTGCAGAAGATCCTGGTGGACGGGGTCGCGGCCCTGGTCCGGTGACGGACATGGACTATCGCTGGTACGCGATCCAGACCACGGCAGGGCACGAGAACAAGGTGCGGAACCTTCTGGCCAAGCGGATCGAGGACGATCCCCGGCCGGATGATCAGAAGCTCATCCGCCAGGCGCTCGTGCCGGTGCAGGAAGTCATCGAGATCAAGAACGGCAAGAAGGTCAACGTCGAGCGGAAGCTGTACCCCGGGTACGTGCTGGTCGAGATGCAGATGAGCCAGGAGGCCCTGCACGTCGTCAACAGCATCCAGGGGGTCATCAAGTTCGTGGGCTCGGGCAAGCTGCCGCA
>JBGPPG010000123.1:0-10098 GCA_041488455.1 Gemmatimonadota bacterium
GATCTGCTGGCCGACGCCCGGGCTGCGCGCACGCTCGCCGGGCTATCCTGGGAGGACACGCTCGCGCTCGTCACGCGCTTGGGCGCGCGGGCCCTCGGGCTCGAGGGCGAGGTCGGCAGCCTTGCCGCCGGCAAGTGGGGGGATGCAGTGGTCATCCGGCTTCGGGCCGGTGATTCGCCGGCGGAGCAGGTCATGAACAGCGGAACGGGGGCAGTGGTGGCGACCTACGTCGGAGGGCGGCAGGTATTCCAGGGGGGCGGCGGATGAAGGTCCAGCGTCAGGCGGCGATCCTCAAGATCGTCCGCGAGCGGCGCATTCACAACCAGGAAGATCTCCGGCAGGCGCTCTCGACGGAGGGCTACGCCGTGACTCAGGCTACGCTGTCGCGGGACATCCGCGAGCTGGGTCTGGCCAAGCTGACCGACCCTCAGCATGGCGCCTACTACGCGCACCCCACCGACGGCAATCTGAAGCCCGACCTCGGCCATGTGCTGCCCGCCCTGGTCGTGAGCGTGGATGGCGTGGGTCCGTTCCTCATCCTCAAGACCGCCACCGGCTCAGCCGGGGCAGTCACCGCCGCGATGGACCAGGCCGGATGGAACGAGGTGATGGGAACGCTCGCCGGGGACGATACGGTGCTGGTGATCACGCGGAGCGAACGGCTCCGGCACGCGGTCGCCAAGCGGATCGAGGGTATGCTGCGCTAGGGCACGGTCCCTTGCCCGGTGCGGACGAAGAGAGTTAGGATTCGTTGGCTCTTGCGGTTACGAGGAGATTCTCGTGCGGTGCCTTGCGCTCAATGCGTCCTTCGAACCCCTCACGATGGTCCCGGTGCGGCGGGCGCTGCGCTTGGTGATCGAAGGGAAGGCTGAGATCGTCGAGGCGGACGGCAACGATGTCGTCCGCAGCGAACGACTCGCTCTTCCCAAACCTGCGATCATCCGGCTGGTTCGTTTCGTCCACGTTCCGCGTCGCTTCCGTCGTCAGGTCACCAACACGTTCCTCTTTGCCCGCGACGGCTACCGCTGCCAGTTCTGTCACCGCAGCCAGGCCGACTTGCGCCACCGCGAGTGCCTCACTCGCGACCATCTCGTGCCGCTCTCCCGCGGGGGCGACAACGAATGGACCAACGTCGTCACCGCCTGCAGCAGCTGCAACACCCGCAAGGGCAATCATTTGCCGGAGGAATGCGGGATGCACCCGCTGGTGGCGCCCCACGAGCCGCACTTCGTGCATCTGTCCTGGGCGGTCCGGCGGCTCAGCAACCAGCAGGCCAAGTACATCAAGCTGTTTTACGGTGACGAGGCGCTCCGGGCACTCGGCGGCGCCCTCCAGGGGTCGTCCGCCGCGATCTAGCTCTTCTCCCCCCGAAACAGGAGCCGCGCCATCGCGGCTCCGCGCGCGGCATAATACACCTCGTACAACAGAAGCGCGTGAAGGGGCCGGCCCAGGCTCCTGGCGGCGCGCGCGCGGTAGAGCAGCGTGGCGGCCGGTGCGGCGACGACAAGACCCACCGCCACGGCCAGACGAGCCGGCCAGGTCCAGGGAGCCGTCGCCAGCACGACGATCGCCGCCGCCCACAGGGCTATGTGCACGACGGTCATCACCGTCGGCTTGTCGATTGCTCCCGGCCGCACGGTGCCGAACATCCCCAGCCCGCGCCAGATCTCCTTCCGGTAGAACGCGCGCACCGTCTTTGCGTTGTCGAGGTGAACCGCGCTGAGCCGCTTCGATTCGTAGATGCGGTAGCCCCGGCCTCTCAGGCGCTGGCACAGCTCCGTGTCCTCGCCGGTCACGAGCCGCTCGTCGAACCCTCCCACCGCGTCGAACGCCTCGCGCACGACCACCAGGTTGGCCGACCCGATCCACTCCTGCTCCCCATCTTCGGCGCGGCGGTGCAGCCGGTACCACACGTCCTCCACCCAGCTGGGGGACGCCGGCGGCACGACCTCCGCCCCAGTGGCACCGGCGCCGGTTGTGGCGAGGATCTCGGAGACGCTCACGAGATAGTCGGGGGGGATCACGCAGTCGGCGTCGATAAAGCTCAGCACCGAGCCGGTCGCCGCGCGCGCGCCCCGATTACGGACGGTGGCGATGGTGCCGCCCCTCAGATCCAGGATCCGCACGTCCTGCGGGTAGCGGGATGCGAGCAGCTCACGAGATCCGTCGGTCGATCCGTGATCGACCGCGATGAGCTCGGCGTCGCCATACGAGCGTACGGCGGCCACGATCGAATCCAGGGTGGCGGGCAGAAACGGGGACTTGTTGAATACTGGGACGACGACCGATACCCGGGGCCGGGTCACCGGACGCTGCCCCTTCCAAGCACCCAGCCCCCGCCGGCCCCCCCGGCCGCGGCCGCCCATTCGCTCCAATGGACCGGCGGCAGCCGGAAGAATGCGGCGACGCCCGCCAGGCCGGCCGCTACTAGGAGGCCGAGGAGAAGGGGGCCGGTCAGGGGCGATCCCGTCCCCGGCAGGCTCCGCGCGGTCCAGTAGCCGGCCGGGAGCAGCAGTCCCGCCAGCCACAGCGCGGTGAGCAAGCGCGCGTCTTCGCCGAACGCGTAGTCCTCGAACGGGAGCAGCAAGCTCCAACCCCAGCTGGGGGAGAGCGCGAGCGCGCGCGTGATCGGTCCGGAGCCGGTGTCGGCGGTGGCTTCCAGATACCCGTCGTGCAGGTGCCCGCTCACTGTGAGCGGCCGGCCGGAGTCGGCGGGAAGCGCGTGCTGCAGGCTCAGGGCAGTCCCCCGGAGTCCGAGCGACCAGGCGCGCGTGTGGATCCGGAAGACCAGATCCGTGCCGCGCTGGCCGAGGAGGATGACCTCCTGCTGTCTCTCGTCGAACACGCTCACGATCGGGGCTAGGCGCGCGGTCCGAGGCCCGGACACCGCCTGCGCCTCGATGCCTTCTCCCGCCAACAGGCGCGTCCGGATGGCCGGTGTGTCGGCGAGCCGGGCCGAGGGCATCGGCTCGCCGGCCAGCTTCGCCTCGATCACCTTGCCCCGGAACAGCTCGAACTGTCCCAGCTCGGGGGCCAGCTGGCCCCAGAACGGGCGCTGGGGCAACGCTACGCCCACGCCCCACGCCGTCACCCCCTGGACGAGGAGCCACACCGCTCCCGCGGATGCCGCCAGCCATCGCGCGACCCGTGGGGCGGGCCAGAGCGCCAGCGGAAACCGCTCGGCCAGCAGCATGCCCACGAGCCCGCCGGTCGTGTTCGTGATGATGTCACTGAGGCTCGCGTCCCGCCCGACGATGAAGAAGTACTGCGTGAGCTCCACGAGGAACGTGGTGGCGAAGGCGGCGAGCAGCACGCGCCGCCTCGGCCAGCCGGCCAGCCGGAGGCCTAAGCCGAACGGGACGAAGAGAATGAGGTTGAGGATGATGTCCATCCCCGCGAGATCACCGCAGAGCAGACACCAGAGAGGGGTCTGGGCCACACGCTCGACGTTCTGCGGCTGGGGCGTCAGCGTCATCGCGCCGATGAACGCCAGCCCGAGGATGGCGATGAAGGCTCCGCGCCGGGCAGGCGCAGGTACGGGGGTCACGCGGGCCGGCTGGCGTTGTGGAGCAGTCTCGAGATCTCCTTCGCGGCGCTCTCCCAGGCGTGGGCCATGGCCAGGCGGTGAGCGGCGGCGCCCAGGCGGCGCCGCTTGCCGGCGTCCGTGAGGAGCCCGGCGATGAGCTCCGCCATGCGGGCGGGATCGTCGGCGACCAGCGCCTCCGCCGCCGGATCGAGCGACAGTCCGTTCGCGGCGGCGGGCGACATCACTACGGGCGTGCCCACCGCCCACGCCTCGAGGACCTTGTTCTTGATCCCGGCACCGGTGCGCATCGGCGCCACGGCCACCCATACCCGTTTGAGCACCGCGCTCATGTCAGGGACCTCGCCCAGCACCTCGACCCCGGGCCGGTCGGCCAGCTGCCGCACCTCGGCGGTCGGGTTCCGCCCGACGATGAGAAACCGCGCGTCCGGGACTCGCTCCCGGATCCGTGGCAGCACGGCGTCCGCGAAGTAGTGCGCGGCGTCGACATTGGGAGGAAACGCCATTACGCCGGTGAAGGCGATGGTCGGCGCCGGCGCCTCGTCGGCCGGTGTGCGCAGGGCCTGGATCTCGACACCGTTGGGGACGACGTGCACGCTTTCCCGGCCGGAGATGCGGCGGAGCAGCGCGGCATCCTCCGGCCCGGCGACCACGCAGGACTCGAAGGCCCGGACGTAGCGCCGCTCGTTGCGGAGCTGATGTATCAGGGCCCTTAGGCTTCTGGCCTTGAGCCGGAGTGTCTGGGGCAGGCCCAGTTGCCGCCAGGCGGCCAGCGCCATGCAGTCGATCCGGTCCAGCACAACAGGTGGGAAGCCCTTCCGGCCGATCGCGGCGAACTCGGCGCCACCCCACACGAGCGCCGCGTCAGGCCGGCCGTTGGCGAGGACCAGGTCCACCGCCCGTTGGAACGGACGCTCGTCCACCTCCCAACGCGGGCTTGTGCGAGCCGCCTCCGGGCTCACCGAAACGAATCGCTCGAGGCCCAGCTCGGCCGGCTCGTCGGGATCGCCCTCGCCCTGCGGCGCCACGAGCGTGATGCGCCACTCTTGCACCAGGCCCCGCAAGAGATTGGCCGTGCGCAGCGAGAAGCCGTCCCGCATGTGCCAGACCGGCATGCTCGCCACGGCGAGGACGCTCGGGCGCTTGCCGGCCTGGTTGGCGGGCCCGGTCACCCCGCCTCCGCGTACAGGCGCTCATAGTCGTCGGTCATGCGGGCGAGGCTGAACTGATTCGTCGCTTTCTCCTGCGCGGCACGCCCGAGGCTTGCTCGAAGCAGCGGCGTCGACATCAACCGGGCCAACGCGGCAGCGAGCGCTCGAGGGTCGCTCGGGGGCACCAGAAGGCCATCCCGTTCGGACTCGATCACTTCCGGTATGCCGCCGACCGCCGAGGCGACGATGGCCTTCCCGGCGAACATGGCCTCGAGCAGGGCGAGGGGCAGCCCCTCGGAGAGCGAGGGCATGACCCAGGCGTCGGCCGCGGCGAGGATGTCGGGGACGTCAGGCCGGTGACCCAGGAAGTGGACCCGGTCGAGCCCCTGGTCGGCGGCGAACTGCTTGAGCCGCTCGGTCTCACGCCCGCGTCCCGCGAGCGCGATCCGCCAGGGCGGCAGATCGGTTCGCGCCTTGAGCTCGCGCAGCGCCTGGAGGAGGACGATGTGTCCCTTCACCGCGTACAGGTTGCCCACCGAAACGATCAGGATCTCGCCCTCCGCGAGCCCCAGCTCGCGCCGGAGGCTCACCGGATTCCCGGCGGGCGACGGCACGATGCCGTTGTGCACTACGGTGATCGCTTCGGGGGACAGGTGCAGCGAATCGAGGAACAGTTGGCGCGTAGCCCCAGAGACCGCGGCCACGGCGCTGCTCTGCCGCATGGACCACCGGAAGGCGAGCCGGCGGCGCCAATGCGAGAGCACACGTTGTCCGCCGTGCATCGTGATGATGTGGGGCTTGTGCAGCCACCGGGCGGCGGCGGCGCCGTAGAACGCCATCGTGAATTCGTGACTGTGCACCAGGTCCACCTCGCGTCGGCGCAGCACGTCGATCAGCCCGTGGAGGCAGCGCCAGTCCAGCGGCCGGCGGAGCGAAAACGTCTCCGGCTCGAACCCGCGTTTCCTGCACTCGGCGGCCAGCCAGCCCAGGCCCTTGTCCGGCAGCACCGGGCAAATGGCGTACCCGCGCCGGTGAAGCTCCTCGGCTAACTGAAGGAGCATGTTCTCCGCTCCCCCGGGGCCATCCGACTCGAGCATCAGTGCGATGGTTCTGCTCCGGTCCGTGAGCGCCGTCACCGGCCAAGCCTCCGCTTGAGCTGGTGCAGGCCGCGCAGTGCCGCCCCGGGCAGCAGGCTGGCGCCGTAGATGCCGAGCGCTCTCGGCGTGATGCGCGCTCCCTCGGCCCACGCACGCCGGATCGTGTGCCGAGCGGCTGCGCGATTCAGATTCGAGAGCTCGATGTACGCCAGTCGGAGCAGCAATCGCCGCCGGCTCTCCACGTAGAGGGCCTGTGCCCGGGACGAAGGCTGCCGGAGCTGCGCCGCGCGATCGATGCTCAGGAGCGCGTTGCGGACGAGCTGCTCCATATTGGCGCTGGAGACGATCGTCTCACCCGGTCCCCGCCGCCAACGGAACAGTGGGGTCATCACGATCCCGATCGGCGCGTAGGCGCTCACCCGGTGAAAGTACTCGGTGTCCACCGCGCAGCGGAGCGCCTCGTCGAAGAGACCCGCGCGGTCCATCACGCTCCGGTGCAGCATGGCACACGAGGGATAGACGAAGTTTCCATAAAACGAGAGCTCGAATGCGTCGCCGGTGTAGGCCACGTGACGTCGGCCGGCAGCCGTGATCTCCGACCGCGTCATGGCCAGGGCAAAGAACGCTTCCGGCCCGAGCCCCGCCGCCTCGAATGCGGGGAGGTCCCGGGCGAATCCCTGCACTCCGGGCAGTGGCTGGTTGGCCCGGTCGGTGGTGAAGTGGTTGGTGGCCGACCAGCCGATCTCCGGATGTGCCGCATGGAGAGCGAGCTGCACTTCGAGCTTGGTGGGCTCCCACACGTCGTCCGCATCGAGAAACGCGATGAAATCGCCTTTGGCCGCTCGCATCCCGGTGTTCCGTGCAGCCGCGCTGCCACCGTTCTCCCGGTAGAGGTAGCGCACCGGCGACGGGAACTCGCGGCAGACCCGGGCCGTGTCGTCCTTGGAGCCGTCGTCCACGATGAGCACTTCGGCCGGCTGAACGGTCTGTGCCAGAATCGAGGCGACGGTGTCCTTGAGGCGGTCGGCCCGGTTATAGGTCGGCACCACAACCGAGACCATGGGGCGCGTGCCCGGCTCCGAGCTCATGCCACGCGGCGGAGCGCCCGGGCGCTGCGCTCGTGGACGAAGTTCACGAGGTCGAGCCCCGCGCGAAGTGCTGTCAGGCCGGCGAGCCCGAGCGGTCCGAACGGCTTCCTGGCCGGGAACGCCATGGTGCTTCCATGGTTCACGAACCGCCCCGCCTTGAGCTCAGCCAACGGATCCGCCGCGTGGGGGTCGAGCAGGACCACGCGGGTTCCGCGGTCGTTGCGGGAGTCGTGCTGGTCGAGCCCGGCCGTGCCGACCACCTCGGGTCGCCGGGCGCGGACGCGCTCGAGGAGGCGTAGCGCTGCGGGGTCCGGCAGGTAACGGGTGTTGTAGGCCGCGTTCCAGACCTCGATCGCATCGATGGCCTGCGCCACGCTGTCCGGCAGCTGGTATCGGAAGAGCCCCGGATGGGCCGCGATGGTGAAGCGCGCGACTGCGCCGGCCTGGGCCGAGAACTCCTCGGGTGTGGCCGGGTCGATCCGGCGCGAGAGGCCGAGCGCCAGCAGGTGGAGCCCGGAGTAGCCGGCGAAGCGGTACTCGAGGCCGGGGATGAGGGTGACGCGCTGATCGGAGGCTGCACGGCAGCGCGCGACCAGCTCCTCGAACTGGGCGGTCGAGAGATCTTCCGCATGGTCCGTAAGGCCGATGAAGGAGATGCCGCGCTCGATCGCCCACTCGCGCAGCCGCTCGACCGAGTCCTTGCCGTCGTGCGAGTAGTCGGTATGGACGTGGACGATGCCGACACCCGGTCTCATCGGCCGCGCAGCCATTGTCCCGCCTCATGGAAGAACGGCCCAGGGTCGTCCCGGCGAAGGATCTCGTTGCGGTCGTCGCCCCGCACGGTCAGGAAGTCGGCCAGGGCCCGCCATCTCCCGGGAGTGCCCGGAGGCAGGGCCAGCTCCTCCGGCGACCGGCGCAGCCGCGCCAGGAGGTGATCCACGTCGCCCAGCCACCACCGGCTGCGCACGCCGGCGCGGTAGCTCATCACCGGCTCCGGATCGTCTCCGAGGGCGAGCGCCGCGAGCAGGGCTGGAAAATCGACGCCCGCGTCCACGGCGAGCTGGAGCGATCCCCAGAACCGGCCGTTGACCTCCATCAGATAGGGCGTACCGCTCGCCTCATCGAGTTTGTACTCGATCATGGCCACCCCCTGCCACCCGAAACGGTCGAGCAGCGCCCGTGACCGGGCCAGCAGCTCCGGATCGAGCGCGATGCTTTCGCGATACACGCTGACGCCTCCGGAGGGCGGCTTCTCCCGGATGCGGCGATGGCTGAACGCGGCCTTGAGCTCGCCGTTCCAGACTAGGAGAAACACTCCGACACCGGGACCGACGACCCGCTCCTGGAGGAGCAGGGGATACGCCGCGTCCGGCAGGGCATCCAGCGCCGCAGCCAGTCGGCTCGGATGCAGGACGTGGCGCACGCCCAGCTTCACGCGCGGGCCCGCACTCTCCCCGACCGAGCGCGCAGGCTTGAGGACGAGGGGATAGGCCAGCCCGCCTCTCACGGCGGCCTCGGCGGCCTGCCGGTCCTGGGCGGGGCACTGGCGGGGCACCGCGATGCCGACCTCCGGTGCCGTCGCCATCAGCAGGGCCTTGTCCGAAATGCGGCGGAAGCGCGCGGCGTCCACGAAGGGCAGCTTCGTGGTCGCGAAACGCCCCTGAAGCGGCAGCAATGCGAGAAGCGCTGCGTCGGTGCTGGGGAGTACCAGGCGGGCGCTTCTCTGCCCGGCCAGCTCGAGCAACGCCTCGCCGAAGCGCGCCGGCTCGCGGAGCGCGTCCGGCAACGCGGTCTCGCCCACGGCGAAGCGCGAGCTGCCCGCGAGGGACCGTCCCGACACCGAGCAGACGAACGGCCGATATCCGGCCCGGCCCAACGACCGCACTACGGCGAGCGCCGCGCGCTGTTCTCCGTCGGTTACCAGGACCTCGGGGGTCATCGGCAGAACAGCCCGGCCGCGCGGAGGGCAAAGCCCCGTGCCGAGAGCCCCGCGGGGATGTTGAGGCGCGGAACGGCGTACTGCGCCCACGCGCCCTCGGGGATCCATCCTCCCTCGATCGCGAGGGCTCCCCGATAGCCGGCGGCGGCGGCTTCCTCGGTGACCATCGGCGAGAAGTGCCCATACGGGTAGGAGAGCCACGGGATCCACGCCGCCCCGAAGCGGGCGATCAGCCAGTCGCGCGAGGTGCCGAGCTCCGCGGTTACTTCGCCGCGCGAAAGCCGGGGCAGACTCGGGTGGCTCCAGGTATGGGAGCCCAGCGTGAAGGACCCGCGAGCGACGGCCCTGCGGAGCTGGTCCTCTGAGGCCGATCTCGCATAGTCCGGCAGCTGGGCCGCGCGCCGCCCGGCGGCCGCGGCCCAGCTCCGGATGGCCTCATCCTGTCCTCGGAGCCCCTCCAGCGCGCGGCGTCTTACGTCGGGGCCCAGGTCGGCCCCCGGCTCGGCCAGCGCGTCCCACCAGAAAGCGTGCCCAGCGAGGAGCCCGGGGGCCACGAAGATGGTGGCTGGCAGCCCGCGACGCGACAGCTCGTCCACGCCCCAGGTCACGGCGCCGAGGTAGGCGTCGTCGAAGGTGATGGCCACGCGTGGCCGCCGGCCGCCGGCCCGGCTGAATGCCCGGTCGAGGGGCACGACTTCCGCATGCCGGGCGAGCTCGTCGAGCTGGGCGGCGAAGCGGCTTTGGCTCAGGTGGAGCGAGCGGTCGCCGATCGGCGGCGCGTCATCCGGGACGACGTTGTGGTAGGCCAGCACGAGGCTGCGGTGCCGGAGTCTTGCGCGCGAGACTCCGGCCACCCCGGCACCGATCAGCAAGCTCTCGACCGCCTGCTTGAGGCCGGTACGAACCGTCATGGCTCGCGAACTACTCGAGAGGCGGAGGCGTGGCGAACCGGTAATCCACCGGGGCTCCCCGCAGGCGGCGTCGCGGCACCGCGACCTGAGGGGCCGCCTGGCCGGAGCGTCCGAGCTTCTCCCCGATGGCGATGTAGAGACCGCCGAGGTAGGCGGCGAGCATGTAGATGATGTCGAGCCACGCGAACGTGAGGAAGAATGCGCAGACCGAAAAGCCGATGAAGGCCAGCTGCAGGTACATCGTGGACTGATAGAGGAACCGCTGCTCCGGGTCGCCCTTGAGCCAGGACCGGGGGAGGCGCCGACGAAGCCTCGTACAGGATACGATCCCGCCGAACAAGAGCGAGCACCAAAGGGCGAGCCCCGGA
>JBGPPG010000124.1:0-10011 GCA_041488455.1 Gemmatimonadota bacterium
ATAGAGCCAGCCCGCGATGAGCGCGGCCAGCACGACCAGGCATCCGACCGCGCGGAAGGGGGCGGCCAGGCACCCCATCAGGTGGCCAGTGGCAGCACCACCCTGGCCTCGTAGCGGGGACCGTCCGCCGTCAGCATGCTCTCGTACAGCACCACCTGGTCCGCCAGGAACGCCACCTTCTCATGGCCCCCGGCCGCCGTCTCCAGCGAGCGCGGCGGAAGGCGGTGCCCCTCCCGCATGCGGCCCAACGTGACGTGCGGCTGGAACGGCGCCCCTTCCGGCGGGAAGCCGATATTCTCGCCCCCGCGCTCGAGCCGGTGTTGCAGCAGCTCGAGAGCCGGCGGCGCCTCCAGCCCGAGCCACAGGATGCGCGGCCGGGTCGGCGTCGGGAATGCTCCAAGCGTCGCCAGGCGCATCGGAATGGAGCCCGTGCCCGCCGCGGCGAACCGGATCGCCTCCTCGATCACCTCGAGGCGCTCGGGTGCGACCTCGCCAAAGAACTTGAGCGTCAGATGGATACCTTCGGGACGAACCCACCGCACGGGCCAGTCGGAGGCACGCAGACGGTCGAGCAGCCCCACGACCACTCCGAGGGCGGGCTCCAGGATGGGCAGCGCGACGAACAGGCGCATCAGCGGCCGGGCTCGGCCAGCACAGCGAGGAGGCGGCCCCGCCGGTAGCCGCGGGGATCGAGCTCGACCGACACGAAGCCCAGCTCGGCGAAGAAGGCGGCAACCGCCTCCCAGCCGGCCCGGAGGCGCTCGTGCTGCTCCGGCTCCATCTCGATTCGCGCCGCGTGCCCGTGGTGGCGCACCCGAAGGTCCCCGGTGATGCCCAGGGCCCGGAGATACGCCTCGCCCTGCTCTACCTGGGCTAGGCGCTCCCGTGTCGCGGGAAGACCGTAGCGAATCCGGCTGGAGAGACACGGCGCGGCGGGCGCGTCCCAGATCGGCAGTCCGAGGTCACGCGCGGCCGCACGTACGTCCGCCTTGGTCCAGCCCAGCTCGGCGAGCGGGGAGCGCACGCCGCGCTCGTCCGCCGCCCTGAGACCCGGCCGGTGCTCGCCGAGGTCGTCGGCGTTGGTCCCGTCGATGACGACGTCGAAGCCGCGGTCCCGCGCGACGTCACCCAGGCGGGTCCACAGCTCGGTCTTGCAGAAGTAGCAGCGGTCGGGGGTGTTCTCGACGTACCGTGGGTCGTCCAGCTCGCGGGTCTCCAGCTCGAGGAGCGGGACGTCGAACCCGCGCGCGAGGTCGATCGCCGCACGCCACTGGGCCGCGGGATACGACGCGCTCCGGCCGATCACGGCCAGAAAGCGCTCGCGTGCGAGCGCTCGCCGGCCGGCGACCGCAAGCAGCCCGGAATCGACGCCGCCCGAGTAGCCAAGGAGGACGCGGCGGAATCCGGTGAGATGCTCCTCGAGGAGCGTGAGCGTCGGCATGGCAGTAACGTAATGCGCTCCTTCGAAGGGGGAAGCGGTTTGGCGCGACGCGCGCGCGGGCTTACCGTTGAGCATGCCCGACGGCTTTCTCGAGGTCACATCCGCCGTGCGCATCCCGCTCGGCGAGCTGGCCTACCGCGCCTCCCGCTCGAGCGGCCCCGGCGGCCAGCACGTCAACACCTCGTCAACCCGGATCGAGGTCGTGTGGGACGTCGCCGCCTCGACCGCGTTGCGCGACGCGGAACGGGCCCGACTCCTCGCCCGACTCGGTCCGCGGCTCGACTCGGCCGGGCGGCTCCGGCTCGTCTCCGGCGCGTTCCGCAGCCAGCTCCGAAACCGGGAAGCGGTCACCGAGCGACTCCAAACTGTCGTCGCCGCGGCGCTCGCGGTGCCCAAGCGCCGCAAGCGCACCCGCCCGCCGGCGTCGGCCAAGGCGGCGCGGCAGGAGGCGAAACGCCGGCGCTCCGCTCTCAAGCACACCCGACGCACCCGCCCCGATGACGACTGAGCGGCAGCCGATCGCCGGCGACGAAACCGCCCGTCGGCCCGGCCCGTAGGAGACCTTGCCTCGCGGCGTTTCCCGTGTACCCTTGCCGCGAGCGGACGATCCCCTCCGACCCGGACCACGACCCCATGCCCCGAACCATCCTCACCCTGCTACTTCTGGCGTTGCTTCCCGCGACGCTCCCGGCCCAGGGCCGGACCGACCGTGGTGCCTTCATCACGAGCCTCGGGAACGACACCCTGGTCGTCGAGCAGTTCACCCGCACGCCCACCCGGCTCGAGACCGACCTCGCTGCGCGGGTGCCCCGCACGCGGCGGATTCATTTCGTCGCGACGCTCAATCCCGACCAGACCGTGGCCCGCATCGACGTAACCGTGAAGCCCGCGGTTCCGGCGCCCGACGCCCCCGCCTTCTCGGGCGAGATGGTCTTCAGCAAGGATTCCGCGATCACCAAGGTGCATCTTGCTGACAGCACGCAGACGCTCGCGGTCGCCGTCGAGCCGGGCGCGATGCCCTTCAGCAGCGCCTCCTACGCGCTCTACGAGCAGATGTTCCTCCATCTGGCGCGGTCGGGCAAGGACAGCCTCTCGTTCCAGATCGTGCCGATCGGCGGCAACCAGGCCTACCCGACCTACGCCGTCCGGCGCGGTCCGGGCGCGATGGACTACAGCTACTTCGGTCCCCTCGCACACGCGAAGGTGGACAAGGACGGCCGCATGCTCGTCCTCGACGGTCGGGAGACCACCAACAAGGTGGTCGTCACCCGGGTCGCCAGCGCGGACGTGGACCGGGCGCTTAAAGACTTCGCGGCGCGCGATGCCGCGGATCATCCGATGGGCCAGCTCTCGCCCCGCGACACGGTGCGGGCGACGATCGGGAGCGCGCACCTGCTGATCGACTACGGCCGCCCCCACAAGCGGGGCCGCGAGATCTTCGGCGTCGTGGTGCCCTGGGACCAGGTCTGGCGCACCGGCGCCAACGCCGCGACCGGGTTCACCACCGATGCGGATCTCAAGGTCGGTGGAACGACGATCCCGAAGGGCAGCTACACCCTCTGGTCGGTACCGTCGAAGAACGGCGCCAAGCTCATCATCAATTCGGAGACCGGCCAATGGGGCACCGCCTACGACGCGGCCAAGGACTTCGCGAAAGTTGACCTCGCGACCGAGTCGCTGCCTCAGCCGGTGGAGACGTTCACCATCGCGATCGATCCCAAGGGAAGCAGCGGTGGTGTGCTGAAGCTCCAGTGGGACCGCACGCAGTACACCCTGCCGTTCACGGTCCAGTGACGGTCGAGCACATCTCCGATACCGCGCGCTGGGTCGCGGTGTACCGGGCGATGGAGACAGAGCGCCCGGACGCTCACTTCCGCGACCCGTACGCGCGGCGGCTGGCCGGTGTGCAGGGCGAGGAGATCGTACGCTCGCTCCGACACGGCTCAGGCATGGCCTGGGCCATGATTGTGCGCACGGCGGTGCTGGACGAGATGATCCTGCGGGCGGTGGCGGGGGGAGCCGATCTCGTGCTCAACCTCGCCGCCGGGCTCGACACCCGCCCCTACCGGATGGATCTGCCACGGGGGCTCCGATGGGTCGAGGTAGATCTGCCGGGTATCACGGACTACAAAGAGGAGCAGATGCGGGGCGAGCAGCCCCGCTGCACGCTCGAGCGCGTGCGGCTCGATCTCACCGATCTGGCCGGCCGCCGGGCGCTGTTCGCCCGGCTCGGCGCCGAAGCGAGACAGGTCGCCGTCGTCACGGAGGGGCTGCTCGCCTATCTCACGGCGGAGCAGGTCGCCGGGCTCGCGACGGACCTCCACACGCCGCCGACGTTCGCCCGGTGGATGACCGAGCTGGCCTCACCCTGGATCCTGAAGTACATGCAGCGCAAGTACCGCAAGGTCACCGGTGCCGGCGGCACGGCGCCGATGCACTTCGGGCCGGCCGAAGGCGCGGGCTTCTTCCGGCCGTATGGCTGGAACGTGGTGGAGGAGCGGTCGATGCTCGAGGAGGCGCGCCGCCTGCACCGGGAGATGCGCCTGGCCTGGCTCTGGCGCGTCTTCTGGGTCACCGACAAGCAGCGGACCCGGGCACGCCGGATCAGCCAGGTGATCGAGCTGGTGCGAGTGCCGACACAATAACTGCAACTGCAAACCACGGAGGCACAGAGGCACAGAGGAAGCAACAGCCGTTTGTGGTGGTCACGCAGTCTGGCACCTCAATGTTCGGCGGCGCACCCACTAAAGTCGTCTTTCTCTGTGCCTCTGTGTCTCTGTGGTGTGCAGTTGTAGTGGTTGCGGTTGTCGCAATGCCCTAGGCCGTCACGGGCGCGGCGTCTCCGCCTTCGGTCGGCCGCTGGACGCGGGGGCGCACCAGGCGCTGTTGAAGCTCGTCGAAGTAGGTATAGAACACCGGCGTCACGTACAGCGTCACCAGCTGGGAGAACGCGAGTCCGCCCACGACCGCCACGCCAAGCGGCCGGCGGGTCGCGGCGCCGGCGCCCCATCCCACCGCGATCGGAATCGCCCCCATCAGCGCCGCCATCGTGGTCATCATGATGGGACGGAACCGGACGCTCGCGGCCTCCAGGATGGCTGCCTCGGGGCTCTTGGCCCCGGCCCGCTCCGCCTCCAGCGCGAAGTCGATCATCATGATCGCGTTTTTCTTCACGATCCCGATCAGCATGACGATCCCGACGAACCCGTAGACGTCGAGGTCCAGCCCACAGACCATCAGCGTCACCAGCGCGCCGAACGCGGCGAACGGCAGTCCGGTGAGGATCGTCACCGGGTGCACGAAGCTCTCGTACAGCACTCCCAGGATCACGTAGATCACGAAGATCGCGAGCACCAGCAGCAGGACCATGCCCTGTTGCGTCGTCATGAACGCCTGGGCCGTGCCCGAGAAGCTGGCCGCCACCGCGGGCGGGACGACCTGCGCGGCCTCGCGCTCCACCGCGGCCACCGCCGTCCCCAGCGACGTCTTCGGGGCGAGGTCGAACGAGATCGTCACCGACGGCAGCTGCCCCGAGTGGTTCACCGTGACCGGCCCCACGCCGGTGTGGAACGTCGCGACGGCGCTGAGCGGCACGAGCGTGCCGTCGGACGAGCGGACCCAGAGCGACTGGAGCGACGGCACGTCCTGCTGGTACTGGGGCAGCAGCTCCATCACCACCCAGTACTCGTTGGTCGAGGTGTAGATCGTGGACACCTGACGCTGGCCGAACGAATCGTACAGCGTGTTCTCGATCTCCTCGGCGGAGACGCCCAGCTGCCCGGCGTGCTCCCGGTCGATGTCCACCGTCACCTGGGGATTCTCGATCAGCAGGTCGCTCGTTACGTCGCTAAGGTCGGGAAGCTGACGCAGCCGGGCCTCGAGCGCCCCGGCCGACCGGTTGAGCGTCGTGATGTCGCCGCTCTGGAGCGTGTACTGGTACAGGCTCTTGGACGCGAGCCCGCCGATCGAGATCGCCGGTGGGTTCTGGACGTAGACCGTGATGCCGGGCACCGTCTGCACCGCGACGGTCAGGTCGCGCTCGATCTGGTCCGCGCTCCGGTGGCGCTGGCTCAGGGGCTTCAGATCGATCGTCAGCTGGCCCTGGTTCGCCGCAGCCGTGGTCCCTACGGAGGACGTCACCGACCGTACGTCCGGATCCCGGGCCACGACCGCGGCCACCTCCCGCTGCGCCTCGACCAGCGCGTCGAAGGAGACGCCCTCGGCGGCCTCGGTGGTGGCGAGCAGCTGTCCTGTGTCGTCCGAAGGGAAGAGCCCCTTCGGGATGGCCCAGAAGAGCCAGGCGGTCGCGGCCAGGATCACCGCCGAAAAGACTAGGGTTCCCCCGCGATGCTGCATCACCCACGCGAGGCTCGCCTCGTACCGGGCCAGCACGCGCTCGTAGGCCCGCTCGGTCACCGTGTACAGCCGTCCGTGTCCGCCCTCGTGCTGTGAGCGCAGAAAGCGGCTGCTCAGCATCGGTGTGAGCGTGAGGGACACGAACCCGGAAACGAGGATGGACACCCCGATGGTGACCGCGAACTCATGGAACAGCTTGCCGATGATCCCGCCCATGAAGAGGATCGGGATGAACACCGCGGCGAGCGAGAGCGTCATCGAGAGAATGGTGAAGCCGACCTCGCCTGCGCCGTCGATCGCAGCTTGCAGCTTGCCCTTCCCCATCTCCAGATGGCGGACGATGTTCTCGAGCATCACGATGGCGTCGTCCACCACGAAGCCCACCGCGAGCGTGAGCGCCATGAGCGACAGGTTGTCGAGGCTGTAGCCCAGCAGGTACATCACCGAGAACGTCCCGATGATGGACATCGGGAGCGCGAGGCTCGGGATCACGGTCGCCGAGAGGTTCCTCAGGAACAGGAAGATCACGAGCACGACCAGCGCGAGCGTAAGCTCGAGCGTGAAGGTCACGTCGTGCACCGATGCCTGGATCGTCTCCGACCGGTCGTAGAGCGTCTCCACCTTGACACCCGGGGGGATCTCCGCCTGCACCTGCTTGAGTGCCGCCTGCACCCGCTGCGCCACGGCCACCGTGTTCGTGCCCGGCTGCCGCTGCACCGCGAGGACGATGGCCCGTGACGCCCCGTACCAGCTGGCCGTCTTGTTGTTCTGCACGTCGTCGGTGATCCGGCCCAGCTCGCGCAGGTGCACCGGCGCACCGTTCCGGAAGGCGACGATCAGCTCGCGGAACGCGTCGGCGTTCTCCAGCTGCCCGGTGGCCTGGACCGTGAGCGCGGTCTTCGGCCCCCAGAGCACGCCGGTGGGCAGATTGATGTTCTGGTTGCCCACCGCCGCGGCGACGTCCTCGAGCCCCAGCCCGCGGGAGGCGAGCTGCGCCGGATCCAGCTGGATCCTTACGGCGTACTTCTGCGCGCCATAGACCAGCACCTGGGCCACCCCGCTCACCATCGACAAGTGCTGCGCGATGGTGGTCTCGCCGTACTCGTCCAGAGCCGAGAGCGGCACTACGTCCGAGGTGAGCGCGAGCGTCAGGATCGGCGCGTCGGCCGGGTTCGTCTTCTGGTACGACGGCGGGAGGATCCCCTGCGGCAGCGTGCGCAGCGTCTGGGTGATCGCCGCCTGCACGTCCTGCGCGGCGGCGTCGATGTTCCGGTCGAGCGCGAACTGGATGACGATCTGCGACTGCCCCAGGCTCGACGTGGACGTCATGTTGTCGATCCCCGCGATGGTCGAGAACTGCTTCTCGAGCGGGGTGGCGACGGTCGCCGCCATCGTCGCCGGGCTCGCACCCGGCAGGCTGGCCGTCACCGTGATCGTGGGGAAGTCCACGTTCGGGAGATCGCTCACCGGCAGCTGCCGGTAGGCCATGATCCCGAAGAAGAGGATGGCGATCATGACCAGGCTCGTCATGACCGGCCGCTGGATGAACAGGGTGGTCACGGTTATGGCCTCAGCCGCCGGAATCGAGGGCGGGATGCTCGACGCCGCGCTCGGCGCCCCACGGCAGCCGGTCGCCCAGGCGTGAGAGCCACGCCTGGAGCTCGTCGAGGTAGGTGTAGAACACCGGAGTGACGAAGAGCGTCACGATCTGCGAGACGGCCAGTCCCCCGACCACCACCACGCCGAGGGGACGCCGGGAGGCGGCGCTCGCGCCGACGCCGATCGCGATCGGCAGGCTGCCGGCGATCGCGGCGACGGTCGTCATCATGATCGGGCGGAACCGCACGCTCGCCGCGCGCACGATCGCCTGCGCCGGCGTGAGGTGGCCCCGCCGCTCCTCCGCTACCGCAAAGTCGATCATCATGATCGCGTTCTTCTTCACGATCCCGATCAGCATGATCACCCCGACGTAGCCGTAGGCGTCGAGCTCCACGTGGGTGACCGTGAGGGCCAGCAGCGCGCCGAACGCCGCGAAGGGGAGCCCGGTCAGAATCGTGATCGGGTGGATGAAGCTCTCGTAGAGAATGCCGAGGATGACGTAGATGACGAACACGGTGACCAGGAGCAGCGTCCCCAGCCCTTGCTGTGACGACTGGAACGCCTGGGCCGTACCGCCAAACCCGGTCGTGATGCTGGGTGGGAGCGTCTGCTGCGCGAGCCGGTTCACCGCCGCGACGGCGGTGCCCAGGGAGCCGTTGGGGGGCAGATTGAAGGAGATGGTCACCGACGGGAGCTGCCCGGAATGCGCGATGCTGAGCGGGCCCACGCCGCGCTCGAATCCGGCGACCTCCGGCAGCGGGACCAGCTTGCCGTTCGCCCCTTCGATGTAGAGCCCGGCCAGCGCCTTCTCATCGAGCTGGGCCTGAGGGAGCACTTCCATGAGCACCCAGTACTCGTTGCTGGTCGTATAGATCGTCGAGACCTGCTGGCTGTTGTAGGCAGTCGCCAGCGCGTGCTCGATCGCCGCCGGCGTCACGCCGAGCGCCGCCGCCCGGGTGCGATCGATCCGCACCGTCACTTGCGGATTGGCGTTGAGCATGTCGGTCGTCACGTCGGTGAGGAGCGGAAGCTGACGGAGCTTCGCGAGGAGCTGTTGGGCCCCGCGGTAGAGCGTCTGGACGTCGTTGCCCTGGAGCGTGAACTGGTACAGCGACTTGGCGGAGCGGCCGCCGATCCGGATGCTGGGCGGGTTCTGGATGAAGACGTTGAGCCCCGCAATGCGTGACAACCGGCGCGACAGCTCCGCCACCATGACGTCCGCGGGCGGCCGCTTGCCGGCCGGTTTGAGCGCGATGAACAGCCGCCCCTGGTTGCTGGCGCCGGCCGGCCCGCCGGCGCCTACCGACGACAGGTAGCCCTCGACGTTGCTGTCCGCGAGCACCAGGGCGGCCGCCTGCTGCTGCAACCGCACCAGCTCGGTGTACGACACGCCCTGCCCGGCCTCCGTCGTTCCCTGGAGCAGGCCGGTGTCGTCACTCGGAAAGAGCCCCTTGGGGATGAGCACGAACAGCACCACCGTGAGCGCCAGGCAGACCACCGAGAACACCAGCGTGAGCGGCCGGTGCCGCATCACCCAGTCGAGGCTCCGCTCGTACCCCGCGAGCATCCGCTGGAACCATTCCTCGGTCGCGCGATACCAGCGTCCGTGGCTCACCTCCCCCGCCGGCTTCAGGAACCGGCTGCAGAGCATGGGGGTGAGGGTGAGCGACACCAGGCCGGACACCAGGATCGAGGCGGTGATCGTGATCGCGAACTCCCGGAACAGCCGGCCGATGATGCCCCCCATGAACAGGAGCGGAATGAAGACGGCCGCGAGTGACAGCGTCATGGACACGATGGTGAAGCCGACCTCCGCCGCGCCGTCCAGCGCCGCCTGCATCGGCGGCTTCCCCATCTCCAGGTGCCGGACGATGTTCTCGAGCATCACGATCGCGTCGTCCACCACGAAGCCCACGGCCAGCGTGAGCGCCATCAGCGACAGGTTGTCGAGGCTGAAGTCCAGCAGCGCCATCACCGAGAACGTCCCCACGATCGCCATCGGCAGCGTCAGGCTGGGGATCAGCGTCGCGACCACGTTCCGCAGGAACAGGAAGATCACGAGCACGACCAGCGCGAGCGCCAGGAGCAGCGAGAAGCGCACGTCGCTCACCGCGCCCTGGATCGAGACCGACCGGTCGTACCGGATGTTCACGTGCACCGTCGGCGGGAGCTCCCGCTCGATCTCCGCCAGCGCCTGCTTCACGGCGGTCGCCACGGCGACCGTATTGGTCCCCGGCTGTCGCTGCACGGCGAGGAGAATCGCGCGCTCGCCGTTGTACCAGCTCGCGGCCTTGTTGTCCTGGACGTCATCGAGCACCGTGCCCAGGTCACCCAGGTGCACGGCGGAGCCGTTGCGGTAGGCGATGACGAGCCGGCGGAACGCGGCCGCGTTGGCGAGCTGCCCCGTGGCCTGCACGGTGAGCGTACGGTCTCTGCCGTAGAGCACGCCCGTCGGCAGCGTCACGTTCTCGGCCCGGACCGCCTGGGCCACCTGGGTCAGGTCGAGGCCTCGCGAGGCGAGCTGGGCCGGGTCGAGCTGGATCCGGACGGCGTACTTCTGCGCCCCGTAGACCGCGACCTGCGCCACCCCCTCCACCATCGAGAGCCGCTGCGCG